>JBAXFI010000390.1:0-1508 GCA_037139995.1 Comamonadaceae bacterium | reverse complement strand
TTCAGTCGCGTACGTCACCGACAGAATTGCTGCCGAAATCCGAACGAGCCAAGTAAGCCAGCACCCTTGAAGCAGTTTGAGCCGGACTGCTCAGTTGACCCTGTGAGTGCATGTTGGAGAAATTGATCACGTCCGGGAATTGCGCAGGATCGGCGCTGCGCAGCTGCACCTGCATATCGGTATCGATCACCCCAGGGGCCAGGGAGCAGACCTTGGCACCGTTCGGGTACAGAGCTTCATCCAGCGCCATGCAGCGGGTGAAGTGATCCATGCCGGCCTTGGCGGCGCAGTAGGCAGCTTGTGACGCCATTGCGCGGCGCCCCAGTCCTGAGGAAATGTTGAGCACTTTGCGGTTCGCGGCCCAGTGTCGAGTGGCATCGAGAAATGCGCTGCTGAGCAGCAACGGAGCCTCCAGGCCGACCCGCATCGCATACGACAGATCATCGCCCTGGGCGTCGCGCAGTGCCAGCAGAGGAGGCATGGCACAGGCATTGTTGATGAGCGTAGCGCTACTCCAGGACGCTGCCGATCGCCCGCCCAGCCACCGCCTCAATGTCTGCTCAGCAATGGCGGGTTGCGCCAGATCCAAGGGCCACTGCTCCAAAACTGCACCAGCGTTTGCAGCAATCCGAGTTAGCTCTGAAGAGGTCTTGCGTGAGATACAGACCAAGGTATGGCCTGGTGCCAGCAACTGCTCTGCCAGTGCCAAGCCAAGGCCCCGAGAAGCACCCGTCAAGATCGTAAGTTGTTTCATTGCGCGGCCCTATTGACAAGGTAGTGACTCAGTTGATCTTGCCAAGAAGCAGCGTCATGCCGCCAAACACGGTGTATTTGGGGGTGTCGCTGTTGAGCCCCTGGGCAAAGCCGGTGTCGAGCACGACGCGCGGGTTCAGCGCATAACTGGCCGCCAGCAGATACTGCGCGCTAGACGCGGCCCCCCGCTGCTGCGTGCCGGACAGGTCAAACGCCAAGGTCCAGCGCTCGCCCACAGCGTGCGAAACGGCAGCAGCCCAGGTCCACTGGTACAGACCCTGGTTGGCGGTCACACTGCCCAGGCGCGTGGCCATCAGGTTGGTGTCGAGATGAAAGCCCTTGGGCAGGTCCAGACCATAGATGCCTTTGAGACTGTAGTCACGCTCACCCGTGCCCAGTCCCTCGGAAGCGCTTGGAAACTTCACTGTTGCTTCCAGACCAAATGTCATGCCTTCCATGGCATCAGGCGCGCGGTACTTGAGCGTGGCGCTGCTGTCACCGCGACCGGTGACATTGAAGCCACCCGATGCAGGAGCGACCGCCACATAGGCATCACCGCCCAGCAGCAGCGCGAATCGGTCGTTGAGCGAGTATTTCAGCAGATAAGGCCAGCTATTGCGCGCATCAAAGCCATTGCCGCCCAGACGCTGTCCGCCGAGTTCGAGTTCGAGCCAACCGGGGGCCGAGAGGGAGGCGCCACTGGTGACCGTGGGACGAAAAGGCGTGGCGCTGGGCTCTGCCTCTTGCGAGTGGGC
>JBAXFI010000389.1:0-1522 GCA_037139995.1 Comamonadaceae bacterium | reverse complement strand
CAGGCCGGTCAATTGCTTGACAACATGCTCAAGGCCGTTGGCGTGCAGCGTGGCGGTGTCGATGCGCGTGCCGCTTACCTCAGCAATGTGGTCAAGTGCCGCCCGGCCGTTGCGCGCAATCCGCAGCCGCAAGACCTTGCGACCTGTGAGAATTACCTGCGCCGTGAAGTGGCGCTGGTGCAGCCCAAGGTCATTCTGGCGCTGGGTCGCTTCGCCGCGCAGGCCCTGCTGCAGGGCAGCGTGCCTGACGTGGCGACGATCCCGCTGGGCAAACTGCGTGGTCAGGTCTACCGCTATCAGGGTGTTCCCCTGATCGTCAGCTATCCGCCTGCCTATCTGCTGCGCACACCGCAGGACAAGGCGCGCGCCTGGGCTGACTGGTGTCTGGCGCTTTCAGTTCTTTCTTGAATTGCTTTTGTTGCGCTCTGCCAGGGTGGCAATCAAGCCATCAACGCCCTTGGCATTGATTTCCTGGGCGAACTGGCTGCGGTAGGTTTCAACCAACCAGACGCCCATCACATTGAGGTTGTAGATCTTCCAGCCAGCGCACTCACCCGGTGTCTTTTCCAGCCTGTAGTCGAGTTGAACCGGATCACCCCTACCTTTGATTTCGGTTCGCACGATGACCTCCTGGTCGTCCGGGGAGCCGCGCAGCGGCTTCACCGTCAGCGTGACGTCATGGGCCTGCGCCAAGGCCCCGGCATAGGTGCGCACCAGCAAGATCTTGAACTCTTTCTGCAAACGCTCTTGCTGTTCCGGGCTGATTTGGCGCCAGGTCGGGCCAACTGCTGAGGCCGTCATGCGTTTGAAGTTCATGTTCGGCATCAGCTTGGCGTCGACCAGTGCGATGACTCTTGTCAGATCGCCCGTTCGCAGCGCTGGATCGGCCTTGATGCTGTCGAGGACTTCCGCCGAGAGATGTTTGATCAAGGCATCCGGAGCCTCGTTCTGGGCTTGCGCAGGCAGCGCCAACAGCGCTGCGAGGAGTACAGCGAATACAGAGAAAAAGCGTATGAAGGTCTGACGAAGCATGATTTGACTGCCCTGATCCAGGCGTCGAAGTCTGTAGTTCAGCAACCCTTGCCGGCAGCACAGGTGACCAGTGGCGAGTTCGATGGCACGACCGGTCTGCCCTCTCTGGACCACACGTTGATGCCAGAAGTCACGTTGTAGACGGTTTTGTATCCAGCCTGTTGCCACATGAACTGCGCTACCGTCCTTGAGCGGTTGCCGCTGCGGCAAATCAGGATCACCGGTTGCCCCGGCTTGGTCAGCGACTTCAATTGGCCAAGCCAGTGAGTTGGATCGGATTGGCCCTTCTCATCAAAGAAAGTCAATAACTTGCTTCCGACAATGACGCCGGTTTCTTTCCATTCCGGGGCGGTCCGGATGTCGATGACTGCAGCGCCGCTGGCGCTGAGTCGCGCCAGTTCAGCGTTGTCGATATTGATTACCTGGGCATGAACTGAAGCTGCAAAAGAAAGCAGCAGCGTAATGATGAATGGTCTGAACATTGGAGGTT
>JBAXFI010000388.1:0-1561 GCA_037139995.1 Comamonadaceae bacterium | reverse complement strand
GCATCAACCCCAAGCTGGCCGCGCGCATCAAGGACAGTGACCTGATTCTGGCCATTGGTCCGCGGCTCGGTGAGATGACGACCGGTGGCTACACCCTGCTGGAGGCGCCACGACCCAGGCAGAAACTGGTGCACATTCATTCCAGCGCAGAAGAACTGAACCGCGTTTACCAGGCCGATCTGGCGATCAACGCTGGTATGAGTGCTGCGGCGCACTCGCTGGAGGAACTGCAGGCGCCGGCAACGCTGCCCTGGCAGGACTGGGCGCAGGCCTGTCACGCGGACTATCTGGCCAATATGACACCGCAGGCTCTGCCCGGCAACATCGACATGCCGGCCATCGTGGCGACGCTGCAGCAGCATTTGCCAGCCGACGCGGTCCTGACCAATGGTGCTGGCAACTTTGCCAGTTGGGTACATCGCTTCTACCAGCACTACGGCCTGGCGCGCGGTTGCAAGACGCAACTGGCACCGACCAATGGTGCCATGGGTTACGGCGTGCCCGCCGGCATTGGGGCGGCGATTTGCACCGGGCGTGTGGTGTTCACCATCGCGGGCGATGGCGACTTTTTGATGAACGGACAGGAACTCGCCACTGCCGTGCAGTTCGGTGCCAAGACCATTATCGTGCTGCTCAATAACGGCATGTTTGGCACGATCCGCATGCACCAGGAGCGCGAGTTTCCAGAGCGCGTCAGCGGCTCGCAGCTCAGCAACCCCGACTTCGCGGCGCTGGCACGCGCCTACGGTTACGCCGGCGTGCGCATCACCCGCACCGAAGAGTTTGAAGCTGAACTGCTGGGCGCACTGGCGCGTCCCCAAGGCACACTGATCGAGGTGATGCTGGAGCCCGAAGTCATCACCACGCGCGGCACGCTGTCTGCCATCACGCAGGCGGCGCTGGCCAGGCAGCAGTGAGCATGACCATGCTTCGCGTCGTCGATTCCATCACCGAACTGGGTACGCAGGACGCCGGTTGCCTGGCAGTCAGCGGCTCGCACGGCGGCATCAGTTCGGCGCGCTATGCGCTGGCGGCGCGACCGCGCTTAAGCGTCTTTAACGATGCCGGCGTTGGCAAGGACGAAGCGGGTCTGGCAGCCTTACCGTTTCTGCAGTCGCACGGCCTGGCCGCCTGTACCGTGGCGCACAGTAGCGCGCGCATTGGCGAGGCCCAAAGCACGCTGGACGAGGGCATCGTCAGCCACGTCAATGCGCTGGCGCAGGCGCTGGGTGTATCGGTCGGAGAGCCCTGTGAGATTCTCATTTCAAGACTTAAGGGCTGTGCGGGTCAGGAGGTTGGTGGGGCGCTCGGCGCAGCGGCATCAAGGAGGAGCCCAGAGGGCGGGGGACAGCCGCGGAGCTGAGTGCCCCGCCAACCGGTCATCCAAGCCACCATTGCGTTAGACTGATCCGGGACACCCCTGACAGGAGAGAAACATGCCAGCCAGAATCAACAGCATCCAACTACCCAGCATGACGCCGGGCTCGCAAAAACAGATTCAGTGGCTGCGCTTCGGCAAGGCCGGCGCGCGCCCCAAGGTTTACCTGCAAGCCGCCATTCA
>JBAXFI010000387.1:0-1592 GCA_037139995.1 Comamonadaceae bacterium | reverse complement strand
ATCGACTGCCATCACCACACGCCTCTCACAAAGCCTGGGCGTGTCCTTACGTACCTTGCAGCGTTGGCGTCAGTGGTGGCAACTCCAATTCCCTCTGACCGGCCTCTGGCAGGCCATGTGTGCACGCTTTATGCCACCGGTGCAAACAAAACTCCTGCCAAGCAGTTTGATGCAATGTTTTGGTGAATGCACTGCACAACCCATGACCCGACTGTTGGTCTTTCTGTCTCCGATCACGATCACACCTTTTTGCACCCAGCCTGATGGGTGTTGATCACCCGCAGAGGATGCGCCTAGCCAAATCTGGTACAGCTTTTTAGCCTTGTCTCCTATGCATGGACAGCCGTTGTTGGCGCCGCATTACCTGGAGACTTCTTTGAGTTCAATTGTTCAAACCCCCAAGCGCGATCGCTGGGCGCATCTGCGTTTTTCCATCATCGGTGCCTTACTTGCCGCGCCTCCTGCACCGGGCAGCCTGATGTCCTCATTGCAAGCACTTGCCGCCAAACCTTGGCGTCACCCGGATACCGGACTGGATGTTCGATTCAGTGCCGCCACGCTGGAACGCTGGTACTACGCAGCCCGACGCGGTGCTGATCCGGTCGCAGTTCTGAGGGACCGCAAGCGCGATAACGTAGGGCAATTCCCCAGCCTCAATCCTCAACTCATCGAGGCCCTCACCACACAGTACCGCGAGCACCCTGGCTGGACCATGCAGTTGCATTTCGACAACCTGCTGTCCAAGCTCAAAGGCAGCGAGATTGCGGTGGCTTCCTACCCTACGATCCGGCGCTACCTCAAGGCCCATGGCATGTTCCGTAAGGCTGCACCTAAACGCGCAACGCCCGGGGCGATCGCCGCCCGTGACCGATTGGAACAACTTGAGGTTCGCAGCTTTGAGCTCGACCATGTCAACGCCCTGTGGCACCTTGATTTCCACCATGGCTCGCGTAAGGTTCTCACCCGCAAAGGCCTGTGGGTCACACCCATGCTTTTGGGCGTGATCGATGATCGTTCCCGCCTGGTGTGCCACCTCCAGTGGTATCTTGATGAGAGCGCACAGAGTCTGATCCATGCCCTGTGCCAGGCCTTTATGAAGCGCGGCCTGCCACGCGCCCTAATGACCGACAACGGCGCTGCCATGCTGGCCGAAGAGACCACCAGCGGACTGGCTCGCCTGGGTGTCTTGCATCAGACAACGCTGCCATATTCGCCGTACCAGAACGCCAAACAGGAATCCTTTTGGGGTCGGATTGAAGGGCGCTTGATGGCCATGCTGGAGGGCGATGCATCGCTCACGCTGGACGCCCTGAACCTGGCAACACAGGCCTGGGTGGAGCAGGAATATCACCGCGCTCACCACTCCGAGATCGGCACCACGCCCTTGGACCGCTACCTGGCTGGACCCAACGTACGCCGGGAGTGCCCCTCTGCCGATGCCTTGGTCAACGCGTTTCGCATCGAGGTCAAGCGCCGCCAGCGCCGCTCCGATGGAACTGTCAGCCTGGGTGGCGCACGCTTTGAGATCCCGGCACGTTACCGCCACCTCGAGGATGTCCACCTGCAATACGCACGCTGGGATTTGAGCCGCG
>JBAXFI010000386.1:0-1602 GCA_037139995.1 Comamonadaceae bacterium | reverse complement strand
CTTCAGTTTGGCCCCGATTTGGGGAAAGGCATCGTTGATCACGATGAAATGAGGGTTGTTCTCCAGCATTTTGCAACTCATCAACGATATGGCGCTTGCCTGCGCACAAGGCAAGTGTCCGACTCCCAGGCGTGAATTCTGCCCTATTCGCGGCGGCCTCGTGATCGGCAGCTTACTGGAAGTCCAGCCAAAGAGTTGGCATTTCCCCGCATTGACTGCGCTGCGTCTGACCGGACTTGGCGTGATCGCACCCTCGCTGCTGGCTGCCTGCGGCGGTGGTTCTGCCTCCCTTTACACGGTTTCAGGAAAGGTCCTATGGGACCTTCAAGACGAGTACAACGGTGTCTCGGATGTGAGCGTCACCCTGTCCGGTGACCTGAACTTTGCCAGACGACAACATACGGCAACACTGCTTCCCAACGGAAAGGTAATGGTCTTCAGCGGGAACGATTCCCGAACCATCGAACTCTGGGATCCGGTCAGCGGTGGATGGACTCCGATTGGCTTCAACGTCGCCGCGCGACCACCACGGCGCCGTCTTGCTGCGCGATGGCCGTGTCATGGTCTGCGGCGACTCCATGCTGCTTGTCACACGTAACAGCACCGAGATTTTTTCCTTGTAGAGCAGCCGCCAAATGGAACAGTTCAGGCGATTGCAAAGTCCGGCAGCCAGGCAATTTGACCCAAGTGCCGGGCTTTGTCGAAGTAACGGCGGTCGGCGGTGACCAACACGGCACCAGGAATGGTGAAAGCCAGCGCGTGATATAGCGTATCGAACAAATGGTGTTTGAGCTGAAGCGATAACTCAATTGCACGGTCATACGCGACAGTCGGCTCGGCCCAGGTGATATTCAGCGCCGCCAGGTCGTCAATGTTTTGCTGGACCATCTCAGGGGCGAGGCGGGCGAGCACCGCAGCGACCTCAGCCAAAAAGTGCGGTGGTTGAAAGAATTCCAGCGCATCCGTCTTGCTGGCCCTGAGAATGTCCAAAGCCGGCTCAACACCCTCTTCGCTCAGCGCCCAGTCGCCCTGGGCGAACCACTTCACTGCCACACTGGCGTCAACCACGCAAATCACGGACGCCCTTCTTCGCGGGCCGTTCTGAACGCGGCTTGCGTGATGCCTGGGGCGTTGGCGCGCCTGGCGAGAATGCGCTCAACCGCGTTGCTATGCTGCTGGCGGCTCTGTGCACGCTCAACCGCTTCGCGCATCAAATCGGCAATGACGGCGCTTTTGTTCTGACCTTCAAAGGTCGTATTGAAGGCGTTCTTGACATCTTCAGGGACACTGAAATTGACTGTAGGCATGAGCGCATCCTTGATTGTTGAATTTTTCAACAACATTGTGCGCGATTGGCGCCAGGACGTCAAACCATGCCCTCAAGCAAGCCGCCCGTTGCAGACGGCTTGCCCCGCTCGCTCAGGCGGACGCGATGTCGCCCGACTGGATGCGCTTGACGCCCTTGGCACTCATTGCCTTCCAGGCTGCCGCGAGTGAGCCGTTGAGGTCGATGGCGCGGGTCGCGTCCTCGATCACGTAAACCTCAAAGCCGAGTTTGCGCGCGTCCATCGCCGTCCAGGCCACGCAGAAATCGGTGGCCAG
>JBAXFI010000385.1:0-1616 GCA_037139995.1 Comamonadaceae bacterium | reverse complement strand
GCACCCAGCAGCGCGTGGCCCGGCATGACGCCAATGATGGTCAAGGGAATCGGTGCCATGATGATGAGCGGAATCAGGTAGGAACCAAACTGCGCCACCACCAGCAGGTAGATCAGTATCAGGCCGACCGCGTAGGCCGCGCCCATGTCACGGAAGGTTTCGTAAGTGATCTGCCATTCACCGTCCCACTTGAGCGCGTAGTCACGCGTGGCGTCGTCAGGCTGGCGGATGAAGTACTCGACCATGGGTCCACCGCCGGGTGTCTGAATCTTCGCGATTTCGCTGCGCATCTGGAACATGCCGTAGAGCGGACTGTCGAGTTTGCCCGCCATGTCGCCGACCACATAGTTCACCGGCAACAGGTCCTTGTGATAGATCGGCTGTTCACGCACGGTGTCGCTCTGGGTCACCAGTTCGCTGATGCGCACCAGTTTGCCAGAGGCACCACGCACACCGAGTTGCAGCAGGGCGTCCAGATTGCCGTGGCTCTCTTCGGGCAGTTGCAGCATCACCGGCGCCGGGTAGCGGCTCGCGTCGTGCATGTAGGTGGCCGCTTCGCCCGCCAGGCCGGTGCGCAGCGTACTCACGATGGCCTGCTGCGGCACGCCCAGCATGGCGGCCTTGCGCCGGTCCACCAGCAACAACTTGCGCGGCGCATTGACGATGCTGCTGTCGTCCACATCGACGATGCCGGCTGACTTTTCAAAGACACCTCGCACGGCCTTGGCCACGCTCAGGCGACCAGCAGCTTCCGGGCCATAGATCTCGGCAACCAGCGGCGAGAGTACCGGCGGTCCGGGCGGAACTTCCACCACTTTCACGTTGGCCCCCATCCTGCGACCGATCTCCTGCAACGCCGGGCGAACCCGGGTGGCAATCACATGGCTCTGATCGGCGCGGTGGTGCTTGTCCACCAGATTGACCTGGATGTCGCCCACTTCACCACCGGCGCGCAGATAGTACTGGCGCACCAGGCCGTTGAAGTTGATAGGCGCGGCGGTGCCGGCATAGGCCTGGTAATCAGTCACTTCTGGCACGCGTGACAGGTAGCCGCCAAGCTCGCGCAGTACGGCGGCGGTCTTTTCCACCGGTGTACCGGCGGGCATATCCACAATCACCTGGAACTCGGACTTGTTGTCCAGCGGCAGCATCTTCAGCAGCACCAGACCAGTGGCCGGCAGGGCAACAGAAATGACGATCAGCACCAGCACACCGAACCCCAGAAAGCGGCGGTTGCGCTGGCCGCTGTGGTCGTCCAGCAGCGGCCTGAAGACACGCTGGAATAGCGGACCGAGCTTGCCGGCCAGCCCGGTCGGGGCATGCGCGTGGGTATGCGTGGCAGGCTGTTCTTTCATCCACAGGCGGGCCAACCAGGGCGTGACCATGAAGGCAATCGCCAGCGACAGCAGCATGCCCATGCTGGCGTTGATCGGGATCGGGCTCATGTAGGGGCCCATCAGGCCCGAGACAAAGGCCATCGGCAGCAGCGCAGCGATCACGGTGAAGGTGGCCAGGATGGTCGGGCCGCCGACTTCATCCACCGCACCCGGAATGATTTCGGCCAGGGTCTTGCCCGGATGGTGCTGCTGATGCCGGTGGATGTTCTCCACCACCAC
>JBAXFI010000384.1:0-1622 GCA_037139995.1 Comamonadaceae bacterium | reverse complement strand
ACTTAGCCCTAACCAACTCCAAACCCATCTGCAAAAGGGCCTGAAAAGCCTCTACACCTTGCATGGTGACGAGCCGCTGCTGATCCAGGAGGCGGCCGACGCGATCCGTGCTGTGGCGCGCAGCCAGGGCTTTACCGAGCGCAGCTCGCATACGGTCAGCGGCGCGCGTTTCGACTGGAGTGCCGTGCTGGCCGCAGGGGGCTCCATGAGCCTTTTTTCCGAGAAGCAGTTGCTGGAACTGCGTATTCCTTCTGGCAAGCCGGGCAAGGAGGGCGCGCAGGCTATCACGGAGCTGGCCCAGCGTTCACGTGGCGCCGATGACACGCTTACCCTGATCCTGCTGCCGCGCCTGGACAAGACGAGCCAGAGCAGCGCCTGGTTTGGCGCGCTCGACAGCCTGGGGGTGACGCTGCAGGTCGAGCCGGTCGGGCGTAATGCTTTGCCGCAGTGGATCGCGCAGCGTCTGGCAGCGCAGGGCCAGCGCGTGCTTGCCGGGGAAGAGGGCCAGCGCACCCTGCAGTTTTTTGCCGACCGGGTTGAGGGCAATTTGCTGGCTGCGCATCAGGAGATCCAGAAGCTGGCCTTGTTGTTCGCCCCCGGCGAGCTCGGTTTCGAGCAGGTAGAGAGTGCGGTACTGAATGTCGCGCGCTACGACGTTTTCAAACTGTCGGAGGCCGTGCTGGGCGGCCAGAGCCGGCGCGTCGCGCGCATGCTCGAAGGTTTGCAGGCCGAGGGCGAGGCCGAAGTGCTGGTCCATTACACCTTGAGCGAAGACATTCGCGCCCTCAAACGGGTCAAGGATGCGGTCGGCACCGGGCGGCCGCTACCGCTGGCACTGCGCGAGCAGCGTGTCTGGGGTATCAAGGAGCGCCTGTTTGAGCGTGTGCTGCCACGGCTGAGTGATGCCACGCTGGCCCACTGGCTGCAGGCCGCGCATCAGGTGGACGGCATCATCAAGGGCCTGAAGCGCGCCGATTGGCCGCTGGACAACTGGCAGGCCTTGCAGCGCCTGGCGCTGCTGGTGTGCCGCGAATGTCAGCTGCAGCCAACTGCGCAGCGCGGGCGTCAGGCGGCGCTGTCTCATGAGAGAATGAAAGCATGACGTTGCTCAACATTTCGGACTACGCCCAGGAGCTTGGTGGCAAGGCAAGAGCAGCCTCTGTGCAGATGGCCAGAATGCCTGCAGCGAGCAAGAACCGGGCCTTGCGCCGCCTGGCTGAACTGCTGCGCGCCAACCTGCAGACGCTGCAGGTCGAGAACGCCCGCGACCTCGCCCGCGCGCAGGCAGCAGGTCTGGCCGCGCCGCTGCTCGATCGCCTGCGCTTGAGCGCCAAAGACGTCGAAACCTGTTCCCAGGGTTGTGAACAACTCGCCGCGATGCCCGATGTCATCGGAGAAATCATTGGCATGAAGCAGCAGCCCAGCGGTATTCGGGTCGGTCAGATGCGGGTTCCGATCGGTGTTTTTGGCATGATTTTCGAGAGTCGCCCGAACGTCACGATAGAGGCTGCCAGCCTGTCGATCAAGAGCGGCAATGCCTGCATTCTGCGCGGTGGCTCCGAAGCCATTGACTCCAACAAGGCGCTGGCCTGTCTGGTGCAACAGGCGCTGCTCGACAGTGG
>JBAXFI010000383.1:0-1635 GCA_037139995.1 Comamonadaceae bacterium | reverse complement strand
CCAGCACCGTGGCACCACCCAAGGCTCCCTTGAGTAGCTGGCGACGTTGCAGCTGCAGCGTGGACGATTCTGAAATTGTGGTCTGTGCATTGATAACTTGTGTGGACATAGCGACTCCGGTAGGTGAAAGACGTCCACTGTAGGAAGATCCCGTGACAACTTGAGGTCGCCTCAATGAAGTTTTCGTGACTCGCCCGCCTGGGCATGACTGCCACGTTCAACCAGACACCAAGCCCTCAGCGATCGGGCGTCGGAAAACCAGCCAGGCTGGCAGCGTGGCTACCAGGGCACCAAGCAATAGCAGCGCAGCAACCAGCAGCGCTTCTGTTGCTCCCAGGCGCACTGGCATCGCAAACCCGACTTGCGACTGCATCCAGTGCGACAGCGCAGTCGAGCTGAACCAGCCCAGCAGGCAACCCATCACTGCACCGCTCACGATCAGCAAGAGCACTTCGATCCAGACCACGCAAAAGACATAGAGGCGACTCGCGCCGATAGCGCGCAGCACGGCGAACTGACGACGCCGCGCCAGAAACCCCACCAGCAAGGCCATCAGCACGGCAGCCAGCACCAGCAGCTGCGTTGTGATGACCAGCACCGACATCACATCACGAATATTGCCCAGCGTCAGATACAAATCGTTCAGCACTTCGGCCGGGAACAGGGCCAGGCTGCGCGTGCTGCGAAACTGTCCGCGCAACTGGTAGGCAGCGGCCACCGAGTCGGGCTTGATGGCAATTGCCGGCACGCCGGGCAGTTGGCGGGTAGACCAAGGCGGGCCAATATGCGGGGTCGTCTCGCCTGCGTGACTGCCGGACAGACCATGAACCGACCAGACATCTTCCACAGGCACCAGAATGGCCTTGTCCCAAATCGTGTTGCGCGCCGGCAAACGTCCGACCACCGTGTAAGTCAATCCGCCGTGGGCAGCGTCCGCGTGCCCGGGCTCGTCCTCAGGAGCGCGTTGTGAGCCGTGCGCCGGACTGAAGACAGCACCGATGGCCAGAGGCACTGCGGCACCGATCACCGCTTCACCGCGCTTTTGAAAGACCCGTCCCTGTGCCGGCGCCAGCTTGCCGCCGCGACTGGCGAAGTCGGCACTGGTGCCTACGATGGGATGACCCTGCCAGTTGTCGCCAAAGGCAATCGGCGCGGCATAGTTGACGCCAGCCGCAGCGCTGGCTTGAAGCAGCACATCACCATCAAGCAGGGGGATCGCTTGCGACTGCAAATAGACCGTGCTGAGCACCAGTTGCGTGCCGCTGCCGGGCGCTCCCACCAGCACATCAAAGTCATCGGCAGCGCGTGCGCTGCCCTGTCGCAGTGCGCGCTCCTGCGAAATCACGGCGATGCCGCTGGCAACCGACAGCGCCACCAGCAACACAGTGACCCACGCCAGCAATTGGTTACGCCGCAGGTCAGCACGAATCACGGGAAACGGATTGAAGCAGCGCATCAGGTCTGATCCGTATCCAGTTGCAAGGTGCCGCCTGCCAGACTCATGCGGCGGTCCAGGCGCGCCAGCAAGTCGTGCTCGTGAGAGATCACGATCAGGGTTGCGCCTTGCGACCGAACCAACCCGATCAGCAAGTCTCCGATCTGACGTCTGTGCTCAGGGTCAAGGCTGGCCGTGGG
>JBAXFI010000382.1:0-1691 GCA_037139995.1 Comamonadaceae bacterium | reverse complement strand
CGGTTTGGCAGCCTGCAGCTTCATGTTGGTATTTTGCCGGCTATCCATCGATCAAGTGTTCAGACATGGGACAATTCTCCTCTGTTCTTCCAACTTGGTACGGGTTTGTCCAACCCTCAAGCATCATGCCAGCATCATTGCCTGACGCCACACGTCCCTTCAGCCTCAGCGATTTCGACTTCGATCTGCCCGAGACCTTGATTGCCCAGCACCCTGCGCCCGAGCGCAGCGGCTCGCGCCTGCTCGATGGCAGGGGTGAAATGCCGGTAAACAGGATCTTTCGGGATCTGCCAGACCTGTTGCGGACCGGCGATCTGCTGGTATTCAACGACACCAAGGTCATCAAAGCCCGTCTTTTCGGCGAAAAACCAACAGGTGGAAAAGTTGAACTGCTGATCGAGCGCGTGCTCGGCGGCAATCAGGTGGCAGCCCATATGCGGGTCAGCAAGAAGCCTGAAGTCGGCACCACGCTGAGCTTGCTGGGTGCGCCAGGTACGCACGATGGCTTGCGCGCCACCCTGTTGGGGCGCTGGCCCGACGCCGATGGCGCGCTGTTTCGCCTGGTTCTGTCCAATGACGCCGGCGACGACCCCCTGACACTCATGGAGCGTCATGGCCACGTGCCTCTGCCGCCTTACATCAAGCACAGCGACGATGCCGAAGATGCAGCACGCTACCAAACCGTGTTTGCAAAGAATCCAGGTGCCGTCGCAGCCCCGACAGCTGCGCTCCACTTTGACCAGGCGCTGCTCGCTGCGCTTGACGCCGCCGGAGTGCAGCGTACTCAGGTGACGCTGCACGTCGGCGCCGGCACTTTTCAGCCAGTCAAGACCGAGAACCTGTCACTGCATCAAATGCACAGCGAGTGGTATGAAGTCCCGGCATCGACCCAGCAGGCGATCGCTGACTGCCGCGCCCGTGGTGGCCGTGTCGTGGCAGTGGGTACCACGAGTGTGCGCGCACTGGAATCGTGGGCAAACGCCAAGAGCGCAGGCGGCACCAATGAAACAGTTCCAGCCGCCTTTGCCGCTGAAACGCGGATCTTCATCAGGCCCGGCTTTGGGTTCAAGGTGGTGAACCTGCTGATAACCAACTTTCACCTGCCCAAGTCCAGCCTCATGATGCTGGTCAGCGCCTTTGCGGGTCATGAACACGTGATGGCGCTGTACCGACACGCCATCGCCGAAAACTACCGCTTTTTCAGCTACGGCGATGCCATGCTGCTGATGCTGGCTGAATCCTGAGAATTGAGCTGAGGCTAGCGGTGGTGTTCGCGCCGCCGCTCTTCAAAAACGAACTCTTCCAGGTCCGGATCCATCGCATTGCGGGAGGAAACAATGCCGATAGGGCGCCCATTTTCGACCACGGGCACATGACGGAAACCGTTTTCCTGCATTAAAAGTAGCGCGTGACCATAGGATTTGCCGGGCTCCAGCGACTTGGGATCGGCGGTCATCACCTCGGACAAGATGGTGGTCTTGGCGTCAAGCCCTTGGGCAATCACCCGAAACACAACGTCGCGTTCGGAAAAAATCCCTATCAGGTGCTCGTTCTCAACGACCAGGATGGCTCCTACGTTCTTGTTTGCCATCAGCTTGGCGGCCTGGCTGACAGTGGTTCCTGGGGGGGCGGTAAGAAATTTCTTACGCTCCATCAAATTTTTAATTGGTTGTTCGAACATATCGGCCTCC
>JBAXFI010000381.1:0-1699 GCA_037139995.1 Comamonadaceae bacterium | reverse complement strand
CCCGTGGTCAGGCTGTGAACGTCGTTGAGCAGACGCGTGTAGTTGCCGGCCTGGGTCAGGCCGACCTCGCCGCTGTCGCCCACGGTGCGGCGTTGCGGATTGCCAAGACGGAAGGTCTGCGTGTCAAACGTGCCTTTGGATTCCTGCAGTCCGCCCTTGAGTTCCAGGCGCGAGGCGGCGCTCAGGTGATTCACCCACTGCACATTGCTGCGTGCACTTTGCCAACTGCCTGCCGACTCGCTGTTGTCGTCCAGGCTGGGTGCGCCGCTGATGAACTGGCTCGCGACCGTGTTTCGGCTTTGCCATTGCCCATAGTGCAGAAAACTCTGCCAGGTCAGACTTTGGTCGTCGCTGATCTTCCAGCTCAGGCGTGGCCCCAAATTGAAACCGTGGCCCTGGTAGGAGCTGTCATTGCTCTGGATCGATTGCGAAGGCTGACCATCGATACCGCTCTGTTGCCGCTCGGTGACAGCCTGTCCCAGGCCGCGCCACTCAAATACCGACAAGGGCAGGGACAGCGACTTGTCATCCCATTTTTCGCCGAAGGTGAAGGTTCCCGAAAGTGTCGGCCGCTCCGCGTTGTAGCCCAGCCCCACGCGCAGATCGCGCTGCGACACCTTGGGCGCTTCCTTGAGGATGATATTGATGGCGCCAGCGACTGCTTGCGCGCTCTGGTCTGCCGTAGCGCCCTTGGTGATCTCTATGCGTTCGACCTGTGCCGGGTCCAGTTGGTCCAGGGCAAAGCCGGGTGGGGCCGGGTCGCCATTGACCAGCATCAGTGTGTAACCGGAACCCAGGCCGCGCATGCGCGGCGCATTGCCCTGCATGCTGACGCCGGGCAGGCGCTTGAGTACCTCGGCCACATTGGTGTCGCCGTATTTATCGATTTCTTCGCGGCCGTAGATCTGTTTGGCAACCTGGGCGCGCCGGCGCAGATCGTTGTCGTAGGGCTGCTTGCCGATGATTTCGACACGGTCCAGGCGGGATCCGGCCGGCCGGGCGCTGGTGTCGCCGGTGCCGGGTGGGGCCTCCTGCGCGAAGGCGAACGGCAGGGGCAAGACAAGTGCAGCGGCGAGCGCGGCTCCGAGAGCGGGGGTGATCTTTGACATGGGGTGAATGGATACGCGGCCCAGCGGCCGCCTGCCTGAGTTTTCGCTGATCATAATGGCAGGCCCGCCCTTTCAGCCAGAACAGCGCCATTGCCCATGCCAGCGTTACCAGTGCTGCGCCGCGACTGGATTGCGGATCAGAGCTTGCGCCGGGCTCGATTCGGGGTCCGCAATGACAGCCATTCAGCGGCCGGATTCGACTTTCCGGCCCTCGTTTTCTGCATTTCATCGCACGCTACTTGCCGGCGTGCGGGGACTGACTTAGAGTTCGGTCCAGGCGTCAAGGAAAGACGCCAAAATTTGGAGAACCTTATGTCAATTGCCGATGATCTGACCCGACTCGAACAACTGCGCGACCGCGCCAGTCTGAGTGCCGACGAATTCCAGCGCGCCAAGAACAAGCTGCTGAACACACCCTACCCGACCGAGCCCGTGTTGCAGGGCATCAATGGCCTGCGCCGCTCTGCCACCGACCGCTGGTTGGGCGGTGTCTGCGGCGGGCTGGCGAATTCCACCGGCATGGAGGCTTGGGTCTGGCGCATCGTGTTCGCTGTGATGATGTGCATGGGCTTTGGCTTTATTGCTTACCT
>JBAXFI010000380.1:0-1704 GCA_037139995.1 Comamonadaceae bacterium | reverse complement strand
GCGGCGTGGTGCATTTCGACATGAAGAAGTCGGGCTCCCGACTCGCTTGGGAATTTTTTCAGCGCGAGCGAGCTCTGCCTGACCTGGTGCGTTTTATTGAAGACCGTGATATCTGGGTTTGGCAATACGCCGAGAGCGCAGGTTTTCTGGCGGCGCTCGACATGGAGCCCATGGTTTTTGAGCGATGGAACGAGATCGCCCAATTTGACGATGTAGCGTTGCAGAAGTACCTGGAGCGCGGACGCGCCATGGATGAAAAATTCCACAAGCTCGCTGCTGACATCGCGGAAGGCGCTCAGGCTCTGAGCTTCAATGGTGTGACCGGTTTGATGGTCAATGCGCCAGGTCCGTTCCACAGCGCCGTGGGCGAAACCCTGTGCAAGCGCAGCGGCACTTTTGCCCTGTTGTGGAACGTCGACAAGAGCGGTGCCATCAAGGTGGGCTTGCGTTCTGAGCGGGGCTTTGACTGCATCCCGCTGGCCGAGAGCATGCACGGCGGTGGTCACGCCCAGGCTTGTGGTTTCAAGATGGGCGTGCAGCGCTTGCCCGAACTGCTGAGCGGAAGTTTCAACGCGGAGCCAAGAACATGATCGCAAGCACAGAATGGCGAGAAGCCCCTGCCGCAGATGAGGCGCAGCGCTTTGCCGGCTATGGGCAGCAATTTTCTGAACTGCAGACGCGCAAGTCGAAGAAATTTGGTACTGGCCGTGCCCTGCATCGTAAGCAACTCAGTGCTGCGCAGGGCGAACTCGAAGTGCTGTCCGATTTGCCAGCCTTCGCACGGCACGGTCTCTTCGCCGAACCTGGCACGTTTGAGGTACGGATGCGACTGTCCAACGGTGGCATGGACCGTGCTCCGGACCGTACACCCGACATTCGCGGTTTTGCCTTCAAGGTGCTGGGTGTCAAGGGCGATTCCGCCCTTAATAATGGTCCTGCCAAGAGCCAGGACTTCACGCTGATCAATCAGGAAGTATTCGGCTTTGCTAGCAGTGAAGAGTTCGTCGCCTTTGTGTTGGCCGCAGCCAAGGGCAATGGCGCATTGCTCAAGCACCTGATCCGGCGCTATGGACTGCTGGGCGGTCCGGCACGACTGCTCAAGTTGGTGAAGACCGTAGCTAAGCCATTCGGCGGGTTTGCCACCGAAGCCCTGTACAGTGCGGCCCCGATTGCCTGCGGTCCTTACGCAGTGCGCCTTCGCCTGCTGCCAAGCGCCGCCAATGGCGGGGCTACGCCGGGGGCCAGCGCAGATTGGGGTGCCGATTTTGCGGCACGGCTGGCGCGGCAGCCACTGCAGTGGGATTTGCAACTGCAGCCTTTTGTGAGCGAATCCCGGACGCCGATTGAAGACGCCAGCGTCAACTGGAGCAGTCCTTACACCACGGTAGCGCGCTTGAAGCTGCCGCTGCAGGACAGCGCTTCGCGTCGAGGGCTGGCCCTGCTGGCGCAGGTGGAAGCCGAAGTGTTTGATCCCTGGCAGGCACTGGCCGCACACCGTCCGCTGGGTGATGTGCAGCGGGCCCGTAAGGTCGTCTATTTTGAAAGCCAGAAGGGCCGCCATGCAGCTTGATATTCCCGCACTGGAAGTGCTACCGCGTGATCTGTCGGCGTATCGGCAGGGCAATGTGGGTGTGGATTACGTGCACCGTTTCGATTCCGGCAAGCCCGGGCCGCACGTGCTTGTCAATGCGCTGACGCATGGCA
>JBAXFI010000379.1:0-1716 GCA_037139995.1 Comamonadaceae bacterium | reverse complement strand
GCCTGCTCGAAGGCGCCCGAGGCGCCGGTGGCAGCAGCCCCGCATGCAGCTGCCTCCACCGTGGCCTGGGTCAAGCCCGATGGCGCCAATATGGATGCTATCTTTGCCCAGGCCAAGGCCGCCAACAAGCCGGTGTTCCTGTACTGGGGCGCGGTCTGGTGCCCGCCTTGCAACCAGATCAAGGCGACCGTGTTCAACCGGCAGGATTTCATCGAGCGCAGCAAGTCGTTTGTGCCGGTGTACCTGGATGGCGACACGGCCGGCGCGCAAAAGCTCGGTGCCCGCTTCAAGGTGCGCGGTTATCCGACCATGATTCTGCTGCGGCCCGACGGCAGCGAGTTGACGCGTCTGCCGGGTGAGGTGCAGGCCTCGCAGTACATGGAAGTGCTGAATCTGGGGCTGGCTTCAGGCAACTCGGTCAAGGAAGCGCTGGCCGCAGTGCAAAGCGGCTCTCAGGCCAATCTGACACCCGAGGCATGGCGGCAGATGGCCTACTACTCGTGGGAGCAAGACGAGGCACAACTGGTGGCGCAGAAGGAACGTGCGCAGACTTTGGACAAACTGGCCCGAGCTTGCCCGCCAGCGCAGGCAGAAGCGGCTTCGCGACTGGCGCTCAAGGCGATGGTGGCGGCGGCGCAGGACAAGTCGGCACTGTCCGACAAGGCCGCTGCGCTGGCGCGCGTGCAGCAGATTCTGGCTGATGCAGCGCTGCGTCGCAGCAACTTTGACCAGTTGGTGAACTACGCGCCCGACTTGCTGGAGTTGCTCAGCGCCCCAGGCAGCAGCGAGCGTGCTGGCTTGATGGTGTTGTGGAACTCGGCACTGGACCAGTTTGCTGCCGACACCGGCCTCTCTACCGCTGATCGTCTCTCCGCCATCGCCGGCAAAGTGGCGCTGGCCAAAGTCGGTCGGGCCAAGGGTGACAAGACAGAGCTCGACGCCGCGCTGCTGAGGCAAGTGCGCGCCGCGGTGCTGGCGGCGGATCAGGCTGCCGGCAGCACGTATGAGCGCCAGGCGGTCATTCCAAATGCTGCCGATGTGCTGAGCGAGGCCGGTTTGCTGGCCGAGTCTGACGCCATGCTGAAGGCCGAATTGCCCAAGGCGCTCTCGCCCTACTACCACATGCTGGTGCTCTCATCCAATGCGCGCCAGCGTGGCGACAAGGCAGGCGCGCTCGACTGGGCCGAACAGGCCTGGCACGCGGCCAAGGGCCCGGCCACACGCCTGCAGTGGGGTAGTGGCTATGTGAACCGACTGATCGATCTGGCGCCACAGGATGCTGTGCGAATTGAAAAGGCAGCCACCGGCGTGCTGGCTGAATTGGAGGCCGTGCCAGAAACCTTTTACGAGCGCAACCGACGCGGTTTGGAGAAAATGGGGCAGCGCTTACAGGCCTGGAACAAGGGCGGTGGGCACAGCGCAGTATTGAATAGATTCAAACTGCAGATGGACGCTGTCTGCGCAAGATTGCCTGAGCAGGACGAGACCCGTGCCGCCTGCGCCAGTGTCTTCAAGGCAAGTACGGGCGCGGCACTGGATCCCGGATCACGTCCGGGATGACAACGTAGTCCGGGATGACAACGTAGTCCGGGATGACAACTGATTTGTCATTGCGGGCCACGACCCGCAATCCAGCCCTTTCCTTTGTCATTGCGGGCCACGACCCGCAATCCAGTGGTGGTGTGGCACTGGATCCCGGATCGAGTCCGGGATGAC
>JBAXFI010000378.1:0-1720 GCA_037139995.1 Comamonadaceae bacterium | reverse complement strand
AGGCACGTTACAAACTCAGCGCGGTCGCTGGGCTGAGCGATGAGGAACTACTCGAGGCCATCGGCCGCCAGCGAGGTGCGCTGCAGGGCGGCAAACGCGTCAATCTGCAAAAGGCAGCCGAGATCGTGATTTACGATTTTCGTGCGGCCGCGATTGGACGCGTCACGCTGGAGACGCCGCCGGAGTTTGCGCAGTGGCTCGCTGAAGGTGAAAAGCTCGATGCCAAGCGCCAGATCAAGAAGGACGCGATCGAGCTGGACCGCTTGATCCGCTTCAAGAAAATTCCGCGACCTGCCAGACCGGTGTCAGAGTGACCCGCGTTTGAGCCTCAGGTCAGAGCAGGGATAGGCGACGCAGGGCAGCACGCAGCCGGCGGCTTTTTCTTCGGCGCTCAGGCCCGGCCACTCCATTTCGTAACGCACCTGGCCTTCGACCAGTTGGCCGATGCAGGTGCGGCAGGTGCCGTTGCGACAGGAACTAGGCCAGTCAATGCCACCTTGCTCCAGAGAAAGCAGCAAACTCTGCTCGCGCCAGGCGTCAAACTGCTGAGTGTCAGGCTCGGTGCGGGCAGTGAAAAAGGCGGGGTCATTGACGGCGTCCATGACCCGATTCTAGGCAGGCGGCTATGATTTCCCCCATGAAAGCAATTTTGCCCCTGAGTCTACTGGTCGCGCCTGACCTGGGCGACCCCCATCCGCTGGTTATTTACCATGGCCGCAGTTGCCCCGATGGCTTTGCGGCAGCCCTGGCAGCCTGGCTTTTTTACCAGGGCAAAGCCGAGTTCCTGGGCCTCGATCACGGTGACATCAAGACCGTGGAGGACCTGCCGGCCTTGGCAGGCCGTGCTGTTTACATTCTGGACTTTTCGTTTGCGGCGGCCATCATGCACGCGATTGAGGAGCGTGCAGCGAAACTGGTGATGCTGGATCACCACAAGAGCGCAGCCGACAAGTTGAGCGGATTTTCCTGTCGCTGCGGCGTGGTGCATTTCGACATGAAGAAGTCGGGCTCCCGACTCGCTTGGGAATTCTTTCAGCGCGAGCGGGCGCTGCCGGATCTGGTGCGCTTTATTGAAGACCGTGATATCTGGGTCTGGCAATACCCCGAGAGCGCCGGTTTCCTTGCAGCGCTCGACATGGAGCCCATGGTGTTTGAGAGATGGAACGAGATCGCCCAATTTGACGATGCACCGTTGCAGAAGTACCTGGAGCGCGGACGTGCCATGGATGAAAAATTCCACAAGCTCGCCGCTGACATTGCCGAGGGAGCTCAGGCGTTGAGCTTCAACGGAGTGACCGGTTTGATGGTCAATGCGCCAGGTCCTTTCCACAGTGCCGTGGGCGAGACCCTGTGCAAGCGCAGCGGCACTTTTGCCTTGCTGTGGAACGTCGACAAGAGCGGTGCCATCAAGGTGGGCTTGCGTTCGGAGCCGGGGTTTGACTGCATCCCGCTGGCCGAGAGCATGCACGGCGGTGGCCACGCCCAGGCTTGTGGTTTCAAGATGACGCTGGCGCGTTTGCCGGAACTGCTTAGCGGCAACTTTCAAGCCAGTCAGGACGCCTCATGAGTTCATCAACCAGAGCACTGGAGCCGACGCTGGAGGTGCTGCCGCGTGACCTGTCGGCGTATCGGCAGGGCAATATAGGGGTGGATTACGTGCACCGCTTCGATTCCGGCAAGCCCGGGCCGCACGTGCTTGTCAATGCGCTGACGCATGGCA
>JBAXFI010000377.1:0-1723 GCA_037139995.1 Comamonadaceae bacterium | reverse complement strand
TTGCCTGTCTTGGGTTGCACTCAATCTGAATCAGATTGAGTGCAACCCGCTCTAGAGCGTGTCGCGTTTAATCGGATTTGTAACCTGCGGCTTTGAAGAAGTTGTAGCATTCTTCGTCCGAGAACAGATCGCAGACGTGTCCGACCGCGTGCCAGAGCTGATCGTAGGTTCGGGCGGCGGCTTTCCGGAGCAGCGTCTTGAGCTTGGCGAATGCCATTTCGATTGGATTGAGGTCTGGGCTGTAAGGCGGCAGGAACAGAAACCATGCACCGATGTCGTGCAGGGCGCGGGCGGCACCGGGGCTTTTATGACTGGACAGGTTGTCAAGAATGACAACATCGCCTCTACGCAGCGTCGGCACCAATTGGGTTGTGACGTAGAGATCGAACATCTCCGTGTTCATAGCCCCGTCGAGGACCCAGGGTGCGTCCATCCGGTCATGGCGCAGCGCTCCGACAAAGGTCTGGGTGCGCCAGTGGCCGAAGGGCGCATGATCGACCAAGCGCTGCCCGCGTGGGGCCCAGCCGGTGGTCTTGGCCATGTTGGTCTTGACCGAGGTTTCGTCAACGAAGGCCAGCCTTTCCAGATGGTTGGCCATGAAGGGCTGGCGTTTGGCGATCCAGATACGGCGCAGGTCAGCGACATCCCGGCGCTTCTGCTCAAGCGCTTGCAGGTCTTTTTTTGTGTGACAGCCCGAGCCGAAGCAACAGCCGCCCAACCGAAGAGCGATGCACCTGCAGCCCGTGGTCGGCGGCCAGTTCTGCCGTCAATTCATCAATCGTGAGGTCAGGCCGGACGGCGATCCGGCGCTGCACCCAGTCCTTGACACCCGTGAGTTTGCCCCGCCCTGGATTGCCCTGCGGTTTTGGCGCAAGCGCCCCGGTCTCACGCTTGAGCCGCACCATGTCATTGACGAATTTGATCGAAACGCAAAGTCGCCGTGCCGCCTCGGTATGTGTATTGCCCTGCTCGACAAGTGCCAAAGCACGCACACGTAACTCAACAGGATGCGGTTTACCCAATCTCGACCCCCATATCTGCCTCAACGGCAGGGAATCACGAAACGACACCATTGGGAATCCCGAATCCGGTCTGGAGCGACACGCTCTAGCGGTAATCTTGGACCTGCATTCGCGTCGCGTCATCGGTTGGGCCGTCAGCAACCGCATGAAGCGCGATCTGGCGATCCGGGCTTTGAAAATGGCCATCGCCCTGCGCTCCCCGCCGCGCGGCTGCATCTTCCACAGCGACCGCGGCAGCCAATACTGTTCGCACGACTACCAGAAGATCCTGCGTGAGCATGGGTTCAAGGCGTCAATGAGCGGCAAAGGCAACTGCTATGACAACGCCGCCGTTGAGACCTTCTTCAAGACCATCAAGGCAGAGCTGATTTGGCGCAGGTCATGGGAAACGCGGCGACAGACTGAGACGGCCATCTTCCAATACATCAACGGCTTCTATAACCCGCGCCGTCGGCATTCAGCATTGGGAGGAAAAAGCCCCTTGGCATTCGAACGCCAAGTGGCCTAAACGAGCACTTGGAGCGGCACGAATACGTGACAAGACCAGTCGTGATTGAAGCGTGTGATGGTTTGTGCTCGGACAGCCGCGTTATGCCGAAATTTACTTTCTGTTCGGAAGCGGCGATTTCGCCTTGTAGTCGTGCGACAGCGGCAGGGTGAATCCGCAAAGCAACGCGGCGATCAGCGCCCAAGGCTTCGAT
>JBAXFI010000376.1:0-1727 GCA_037139995.1 Comamonadaceae bacterium | reverse complement strand
GTGATCACCAGCAAGCGCAAGCTGGCGCAACTGGTGTACGACCACCGCGTGAGCGGCTGGGACGACCCGCGCATGCCCACCATCGTGGGACTGCGTCGGCGCGGCTACACGCCTGAGGCCATGCACCTCTTTGCCGAACGCATTGGCGTGACCAAGAGCGACAGCTGGATCGACTATTCCACTCTCGAAGGCTGCCTGCGCGAAACGCTGGACGTATCGGCACCGCGCGCCATGGCCGTGCTGGACCCGCTGAAACTGGTGCTGAGCAACTGGGACGAGCTCATGGGTGCGGGCGCACTGGACGACTGCGCGGCACCCGTGCACCCGCACCTGCCCGAGATGGGTCAGCGCCAGTTCAAAATTGGCAAGGAACTCTGGATCGAGCGCGGCGACTTTGAAGAGACACCGCCCAAGGGATTTTTCAGACTGTTCCCAGGCAACAAGGTGCGCCTGAAATACGGCCACGTGATCGAGTGCACCGGCTGCAGCAAAGACGCCGATGGCAAGGTCATAGAGGTGCAGGCGAAGCTGGTGCCCGACACCAAGAGCGGCACCCCCGGCGCCAACGCCATCAAGGTCAAGGGCGTGATCACCTGGGTTGCCTTGGCCGACGCCATCAGCGTCGAAGTGCGCATGTACGACCGTCTGTTCAACGACGTGAATCCCGACGCTGGCGGCAAGGACTTCATCGAAGGCCTGAACCCGAACAGCCTGAAAGTCGTTACCGCCATGGTCGAGCCGACGCTGGCCAGCGCCAAGGCCGATGACAAGTTCCAGTTTGAGCGCGTCGGCTACTTTGTGGCGGATCGCATCGACCACACGCCGGGCAAGCCGGTGTTCAATCTGGCGGTGGGGTTGCGGGATGGGTGGGGGAAGTGACCCGATGCAGACCACCGACTACTTTCGCAACGATGTCAAGTCAAACGGCCTTACATCAAGCAACAGTGGCTTGTGCTTGCTTTGTCCAACCCGGTGCGTCGAGAGATTCAGGCCGATGATGGTCGCATCCGCCATTGGGTGTGGATAGACGAGTTGAACCGCTTTTTGCGTGTGGTCACCCTCGAAGATGGCACAACCGTGCACAATGCGTTTCCAGACAGGAGGTTCTCGCCATGAAGATTTCTTACGACAAAGCAACCGACTCGCTCTATATCCACCTGGCAGACCGTGCCTCTGTAGACTCTGACGAAGTGAAAGATGGCGTTGTACTGGACTTTGATGCCAACGGCGCCTTGGTCGGCATCGACGTTCAGCACGCGAGCGAGCGAGCAGACCTCAACAATTTGTCATTGTCGAAATTGCCGTTTGGGGAGCTATTGGCGGCATGAACACTGAAGCACTGGTTTTCGTAGGCAGCAACAACGCCTTTCGCGACCTGGGCTCCCCGGCAGCCGAAGCCGCCGAGCGCGCAGGCGTCACGCAGCCGCGTAATCGGGCTGCACCGTGGAGCTTTCGTTGAAAAAAGCGGCCTGATGCATCCCATTGCTGCCCCGACTCGACCCACGGTAGTAGTGATTGCCGGACCCAACGGCGCAGGCAAGTAAACCACTGCTCCGTTCTTGCTGAAACAGGAGCTGGACGATGTGGCATACGACGTATTGCTGGAGTCCGGCATTCGTATTCAGCCGCTGCCGATCTGGGAACGCGAATGGGCGCATCCAGAGGAGTAGAGCAATCCCCGCCTTCTTCAGAACATCGCACGAGAGGGGCTTCCGTAGTTACCCCGC
>JBAXFI010000375.1:0-1733 GCA_037139995.1 Comamonadaceae bacterium | reverse complement strand
CTTGGTCAGGCTGTCGTAGCGGGCGATGCGTTCGAGCTCCTGCTGGTGATTCTTTGCCGATGTGATGTCCGAGAACAAGGAGACGTAATGCATCGCCTTGCCCTGCTCATCACGAACCGTGCTGACCTTTTGTATCTGAGCATAGATCTCGCCGTTCTTGCGCCGATTCCAGTTTTCACCAACCCAGATGCCGGTCTCGGCCAGATCACGCCACATCTGTTGGTAATGCTCCCTGCTATGGCGCCCGGAACTGAGCAGGCGCGGGTTCTGGCCCAGTGCTTCCTCGCGGCTGTAGCCGGTAATCTGGGTGAAGGCGTCATTGACGTCCATGATGCTGCCGTCCAGCGCGGTGATCATGATGCCTTCCAGAGCATGCTCGAAGACCTTGGCAGCCAAACGGATGCTGTCTTCTGATTTCCTGCGCTGTGTGATGTCTGTGTGCGTTCCGATGGTACGCAGTGGCTTGCCGTTTGGGTCTCGGCTGACAATCATGCCACGGCTCAGAATCCATTTGTAAGTCCCATCCTTGCAGCGCAGGCGGCATTCAATCTCGTAACTTGGTGCTTTGCCGGCGATATATTCGGCGTCGCTGGCCAGCACTGCCACTCGGTCATCAGGATGAATACGGCCTTCCCATTCCTGGTTATCAGGCAGGATTTCATCTTCCGCGTAGCCCAACATCTCTTTCCAGCGTCGGGAATAGGTTTCCTGGCCGGTTTGAAGGTCTCTGTCCCAGACACCGTCACCAGCGCCTTCAATGGCAAATTTCCATCGGAATTCGCTCTCTGTGAGCGCTTGCAGCAGATGGTTCTTTTCGTCCATCTGACGTGTCAGATCGGCGTGGGCCTCACGTTCGATCATGTCTACCAGTTCCTGGCGGTGCGCACGCAGCATTGCCAGACCCGTCAGGACGGCAAACAGCAGGCCAGCGACAATCGCAGCGGCCATGACGACGCGCACAATCTCGGCGCGATCCAGCGCTGCTTGGTATTCCTGCTTGGCAACAATGAGCTGACTTTCCATCAGGCTCTCAAGTCCGAATTGCAACTGTGCGTCCAGGGGAAGGATCTTTTCCCGGATCAAGACCCGAGCACTGTCCATGTCACTGGCGAGCAAGGCTGCCGATGCCGGTGCCAGACCCTCTTGCTCGAATTTGAGGTGGTCCTGTGTGAATTGGGTCGCGAGCTTTTCTTCCTCTTTGGTGCGGTAGGTGCTCATGTAGGCAGCCCAGGTCTTGCTGATCACCGCTGAAGTGCTGGTCAGTTCGGCAAGATTGGCTGCGATCACCTGTGGTCTTGGGTCCTGCACGCTGGCATCGATCAATAATCGGCTGCGCAACAATTGATGCTGGACATCTCCGAGTAAGCCCATCGGGATCAAGCGCTCCTCGTATATCGTCTTAGAGGTCTTGTTTGCATTGACGATGGTAAAGCGGCCCAGACCGCCAATGGCCAGCATCAGGCTGAACAAGATCCCGATCAACAGGAACAGGCGCGTCGATGACTTGAGGTGGCTCATTGCAATTGTTCCGGGGTCATCGCTCTGCGTCACGGGCGATCAAGCCGCTGCACCAGCGCCTCAAAGTCAGCAACCGGCAGCGGCTTGCTAAACAGATAGCCCTGGTAGGTATGGCAGCCCAGATTGGCCAAAAAGTCGCGTTGCGCATCAGTCTCCACGCCTTCGGCAATCACACCCAGTCCCATGCTGGTGGCCATCGCAATGACGGCCCGGGA
>JBAXFI010000374.1:0-1750 GCA_037139995.1 Comamonadaceae bacterium | reverse complement strand
AGCAAGCTCTGCACCCACGGTCGGTAATTCGCTTCCACCGCCTTGCGCTTGAGCTTCATCGTTGGTGTCAGCAGGCTGTTAGCCATGTTCCAGTCTTCGCGCGTGACGAAGATCTGCGACAAGCGCTCGTGCGGTGGCAAAGCGGCGTTAAGCGCCTCAAGGTAGACGGCCAACGCATGCATCAACTCCGCTCGCTCAAGCTTCCTACCGCTTTCCGAGAGGCTGGCCAACACAACGGGTTGGTCCAGACCGTGGCCAAAAACGCAGACCTGGGCCAGCAACGCACAGCCACCGAACCGGTCTTCAAGCGCGCCGGGCTTGATGAACTTGCCCTTGGAAGTTTTGAATACCTCGCTCAGGCGTCCGGTGAGCCACAGGTTGCCGTCCTCGTCAAAGCGGCCGGTGTCGCCCGTGCGGTACCAGCCATCGACCAGCACTTCAGACGTCTTCTCAGGCTCCTTGTAGTAGCCCTTCATCAACGCCGGACTGCTGAACTGCACTTCGTTGTCTTCGCCCAGTCGAATCTGAACACTGGGGCTGATGCCCTTGCCCACGCAACCAGCTACCGGCGGTCCATCTTGCACCCAGCCACAACCGTGGATGCAGTTCTCGGTCATGCCGTAGCCATCGCGCACCCAGATCCCCAGGTCGATGAAGGCCTGCTGCACGTCGCGCGGGCAGGGAGCGGAACCGGTGAGGATGAAGCGCGCGTTGGCCAGCCCCAGCATCTGGCGGATGCCGGCCTTGTGCGCTTCAGGCAGACTTTTCTGCGCCGCCGGCGGTACCTTGGCATCGATGCCTTCCTTGAACTTGATCCACAAGCGTGGCACTGAGAAGAAAAAAGTGGGCTGCACCGAGCGCAACTCTTCAGCGAATGTGGCTAATCCTTCTGAAAACGAAATGCTGCCACCCATGTAGAGCGCGATCATCTCTATCATGATCCGTTCAGCGATATGCGCCATGGGCAAAAACGAGAACAGCCGGCAGTCGCCCGGTGTTTGCTTGGCTGAGACCGCCAACTCGGGAACGACCCGCCCCGGCGTGGCGTGCACCAGCATCACGCCCTTGGGGTTGCCAGTGGTGCCGGAGGTATAGACCAGTGTGAACAGTGCTTGCGGGTCAGGAAGTGGGGAGTCCTGCAGCGGAACGTGACTGGCCAACACTGAGTCCAGTGTCGATTCCGCAGGACAGGTGCAACCCAGCAGACCGACACGTTCAATACCGACTGGAATGCACTCGTCAACCCGAGCTGCGTTGTCGAAAGCACCGAGGAAACACAACTTCGTTTCGCTGTGTTCGAGGATGTAGCGTGCTGAAATAACATCCTGCCCCGGGTACAGCGGAACGCTAACGTGCCCGGCCATCATGATGGCCAGGTCAGCTATGACAAAGTCCTTGCTGTTGGAAGACCACAGCGCAATAGTCGATCCCGCCGGGTAGTCTTTGGCGCGTAGAAATGTGGCCACACGCCTGACGGCATCACCTACTTGGGCCCAGGTGTACTCGGTCCATTGCAGCGACTTGGGCTGGCGCAGAAAAATGGATTGGGGTGTTTCGCGCTCCCAGTGGTAGAGCATTTCTAGCGGTGTTTTGATGTCTTCACTCATTTGTCTTCCTTGTGTCGATGTTCCATGGTTCGCCATGTCGGGCCGAAGTCAGGCGGCTGCGCTCCAGCGCAGGAATCACTTGCTGGCTTGTGTCTCAGGTGCTTTGAGCGGGCAAGCGTCCCATCCACGGATGGAATCGCCCC
>JBAXFI010000373.1:0-1761 GCA_037139995.1 Comamonadaceae bacterium | reverse complement strand
ATCTTAAATTCGACACTTCCCACCCCCTTTTTCGCTTTCCGGCGGTCTATGGGTAAATGAAATCAACGAGTTACGTGAGTTTTGTTGTTAAATTCTGAGAATGTTTGTAGTGGCACGTTATAAATATAAAGTAGTTTAATTTGGCTTAGGTTGCGGTATACTACCCACCATGTTCATCAAAGTCACACAATCAGGTCAACGGCGCTACGCCCAACTGGTGGAGTCCTTTCGCAACGAAGAAGGCAAGCCGCGCCAGCGAACGGTGTGCACCCTGGGTCGCCTGGAAGACGGCGGCGAAGTTGACACCCTGATTGCCACACTGCAACGTGCCCGTGGCATCACGGCGACGGCATCTGCCTTGGATGGATTGCGCTTTACAGCGAGTCGCCAAGCCGGCGATGTTTGGGCCTTGTCTGAACTCTGGCGTTCTCTTGGGTTTGATGACTTGGCCGGCGCTTGGCGGCGCTCTAAAACCGAGGTCGATGTGCTGGCCTGCCTGCGCCTCATGGTCTTCAATCGCCTGTGTGATCCGAGCAGCAAGCTTGGCGTGCTGCGCTGGCTGCAAACCGTGGCCCTGCCGGTTGGCGTTGCGCAAGACTTGCCGGAGCACCAGCACTTGCTGCGCGCCATGGATGTTCTGGACGAATACAGCGACACGCTGGGCGCCAGACTGGCCACACTCATGCGCCCCTTGATTGATCAAGACCTCTCCGTGGTGTTTTATGACCTTACCACCGTCGAGGTCACAGGCCAGACGGATCTTGAAGATGATGTTCGGGCCTATGGCAGGGCCAAGTCCGGCTTGGTAGAGCGCCAATTCATGTTGTCCCTGGTGCAAACCGCTGAAGGTCTGCCCATCGCCCACGAAGTGCATGCCGGCAATACGGCAGAAGCCAAAACACTGCTGCCGATGATCCGTGGTTTGCTGGAGCGCTACCCGCTCAAGCGCGTGGTGCTGGTGGCCGACCGGGGACTGCTCAGTGTGAACAACATTGAGGAGCTGGCCAAACTTCAAGCGCAACTCAAGAAGGACGGGCGTGATGTGGCGCTGGAGTACATCCTGGCGGTGCCTGCGGCGCGCTATGGCGACTTTGCTGATGATTTGAAACGGTTGAGTGAGGCACAGCCAGCCGATCAGACTTGGTGTTTCGAGACTAAATGGCAGGACAAGCGCCTGGTGGTGGCGCATGACCCCGAGGTGGCGGCGCGGCGCGGCCAAGCGCGTGACAAGACCATTGCGGAGTTGCTCGCCATGGGTCAGCAGTGCAGCGGCAAACTCGATGGGCAAGATGCTGGCAAACGCACCAAGGGGCGACCGATGTCGGATTCCGGCACCAAGGCGCGTTTCTATCATGCCGTCAAAGATGCCCATATGGCGCATGTGATCAAGGTGGACTTGAAAGCCGAACTGTTCAGCTACTCGATTGACGAGGACAAAAAGCATTATCTGGAGTTGCTCGACGGAAAGTTGCTGCTGGTGACCAATACGAATACACCGGCCGCAGAGGTGATGCAGCGCTACAAGAGCCTGGCCGATATTGAACGCGGCTTTCGGGTGCTCAAGTCTGACATCGAGATTGGCCCGGTGTACCACCGGCTACCCCAGCGGATTCGCTCGCATGCCTTGGTCTGCTTCATGGCGTTGATCCTCTACCGGGTAATGCGCATGCGGCTCAAGGCAGCCAACAGCTCAGAGTCACCCAGCACACTGCTTGAGCAGCTCAAACGCATTCACCAGCAGACAGTGCAGACAACGGACGG
>JBAXFI010000372.1:0-1764 GCA_037139995.1 Comamonadaceae bacterium | reverse complement strand
CGTCAGGTTCGAAGTGGTTAATGAGCAGTTCGAGAAACTCACCGCTGAGCTGACACAACGCACGATGACTGCGGTGCGCAAGACGCTGCGCGATGCGCGGCTGGGCAAGGACGACATCAAGGGCGTTGTGATGGTTGGTGGCTCGACCCGCATGCCGCAGATTCAGCAGGCAGTGGCCGACTTTTTTGGTCGCGCGCCGCTGAACAACCTCAACCCTGACGAAGTGGTCGCGCTGGGTGCGGCGATTCAGGCCAATCAGCTCGCCGGCAACAACCCCGGCGGTGATTTGCTCTTGCTCGACGTGATTCCGCTATCACTGGGTATCGAGACCATGGGTGGGCTGGTCGAGCGCATCGTGCTGCGCAACGAAACCATTCCAACGGCCAAGGCGCAGGACTTCACCACCTACAAGGACGGCCAGACAGCGCTGGCCCTGCACGTGGTGCAAGGCGAACGCGACCTGGTGAGTGATTGCCGCAGTCTGGCGCGATTTGAGTTGCGCGGTATTCCACCGATGGCTGCCGGAGCCGCGCGCATTCGCGTCACCTTCACGGTCGATGCGGATGGCCTGTTGAACGTCAGTGCGAAAGAGCAGATCAGCGGCGTGCAGGCACAGATTGACGTCAAGCCTTCCTACGGTTTGGGGGATGAACAGATCGCGCGCATGTTGCAGGAAAGTTTCAGTACCGCCGATGCAGACATGAAGACCCGCGCCGTGGTCGAAGCGCGGGTGGATGGTGATCGCATGCTGCTGGCCACGCTGAGCGCGCTGGCGGCGGATGGCGATTTGCTGTCCGACGCCGAGCGCGCCACCATCGATGTCCTGATGGCTGCTGTCAACACGGCGCGAGCGCTGGACGATGCGGCGGCGATTGAAGCGGCGACCCAGACGCTGGCCAAAGGGACTGAAGCTTTTGCTGCCCTGCGCATGAATCGCGGCATTCAACGAGCGCTGGCCGGCAAGAACATTGAGACGGTCTGAAACTGATCGAGCTGAAAACACATGCCCACCATCAAAATCCTGCCGCACCCGGACTATTGTCCGCAAGGCGCTGAAATTTCCGCGCCAGCCGGCACCTCTATCTGCGAGGCCCTGCTGGACAACAACATCGCCATCGATCACGCCTGTGACATGAGTTGTGCCTGCACCACCTGCCACGTCGTCGTGCGCGAGGGCTTTGCCTCGCTCAATGAACTTGACGAGAACGAGGAAGACCTGCTGGACCGCGCCTGGGGCCTGGAGCCACAGTCGCGCCTGAGCTGCCAGGCCTACCTGGCGCAGACCGATGTGGTGGTCGAGATCCCCCGCTATTCAATCAACCACGCCAAAGAAAATCACTGACTCATGCGTCAAATATTTCTGGACACCGAAACCACGGGCCTGTCTCCGGAAAACGGTGACCGCGTCATCGAGATTGGCTGTGTCGAACTGCTCAACCGCAAGCTGACGGGCAACAACAAGCATTTTTACCTCAATCCGGGGCGTGACAGTCACGAAGAGGCGCTTAAAGTGCACGGGCTGACCAGCGAGTTCCTGCGTGACAAACCGGTTTTTGAGGCCGTGGCAGATGATCTGCTGGCCTACTTGCAGGGGGCTGAAATCATCATTCACAACGCCCCCTTCGATATGGGTTTTCTGAACAAGGAACTGGCATTGCTAGGGCGTGCGCCCCTGCGCGAAGTCGTGCTCAGCGTGACCGATACGCTGGCCTTGGCCAAGGAGATGTTTCCAGGCAAACGAAACTCGCTGGACGCTTTGTGCGG
>JBAXFI010000371.1:0-1767 GCA_037139995.1 Comamonadaceae bacterium | reverse complement strand
AGCATCTTCTCGCAAAGTGCTGCACTGGCCGCCTTCAAGCTCAAGCGCCCGGTCAAGCTGCGCGTCAATCGCGACGACGACATGATGATCACCGGCAAGCGCCACGACTTTCGCATCGACTACGACTGCGGCTTCGATGACAGCGGTCGCATCCTGGGCATTGATGTGGTGCTGGCCTCGCGCTGCGGCTACAGCACCGACTACTCCGGTCCGGTGAACGACCGCGCGCTGCTGCACATAGACAACTGCTACTACCTGCCGCACCTCAAGATCATCAGCCACCGCTGCAAGACGAACATGCAAAGCGCCACCGCTTTTCGCGGCTTTGGCGGCCCACAGGGCATGTTTGGCATCGAGACCGTGATCGAGGAAATTGCGCACAAGCTCGGCAAGGACCCGCTGGAGATTCGTCGCGTCAACCTGTACCGCGACCCCGCGCTCTCAGGCGACGCCGGCTCCATGACCACGCAGTACGGGCAGACCATTGAGGACTGGGTTGGTGACCAGGTGATTGACCAGGTGGCCAGCCAGGCCGACTACCCGGCGCGGCGCGAAGCCGTTGCCAACTTCAATGCGCAAAGCAAGTACCGCAAGCGCGGTCTGGCACTGGTGCCGCTGAAGTTCGGCATTTCGTTTACCGCCACCATGCTCAATCAGGGCGGCGCGCTGGTCAACGTTTATCAGGACGGCTCGGTCAGTGTGAACCACGGCGGCACCGAAATGGGCCAGGGCCTGAACACCAAGATGGCGCAGGTGGCCGCCGACGGCTTGGGCATCCCTGTGAGTCTGGTGCGCGTCACCGGCACCGACACACAGAAAGTACCGAATGCCAGTGCCACAGCAGCCTCCAGCGGCGCCGACATCAACGGCGGTGCCATCAACAACGCCTGCGACCAGTTGCGCGCCCGGCTCAAGCCCGTAGCGGCGCGGCTGCTGGGGTGCGAAGCGGCAGCTGTGGAATTCGGTGCCGGTTACGCGCGCGCCGCGTCAAGTGCCGTCGCACCCATTCCCTGGCAGAAAGTGGTCCTGCAGGCCTGGCTGGACCGCGTCAGTCTGAGCGTCACGGGCTTCTACATGACGCCCGACATCCAGTACGACTTCAATACGCTGCAGGGTCGCGCCTTTTACTACTACTGCTACGGTGCGGCGGTGACGGAGGTCGAAATCGACACCCGCAGTGGCGAGTGGTGGCTCAGGGCGGCTGACATCGTGCACGACGTCGGGCAGAGCATCAACCCGGCCATCGACAAGGGCCAGATTGAGGGTGCCTACATTCAGGGCATGGGCTGGCTGACGATGGAAGAGTGCATCTGGGACAAGCAGGGCAAGTTGCTGACGCATGGCCCCAGTACTTACAAGATCCCGGTCGCCGGCGATGTTCCGGAACACTTCAAGGTCAGTCTGTTTGATGGCATGAACGTGAAGCCGACGCCGCATCGCAGCAAAGCCACGGGTGAGCCGCCGCTGATGAACGCACTATCGGTTTTCTTCGCCCTGCGTGACGCTGTGAGCGCCTCGGCGCAGCACCGCGCTCGCGTGGATCTGGTGGCACCGGCCACGCCTGAGCGCATTCTGCTAGCCTGCGAACGGGCCAAGTCGCTGCTCAGGCCCTGATCGAGCGGACCAGAGCGCGCAAGTCGGCCTCGAATTGGGGGCGATTTGCCGGAGGGGGCATCCTGTCAGCCAACTCGTCCTTTGAATACATGGTGTGAAGTGCGTCGTAGGCCAGCGCATAGCGCGTGTGCGGCATGGGGTACCTGCGGCAAG
>JBAXFI010000370.1:0-1768 GCA_037139995.1 Comamonadaceae bacterium | reverse complement strand
GGCTCTGATTGGGTCTTGTCACAAGCTTGTCATTTAACTATTCAATAATCGGTCACATATTTGAAATAATGGGCGCAAGACGGTATGTCTTCTTTCTCTCGTCAGCCGAAATTGATCGCAGCTTCGTCTGAGGTGGCGTTGCTGGACCGCGATCAGAGCATCCTGGCGTTCAACGAGCGCGTCTTTGACTGGGCACATCGCAAGGACGTTCCCTTGCTGGAGCGGATGCGCTACCTGTGCATCGTGTCTTCCAATCTGGACGAGTTCTTTGAAGTCCGGGCCGAGCCTCATCTGGTGGCTTGCCAGCGCAGGGACGACAAAGGTCTGTTTTCGGTCGCGTCATTCAATCGCCTGTCGCAAACCGCACATGCCTTGGTCATGCGCCAGTACGCGTTGTACAACGACGACTTGATACCGGCGCTGGAAGCGCAGGGCATCAAGATCGTTTCCCATGGTGAACGCAACGCGGCCCAGCGGCGCTGGGTCAGGCAATATTTCGAACGCGAAGTCAAACCCCTGTTGCTGCCAGTGGGGCTGGACCCGTCGCATCCCTTCCCGGAAGTAGCCAACAAGTCGCTCAATTTCATCGTGCGCCTGGGCGGGCGCGATGCCTTCGGTCGCGAAAACGATATTGCCATCGTCAAGGTGCCTCGGGTCTTGCCGCGCATGATACGCATGCCGGAAAAAGTCTCCGGGCATCGCAACTACTTTGTATCGCTTTCGAGCGTGATTCGCGGCAACCTGGCGGAGTTGTTTCCGGGTCGCGATGTCGGGCAGTTTTCTCAATTCCGCGTGACGCGTCACTCCGACCTGGCGGTTGATGAGGAAGACGTCAAGAACCTTCGTACCGCTCTGCGCCACGGGCTGCAGCATCGGCACTATGGTCAGGCCGTGCGCCTGGAAGTGTCGGCCGGTTGTTCGGTCCATCTTTCGGATTTCCTGTTGAAGCAGTTTGAACTGCCTGAAGGCGCCTTGTACCGGGTTCCCGGCCCCGTCAATCTGGTGCGCTTGACGCAGTTGATCGACCTGGTGGATGCGCCCAAGCTCTGCTTTCCAACCTACCAGTCGTGCTACCCGACACAGCTGTCCCCCGGCGCTTCGTTCTTTGAAAAGCTCAAAGCGGGTGATGTCGTGCTGCATCAGCCATTCGAGAGTTTTGATGCCGTGCTGGGTTTCCTGCGCGAAGCCGTCAACGACCCGCAGGTGCTCGCCATCAAGCAGACCATTTACCGCACCGGCAGTGATTCGGAACTGATGGATTTGTTGCGCGAGGCGGTGCGGCGTGGCAAGGAAGTGACCGTGGTCGTGGAGCTGAAAGCCCGCTTTGACGAAGAGGCCAACATCAACTGGTCCGAGATGCTGGAGTCGATCGGGGCACAGGTTCTGTATGGCGTTGTTGGTTTGAAGACGCACGCCAAGATGATGCTGATCACGCGCCGCGAGGGCAAGCAGCTCAAACGTTACGCGCACCTTTCCACCGGCAACTACAACCCGCGAACCGCGCGCCTTTACACCGACTGGAGTCACCTGACTGCTGACCCACTGTTGACGGCGGATGTGGAAAATATCTTTGTTCACCTGGCCAGTCACAGCCGCCTTCCAAAGCTGAACCGGGTGCTGCTGGCGCCTTTCTACCTGCACTCCAAGCTGGTCGAGAAAATCAACGATCTGGCACAGCTGGCAGCGAGCGGAGGCGACGCCAGAATTGTCGCGAAGATGAACGCCTTGACCGACGAGAAGATCATCCACGCCTTGATCCGGGCCGGAC
>JBAXFI010000369.1:0-1769 GCA_037139995.1 Comamonadaceae bacterium | reverse complement strand
TTTTGAACCCTCGACCCTAACAAAAGAAGCACTCAGCGGCGTCTACGCACAACGGCAGCAACCAGTCCCAACCCTGCCAGAAGCAGGGCGTAGGTTTCCGGCTCGGGTACCGCAGTGACAGGAGGTCCGCCAAAACCCAGCTGGTAGTCTCCAATCCAGTTGGGGTTGCTTGCGGTACCGTACCAGTTAGTCACCTTCCCTGAAATCGTCAGCGTGTAAGGCGTATTCGCACTGGCAACTTGACCATTCAAAACCCACACGGAGTTTCCTAACCAGGCTGCTGGTGCGAACACGTCGGGCGAGCCAGAAGAAAATGAAGAGCCACCACCCGACCATTGGGCGGTCAACCCACTGATGCCGTTATAGCCCACGATCTGTAGCCTCTCGGTCGATGCCGTCATGATGGTGAAGGTGTCGCTGAACGTGCCATCTGTTGAGATTGAGGCGTTGTTGTGCGGGGCGTACCCAAACGCCTGGTAGCTGGTGGCATAGACCGGCAGGTCGTAGCTGTTGGCAAAACTTGTACCAACACTGGCCAATGGCAGGACTGCTATGGTGAAAAGGCGATTGAACTTCATGATGATTCCCTCCGTTTTTCAAGTCAAACTGCTTGCAAATGCCGTCTGGATGGATGAGTCAGCGATGGGTCGAGTGTGAAACCCAATGGTGACGAGGGGAATGATGCCGGAGTACTTTTCTTGCTGGTAGTCTTGTGCCAAGAAAGTCCGAAGCTCAGGTAGTAGATCGATACCAGTAGATAAGTCATCGTGAGCCCGGATTAGCTTGAGCTGAGAAGGGCTCCGCTATCGAGGTGTCCTGCGCCTCTTGCATCAAAGTTGGCGCAGCGCCTGATCAGCAGCAGACTACCGTGCTGCGCGACCGAAGCGCTCAATCCAGATGCTTGCACCTGCCGCCGCTCCGATCACGGCGGCGACGAGCGGCATGGTGAGCGAAAGATCAGATCCAGCCTGCTTATAAAGCCAGGGCAGCAGCAAGCTCGCGCACACGCCTGCGGCAAACGTGCTTGCAATGACGAGGGCAAGGCTGTGACGCCGCAGCTGAACATAGCCTGACTGTAGTCGCTGGATCTCCCTTTGATGCTCAACTGCCAGGTCAAAGCGGCGTGTTTCCAGTTGAAGACCATCGGTCGAGGCGATCGCCATCAGCTTTGACCTGAAACCTGGTGGCAATGAGGGCGGCACGATGATTTGGCGCAACGCGCGGTCGATGGAACCAGGGTCGCTTGAACTCGCGCAAGCGTCAACCGGCATGGAAAAGTCATCAGACATAGTTCGTCCTCCTCATGACCACAGTGTGAAATCAGCCAGGCCGTGCTGCTTCAAGGCCTGGTGCAGCATGATGCGCGCGCGCCGCAGGTGGGTTTTAACCGTGCCCTCGGGTACTCCAAGCAAGTTCGCCACCTCCGCCACCGAGCACTCCTCAAAATAGTAGAGCGTCAGCGTGGTGCGATACGTTGACGGCAAGGCATCCACAAGACTGCGAAGCCAGATCAGGGAGGCAGCATCGTTTGTGGCAGAGGGAACGGGGATCTGTGTCGCCTGTTGCCACACTTCGGACTCATCGAGCGAGACCTCGCACGCATGCGGTTTGTTCAAGGCCGACAGACACTGGTTGCGCGCAATGGCAAAAATCCAGGTAGAAAAGGCACCAATACGGGCGTCGTAGTGGGACAGGAATCGCCAGACCCGAAGGAAGACCTCCTGGGCGATATCTTGCGCCAGCGCTGAGTCCCGCAACATGGCCATGCA
>JBAXFI010000368.1:0-1771 GCA_037139995.1 Comamonadaceae bacterium | reverse complement strand
CAGCAGTTCCAAATGTGGATTGGGGGCTGCAGCCAAGCGTGTTAGAATGGTGCCTCAGTCACCACAAGGAGCGTCCGATGGGAGCCGATCTTTCGCAAGCCCAAGTCACGAAGTTGCTCGCCGCCACATTTGCGGTTTTACCGGAGCACCGGCGGGGCCGCAATTGCATCTATGCCCTGGCCGATGGGGCCTGGGCTGCCTTGCTTGTCTTTTTCAGCCAATCCCGTTCCTTCTTGGCACGTCGCCGAGACGCACGGCGGCCGAACGGGCGCGCCAATGCAGCCAGCCTGTTTGGCGCCACCAAGACGCCGAGCGATCCCCACATCCGTAACCTGCTCGACCCGCTGGCGCCGGAGCACTTCTATCCGCCTTTCCACACGATCCTGCAGCGTCTCAAGGCCGGTGGTTACTTGCAGCCTTACCAAGCGTTTGCCAACAACCTGTTGATCGGCCTGGACGGGGTGCATTACTTTTCCTCCGCTGAGATTCATTGTCCGCAATGTAGCGAGACCACCCACGGCGACCAGACCACCTACAGTCATGTCGCCCTGCTGCCGGTGCTCGTCGCACCAGACAATCCGCAAGTCATCTCGCTGGAGCCCGAATTCATCACCCCGCAAGACGGGGCCACCAAGCAAGACTGTGAGCAGAACGCCATCAAACGCTGGCTCGAACGCCATGCCGCCGACTTCCAGCCCTTCCAGGTCACGATCTTGACGGATGACTTGCACTGCAAGCAGCCCACCTGTGCCTTGTTGCGGCGCCTGAACCTCAACTTCATCATGACTTGTAAGCCAGACTCGCATACAACCCTGTATGAGGAGGTAAACCTGCAGGAGAAGCTTGGCGGCGTGGCCCATGTCAGCCTGCGGCACTGGAACGGCCGCTTCTACGAACACTGGCAGTGTCGCTACGTCAACCAAGTGCCGCTGCGCGCAGGCCCCGATGCTCTCGCGATCAATTTCTGCGAGGTGACCATCACCCATGCCGGTACGCAGGAACTCCTCTACCACAACGGCTTCGGCACCAACCACACCCTCACGGCCGATACCGTCAAGCCGATCATTCAGGCGGGCCGCGCCCGCTGGAAAACGGAAAACGAAAACCACAACACCCTCAAAAATCACGGCTATCATCTCGAACATAACTTCGGCCATGGCCAACACTATCTCGCCAGCGTGCTTATCGTCCTCAACGTGCTCGCCTTTCTGCTGCACACCGTCATGGATCTGACCAGCGAGAAGTATCGGCGGTTACGCCAAGAACTCGGCACCCGCAAGACGTTCTTTGATGACTTCCGCACCCTCACGCGGTACTCGCGGTTCACGAGCTGGGACAGCCTCCTGGACTTCATGCTAAACGGACTGGACTTGTCGCCGGGCTAGCGCAACTATTGCGCAACCAGAGGTCGAAGCGCTTCTGGACTTATATTTTGATCATCTGCTCTGACGTCGAGTCGCTGCTCGTCGGCCAAACGAGCCAAACAGCAAGATGCTGACTGGCGTTCTGGCGAGTTGCGAACCTGACTCTGAGCTTTGTTGAGCAGCAAACACTGGTAGAAACGTTCACCGGACCCAGATGCGTCGCGAAATGGCGCACCTTTCGGCTCGACTGACTACGCGTCGGCTGATCTGAAGGCCATCTGTCTTGCTAAACGGCCTGTGTGGCCTCGTAGCAGGCAGACGCAAATGATGATTTTGTCAGCCCGCAAGCGATTCGGGCTGTGATTGCGCAAAACTTACGCTAACCAATTCCACATTTGGAACTGCTG
>JBAXFI010000367.1:0-1775 GCA_037139995.1 Comamonadaceae bacterium | reverse complement strand
CCATGCTCAACCGCTTGCTCGACGCCGCAGCCAGACCGTTCCAGTTTGGTCAGGCACAACTGCAGGTCTCAGCCAGCCTGGGCGTCACCTTCTACCCGCAGGCGCAGGCACAGGACTTAGAGCCCGATCAACTGCTGCGTCAGGCCGATCAGGCCATGTACCAGGCCAAACAAGCCGGCAAGAGCCGCTTTCACGTCTTTGATGCCGAGCAGGACCGCAACGTGCGGGCGCGTCATGAAAGCATGCAAAGTATCGAACGCGCCCTGAGTGAAGGCGAGTTCGTGTTGCAGTACCAGCCCAAGGTGAACCTGCGCACCGGAGAGGTGATCGGCGTTGAGGCGCTGATCCGTTGGCGGCATCCGCAAAAGGGACTGGTGCCCCCGGCAGACTTTCTGCCGATGATCGAAGACCACCCGCTGGCCGTCAAGTTGGGGCAATGGGTGATCGAGAGCGCTTTGGCTGAGATGGAAAGCTGGCGAGAAGTCGGACTGGACATGACCGTCAGCGTCAATATCGGCAGGCGCCATTTGATGCAGGCGGACTTTGTGCAGCGCCTGCGCGAGGCACTCGCAGCACACCCTGCGGTCAGGCCAGGCTGTCTGGAACTCGAACTATTGGAAGGCAGCACGACCGATGATCTGGTTCCCGTATCGAAAGTCATTCAAGAGTGCCGGGCCATCGGCGTTGAATGCGCACTCGACGACTTTGGCAGCGGCCACTCGTCTCTGACGGGTTTGAAGAAGCTGCCGGTGAAGTACCTCAAGATCGAGCAGAACTTCATCCGTGACATGCTTGACAGCAGCGACAACCTCTTGATTCTGATCGGCGTACTCAAACTGGCCAGCGCCTTTGACCTGAAAGTGATTGCCGAAGGGGTGGAGACCGTGCAGCATGGTTCCATGCTGCTTGAACTCGGCTGCGAGCTGGCGCAGGGCTACGGCATAGCACACCCGATGCCGGCTGATGAATTGCCTGGATGGGTCAGAGACTGGAAGCCTGATCCGACCTGGGGCGATGTACCGCGGGCGTACCAAGTCAGCAGCTGAGGCGCTCAGTTCTTGGGACCACCAGCGTGAGCCAAAGCATTCCCAACAGGCCAGCAGACACAGAGGCGACCAAAATGGCCATCTTTGATGCATTGATGATCTCCGGCTGACCGGTGAATGCCAGGTTGGCAATGAAGATCGACATGGTGAAACCGATGCCAGCCAACAAGCCCAGACCGATGAGGTGACGCCAGCTCAGATCCGCCGGCAAGCGGCACAGACCTGTTGTGACGGCAAGGTAACTCAGCAACACGATGCCAACCGGTTTGCCAAGGACCAGTCCGGCAATGATGCCCAGACTGTTGGCCTCGCCAAGGCTTTGCCGCCACTGCGGATCAAAGACAACGCCGGTGTTGGCCAGTGCAAAGAGGGGCGATCAAGAACCACATGACCGCACCGCCCAGCAGATACGGCGTCAGCGCAGTGATCCGCAACACCCGGTTGAACCACAGCAGCACTCCCAACACGGCCAATGCGCCCACTGTCCAGGTCAAGCTGCGTCACGGCAAACAGGGTTGTGCTCCAGAGCGCGCTGCAGATCAGGACACCTAGCACTGCGTCGGTGACGCTACCGCTCCAACGCGAATACTGCTGAAAATAGCCCACCGTCAACAGCGCGATCATGCCGTTGGAGGCGACGTAGCGCGGCCTGCGCTCTCGTCATCGCGAGGCCCTTAGGCCGTGGCGATCCATGAATTCACTGGATTGCCGCGCTGCGCTCGCAATGAC
>JBAXFI010000366.1:0-1776 GCA_037139995.1 Comamonadaceae bacterium | reverse complement strand
CAGCCAGGGCGATGACGCGGCCAAGGTTCAGCGCTACCTGAGCAGTTCGCAACTCAAACTTGAAAACGTCCTGATTGATGCCGGCAGCGAACTGGGCCGGGCCATCGGCTCGACGGCCATGCCTACGTCCCTGTTTTACGACGCGAGCGGACATTTGGTGAACAGCCACGTGGGAGCATTGTCCAATGCCACGCTTGCGGACAAAATGGAGGCGTTCCGAGTCGCGAGAGATTGAACAATGGCTGGTAGCGGCCTGATTCACCTGCTCGGCCCCTGTCGCTCCATTGCCGCAGACAGTTCGAGCGCCTACTGCTCGTCGGCGCCCAGCGGCTCGATCGTGCGAATTTGCCTCTCCAACACTTCCAGCGTCGCTTCGGAGGCGTCATGCCCCAGCACGCTGCGCGCCTGGATGCGCTGGCGCAGCTGATCGGCGCTGGCCTGTGGTGCCAGGATTTCGAATGCCAGGCCCAGGTCTTGGGCGAGGGCACGAAAGGCGTCGCGCTCACTGCGTTTGAGGAAGGTGGCATCGACGATCACCGACCAGCCAGCGCGCAGCAACAGGCCAGCCAGGGTGTGCAGACGCGTGTAGGTTTGCCGCTGTGCGGCAGCGCTGTAAATGCCGCCGTCCAGCGGCGAGCCGCTTGGCGCTGTGCTAAGGAGGCCGGCCAGGCGCTTGCGTTCTACATCCGAGCGCAGGCGCAGAGTGGATGCGTTTGGGTCGTTTTGCAGCAGTTCATTGGTCGCGCTGGTTTTGCCGCAACCCGACAAGCCATGTGTGATCACGAGCCGCGCCGGAGGCGGCGCGGCCAGCCGTTCTGCCAACGCAACGTAGGCCAGCACCTCGCTCGCGTCGCCCGCTACCTGGAGCAAGCGCAGAGACGCCACCTTGGCACGCACCAGCGCGCGGTAAACCGCGTAAAAGCGCAGCAGCGCAGCTGCTCCGTAATCGCCGCTTTGGCTCAGCACCTCGTTGACGAACCAGTTGGCCAAGCCGCCTTGCTTGCGGGCCAACAGGTCGACATAGGGGAAGGCGATATCACTGGTCACGTCGATCCAGCGCAGGTCTTCATTGAATTCGATGCAGTCGAACATCTGCACCTGCTCACCGATCAGGACCAGATTAGCCAGGTGCAGATCAGCATGGCACTCGCGCACCAGACCGGCCTCCTTGCGCGAGCGCATCAGGGCTGTCAGCTGTTGGTGCTGCGCTTGCGTCCAGCTGCGCAGCGACTGGAGTCGCTCCGGCAACCCGGGCGCCGTGCTGAGCTGCATCAGCTCGTCAAAGTTCTCCAGCGCCGGGGCCAGGATGGCGCTGACTGATCCGAAGCGCGTGGCCGGTGTGGCACGCGCGGCCGTCTCATGAAAGACGGCCAGCGTGGCGGCCAGAGCGGACAAATGGGCGGGTCTTAGTTCACCCCGGGCACAGACCCGGTCGAGGCGGCCGGCTTCATCGAAGCGTCGCATCCTGACCGCGTATTCGATCGCCTCACCCGGCCCGGCGAAGCGCGGGTCCTGCTCGGAGTTGAAGAGCGCGACGACATCAAGGTAGAGCTCGGGCGCATAGCGGCGGTTCAGGCGCAGCTCGTCAAGGCAAGCGGCTTTGCGCTTCGCCAGTGTGCTGAAGTCCAGAAAGGGCAGTTGCAGCGGCTTCTTGATCTTGTAGGCAAACTCACCCGCCAGCAAGACCCATGAAATATGGGTTTGCACCAGTTCGACTTCTGGCACGGTGTGCGCATAGCGCTGCGGGTCCAGCAAGGCCTGGATCAGGGGGGGCAG
>JBAXFI010000365.1:0-1787 GCA_037139995.1 Comamonadaceae bacterium | reverse complement strand
GGCTTGACGCCAGCGGCGGAACTGACCGCCTGCGCACTGGCGGCGGTACCCGCTTCAACGCGTTTGGCGATGCCCTGCAGGATGGCGGCGATGCGAAACAGGTTATAGGCCATGTAGAAATTCCAGTCTGCCTTGAGCGCCTGCGGTGTGGTCAGACCCGTGCGTTCGCAGTACAGCCGTATGTATTCGTCTTCCGTCGGGATGCCGAGGCTGGCGACATCGAGCCCGCCAATACCGCGAAACGAGCCCGGTGGAATATGCCAGGCCATGCAGTGGTAGCTGAAGTCCGCCAGCGGGTGCCCGAGCGTGGAGAGTTCCCAATCCAGCACCGCCACAATGCGCGGCTCGGTTGGGTGAAACATCAGGTTGTCCAGTCGAAAGTCACCGTGCACGATGCTGACCAGTTCGGTGGCGCGAGCCATCTCCGGGATGTGCTGCGGCAGCCATTGCACTAACTGATCCATTTCGCGCGTCGGTTGCGACATCGGGCCGGCGCCGTCAGCTGAGGCCGCATACTGCTTGCTCCAGCGCCCTATCTGGCGTTCAAAGTAGTTGCCCGGCTTGCCATAGCCGGCGAGTCCGCGCTCGGCAAACTTGACCGTGTGCAGCGCCGCAATGACCCGGTTCATTTCCTGGTAGATGGCGGCGCGCTCCTGTGTGCTCATGCCCGGCAGGCTCTGGTCCCAGAGCACGCGCCCCGGCATGAACTCCATGATGTAGAAGGCGCGCCCAATGACGGCCTCGTCTTCGCACAGACAGTACATGCGTGGCACCGGCACATCGGTGCCATAGAGACCGCTCATGACCGCGAATTCGCGCTCGATGGCGTGCGCCGAGGGCAGCAGTTTGGCCACCGGCCCGGGCTTGGCGCGCATCACGTAGTGCTGCGTTGGGGTACTCAGCTTGTAGGTCGGATTCGACTGGCCACCCTTGAAAGATTCGACGCTCAGGGGACCACTAAACCCGGGCAGATGCTGCTCCAGCCAGACTGAAAGCGCGGCGACGTCAAAGGCCTGGCCTTCGGAGACCGGGCGTGTGCCGACGAAATGATCAAAATCGCTCATGGTGTAGTCATCATCCGGGTAGGTTCAGGTGTCCGCTTCAATAATGCGCATCAGGGCTTCTCGGTTGCGAATGACCAGACCGCCGGGTTCGATCCGGATCGCCTCTTCGCGCTCCATCGACTTGAGCTCCTGATTGACGCGCTGTCTGGAGGCGCCCAGTAACTGGGCCAACTCCTCCTGTGCCAACTGCAGCCCGATGCGCATCTCGGTGCTGTTGCTCAGTGACGGGATGCCGTAGCTGCGCAGCAGGTGCAGCAGCTGCTTGGCCAGGCGCGCCCGCAGCGGTAAGGTGTTGAGGTCTTCCACCAGACCGTAGAGCTGGCGTATGCGCCTGGCGTGCAGTCGCAGCAGCGCCTCGTACAACTCGGCATGCAGCGCCAGTATCTTCTTGAAGTCCGCTCTGGCCACGCACAAAATGGTGCTGTCGCCATGCGCATAGGCATCGTGTGTGCGACGGTCGCCGTCGAAGATCGCCACATCGCCAAACCAGATGCCCGGCTCGACATAGGTCAGCGTGATCTGCTTGCCCGAAATCGAGGTCGAGCTGACCCGCACGGCACCGCGCGCACAGGCAATCCACTCCTGCGGCTGCTCGCCCCGAGCCGTGATGAGCTCGCCGTCCTTGTAGCGTTTGACATAGGCGCATCGGAGAATATCGTGCCTTAGTGAGGGTGAAAGAGCCGAAAACCAGCGACCGGCATTGATTGCCTCGCGTTCTTCGAT
>JBAXFI010000364.1:0-1790 GCA_037139995.1 Comamonadaceae bacterium | reverse complement strand
AGCGCATTCACGGCAGCGAGCGCCGCCAGGTCGAGGCCATGTTCCAGGAAGAGAAGCCCCATCTGTTGTCACTGCCACTGCTTGGCATGCAATACTTCACCGAGGGCCAGTGCACCGTCAACGACGACTCGTGCGTTCGCGTGGATCACAGCAGTTATGCCGCCCGTCCGGCAGCCATTGGGAGTCGGGTGCTGGTACGCCTTTTTGCACGTCGCCTGGAAATCCGTGACATCAAGACGCAAACCGTGCTTCGCACGCATGACCGGGCTGAGAAACCCGGCACCGTGGTGCTGCCCATGAACGAGCGCGTCTTCAACCCCTCGCGTGAGACACAGCGAATTCTGGGTCAGGCCAAGGCCATTGGTGTGGACACCCACAAGCTGTGCGAGACCTTGTTTGAGCGTGAAGGGCGTGTCGGTCAGCGCAAGATGTGGGGCATTGTTGGACTGGTACGGCGCTACCCCCGCAGGCTGATCGAAGCCGCCTGCGCACGCGCCATGAAGGAGGGCGTGTACAGCTACGGCCATGTCAAAACCTTGACAGAGCAGCTCATGGAGGAGGCGCTGGTCCTGCTCGACGCGCCCAATCCAAGTCAATTGCCACTGACCCAGAGCCATGCGCTGATCCGCGCTGGTGATGACTACGCTGATCTGTTCACCCTGGGTGCACAACAAAGCACCAGTCTGGCATCGACCCAAGCAGCAACCCAAGCACAAACCCAAGTAGAGGCAACCCTATGGCATTGAACAAACAAGAGATTGGACGGGCCCTGATAGAGCTACGTTTGTCAGGAATGGCCGCCACCCTGGACACCCGTGTCCTGCAAGCCCAAGCCAGCCAACAGCCCTTCATGGAAACGTTCTGTATGCTGCTGCAAGATGAGCAAGACTTGCGCCGCTCTCGACTCACCGAGCGGCGGTTCAAGCATTGCGGACTCGATGAACGACTGAGCCTGACAGACTTTGACTGGCACTTCAACCCGAAGGTGCCTCGTCAGGCGTGCTTTGAGTTGCACACCCTCAAATTCATCGCCGAAGGCATCAATGGGCTGCTCATTGGCAAGCCCGGCACCGGAAAGAGCCATATTGCCAAAGCGCTCGCCTACCAGGCCACCTTGCAGGGCTACGGTGTGCGTTACGTGGAGGCCGACAGTGTGTTTGCGCACTACTGCCTGGCCAGCCCAGCGGAGCAGACCAAACTGCTCAAAGGGATGCTCGAAGCTGACCTGCTGGTGCTCGACGATTTGTTTCTGGCCCGGCGCATCTCAGATGGCGCCGCCGAGTTGCTGCAGACGGTAGTGCACCGGCGCTACAAGCTGCGCCGCTCCATCGTGGTGACCTCCAACCGGATCGTCGAAGACTGGGGCAAATACCTGGGTGACCACACGATGAGTACGACCATTCTGGATCGGCTGATGCATCGCTCGGCCCTGCTAGCGTTCGAGGGTAAGAGTTACCGCCTGAAGGAGGCTGTCAAGCGCCTTACCAGTGCCGCAGCAACGTGATCCCACTCGAGCGCCGTGGACAACGGTCCTGCCCACAGGACTGACCTGTGGACAGCCGGTGCTGCGCACCGGTGCGACAGTTGTCCACCGCTTCCCGGCGTTTCGCCTTCGGCCTGACGCGCTACCGCTTGCCAAACAGCCGTCTAAAAAAACCAAAGAGCAAACGCAGAAACTACCAAGAAAGGAAGCCAGAACCCGCCAAACCAAAAGATCGATAATTTAGCCGTCCTGCCTGGGGGAATTTGACTGGCCAAAGGTGGGGGAATTTGAAGTGGCCATCAGGGAA
>JBAXFI010000363.1:0-1795 GCA_037139995.1 Comamonadaceae bacterium | reverse complement strand
TGCAGGTGGTGCCGCCACCGGGTCAGTTGTTCGTCAAATGCGTTGGTGATCACTGGTTTGCCTCGGTCTTCTTGTGCAGCGGTCATTATCCCGTCCGCGGATTCACGGTGCATTCGAAGTGCTTACGCTAAAGTCGAGGCACCGACAAGATCCTGGAGTCTGAATTGACCATGTCCACCCGCGCCCTGCCCAGCAGCGCCTACGAACTGCTGAGCAACGGCAACTACCGCGCCAGCGTGTTGACGCGCGGCCCCTGGCACCCGGAGCACCAGCACGCCGGCCCGCCCATTGCCTTGGTCTGCCGCGCCATCGAGCAGGCCGCCGTGGGGCATGGCCTGACCCACATCGCACGCCTCACCGCCAACCTGCTGCGTCCGGTGCCTATCGGCGAACTCGCAATCGAGGTCGCGACCGACTACGCTGGTCGCAACGCCGGGCATTTTTCGGCGCGCCTGCTGGCCGGCGCGAAAGAAGTCGCCCGATTCACCGCGCTGGTCCAGCGTGAGAACGAATTGCCTCTTCCTGAGGGCCTGCAAGGCCATCCCTTGCCACTGGCGCCAAAAACACCTGAGGAATCGGTGCCCTGCACCTTTCCCTTCGCTGGCAAACACGTGGGTTACGCTGACCTGGTCGAGACGCGGATTGCGCATGGCCGCATGTTCAACGGCCCGAGCGCCATCTGGTTCCGCTTGCGCCACCCTCTGTTGGACCAGGAGGTGCCAAGCGAGTACCAGCGTGTTGCCGTGGCGGCAGATTCCGGCAACGGCATCAGCGCGATTCTCGACTTTGAGCGCTACAGCTTTGTCAATTCGGACCTGAGCGTGCATCTGCTGCGCAGGCCCCGCGGCGAATGGATCTGCCTGGATGCGCGCACCCAGCTCGGCCCGAACGGCACGGGGCTGGCTGAATCAACGCTCTACGATGTGCACGGACTCATTGGCCGCGCCTTGCAGAGTCTGTCGGTGAGTCACCGCAAGTGATTTCTGAGAGATAAACGGGCCGCAGCCAGGTCCCAACCGCCCCAGCCGCAGCTCTTGAAAAACACCGGCCCGTCAGTTGGGCGTGCCGCCTGTTGCCAGGCCGCGGTTTGGCCGACCACATCGGCCAGCGTGGGCAGGGCGCTGACGTCGATGCCGGCTTGCAGCAGGTCACCCGCTTCGTGGTCGGCATCACGGGTGTCCACCACCAGGGTTCCGGTGCGCGCCAGCTGCTGGCAGACTTCAGCTGACCACTCCACCATGCGCGGCGTGAAAGCGCCTACCGCAGCGACAAAAGCATCGCTGCGGGGCAGCGAAGTCAGCAGCACCTGTTGCGCCGGCGTGGTGCTCACCACCAGGGAGCAGTTGGCCAGCTCCGCATTGGGATCCATCACGCGCCGCGCCTGAAGACCCAGCGCTTTGGCGTGCTTCACCAAAGCCTCGGCACTGGCCGGGTTGCGGGAAGCCACCCGCACCTCCTGCACACCAAGACCGGCGTGAAAAGCTTCCAGATGGGCTTTGCCCTGCACGCCCGCGCCAACAATCAGCAGCGCTCCGTCCCGCCGCGGCGCCAGTTTTTGTGCCGCCAGCAAAGACACTGCCGCTGTGCGCCGGGCTGTCACGGTGGGCCCGTCAAGCAGCGTGATGCGCTGGCCGGTCTGGACGTCAAACACCACGATGTCGCCCTGGATGGCGGGCAGGCCGCGCTGCGCATTGCCGGGGATGAAACTGATGAGCTTGGTAATGGCCACGCGGGCATCGACTGCCGGCATCACAAACAGACTGCCACCGCCGTGCAGGGGCTGCACAATGCGCGG
>JBAXFI010000362.1:0-1803 GCA_037139995.1 Comamonadaceae bacterium | reverse complement strand
GCACTTTGCAGCAAGAACACAAAAGAAGCCGCCGAGCCATCGAGTATCGGCACTTCTTCGGCGTTGATGTCGATGTACATATTGTCCACACCGAGGCCGGCGCAGGCGGACATCAAATGCTCAACCGTATGCACCTTGGCGTTGCCGTTGGCCAGCGTGGATGCCAGCCGGGTATCAGAAACTGCGGTGGCCGTGGCAACAATATCGACCGGCTCGGGCAGGTCAACCCTGCGGAACACGATGCCGGTGTCTGGCTGCGCCGGGCGCAGCGTGAGTTCCACACGCTGGCCACTGTGCAGGCCGACACCAACGGCGCGGGTCAGGGATTTGAGAGTACGTTGCTTGAGCACGTTTTGATTTTACGATTGCCGCTGTCTGCCATACCGAAAGCCGTGGCCTGTCATGCCGGACCTGAGGAGCCTGCCCCGGACTCCGATCCGGGGGCATCCACTGGATCCCGGGTCAAGCCCGGGATGACAGGCCATAGGAGCTGGGATGACAGTCAATCAATCAGCCTGTTTGCGCAGGAACGCCGGGATCTCGAAATCATCCATGCCGCCGGAGGCCAGCGCATCCACTTTGGCTGCAGCCTGGCTGCGGTCGCGCGTACGCCAGACGCTCGGAGTCGCCATCGACTGGTAATCGGGCTGCGTTCCGATCGTCTGCGCGGCCGGTTGTTGCCCGCCGGTGCTCGTGTTCAGGCTGGGTACCTGGAAGCCGATGTTGTCGGTGCCGGTGCGCAATACAGCCGTTGGCACGACCGACATCGCGGGCTTGCGGCCCTGACCCTGGCGCGACAAGCCGGTGGCCACCACGGTGACGCGAATCTGCTCACCCAGCTCATCGTCGTAGGCGGTGCCGTAGATCACATGCGCATCCGGCGAAGCATAGGCGCGGATGGTGTTCATGGCCAGCTTGGATTCGCTGAGCTTGAGCGAACCCTTGGCCGCCGTGATCAGCACCAGCACGCCTTTGGCGCCTGACAGGTCAATGCCTTCCAGCAGTGGGCAGGCCACCGCCTGCTCGGCCGCAATGCGGGCGCGATCCGGTCCGGCGGCGATGGCCGTACCCATCATGGCCTTGCCGGGCTCGCCCATGACGGTGCGTACATCTTCGAAGTCGACGTTCACATGGCCCGGCACATTGATGATTTCAGCAATGCCGCCGACGGCATTTTTGAGAACATCATTGGCGTGCGCAAACGCCTCATCCTGGGTGATGTCGTCACCCAGCACTTCGAGCAGTTTCTCGTTCAGCACCACGATCAGCGAATCCACATTGGCTTCGAGTTCGGTCAGGCCGCTGTCGGCATTGCTCATGCGCCTGCCACCTTCAAAATCGAAGGGCTTGGTGACAACGCCGACCGTCAGAATACCCATCTCGCGTGCCACGCGAGCGATCACGGGCGCGGCGCCGGTGCCGGTGCCACCACCCATACCGGCGGTGATGAACAGCATGTGCGCACCGGCAATGGCCGAGCGGATGTCGTCCAGCGCCAGTTCGGCCGCTTCACGCCCCTTGTCGGGCATGCTGCCAGCGCCCAAACCGCTGCTGCCGAGCTGGATCGCCTTGTGCGCGGCGCTGCGGCCCAGCGCCTGGGCATCGGTATTGGCGCAAATAAATTCCACGCCCTGTACCGCACAACCAATCATGTGCGCGACCGCATTGCCGCCGCCACCACCGACCCCGATGACCTTGATCTGGGTGCCTTGGTTGAACGCTACTTCTTCAATCATTTCGATGGGCATTTTTTTCTCCTGAAGTTTCAAAATTGTTTACAGTTGCCGAATGGGGTTCAAATTT
>JBAXFI010000361.1:0-1831 GCA_037139995.1 Comamonadaceae bacterium | reverse complement strand
CAGCGGCATAAAGGAGGAGTCCGAAGGACGGGGGACAGCCGCGGAGCTGAGTGCCACAGCGGCCCGATCCACTCGACCTGCTGAGCGGATTTGCAAAATTGGGGCAGTCGTTATCTCTGGCGAAATCCATAAATTTCACTGGCACAACGCCTTGATCATCTGCGGCACAGCAATCGCCCGGATCCGGTCCTCGCCCGGCAGCCGTATGCAAAAGGCCCGCGTCTCTACGCCCTCGCACAGCACGTCTTCACCGCGCATGATGACGTGGCGGAACAGGAAAGCTTTGTTGCGCCACTCCTGGATGTTGGTGTGAATCTGCAGCGTCTCGCCATAGGTGGCCGGGCGCATGAACTTGACCTGAATCTCGAGCAGCGGATCGCCGAAGATGCCGGTGGTCTTGATCAGTTCGCGCCAGGGCGGCACGCCGCACTTCATGAAGAAGTGCAGCGACGATGCATCCATCCACTTGGCAAAGTTGGGAAAGAAGACGATGCCTGCGGGGTCGCAGTCACCGAACATCACATTGACTTCGTAGATTACAGTTTTACTCATAGTGCCCAGTTTAGCGGCCGCTGACGCGCAGCACCAAGGCAACAGCGGAGTCGCCCGCAGCGCAGCCACCAAACGCGCCGACACCGCCACCACGCAGCGCCAGTTCCTCGATCAGTTCGATCACGCTGCGCAAGCCGGTCGGGCCCTGCGGATGGCCCCAGATCAGCGAGCAGCCGTAGTTGTTCATCTTCTCCAGCGGGAAACCGGTCTCTCGTGCAAAGGCAATGTCGTTCACGGCAAACGGGTTGTGCGTCTTGACGGAATCGAGGTCTATGAGTTCGAGTTTGGCATTCTTCAGCGCCGCCATGATGGCCGGTGCCACGGCCATCGGCATATGGCCTTTCTCGACTCGTGCCTGACCAAAGCCGAGCAACTCCACCACGATGGACTTGTCGAGTGACACCTCATCTGCCTGCTCGCGCGTGGTCACGATGACGCCTGCATTGCCGTCGGCCGGATGCGTTTGCGAGCCGAAGGTCACGGTGCCACCCGGTTTGACGGGTTTGAGTATGGCTAGCCCTTCCACGGTGGTGGCGAAGATGCCGTCGTCGGCGCTCAGCGTGCCGATCTGTTTGCGAAAACCCGAATCGGTGATGGGCGTATCGACCATGTAGCGGCGCTGGAAGGCGCGGTCATTGGTCAGCGCTTCCTGGTACTGGGCGTAACGTGTCAGCGCCACATCGTGCTGTTCTGCGGTGCTGATGGAGAACTTTGCCGCCACGTTTTCTGCCGTGTCGAGCATGGCGTTTCTGGCGTAGGGATCCATGGCAAAGTTGTCCAGCACCCAGCGCTCGGTGATGCCGGTGCCGCCGGGGGCGGAAGGGTCCGGGTAGTAAACGATCGGCCCATTGGAGCAGCGGTCGGCCATGATCAGCAAGGCGCACTGCGCCGAGCCATCAGCCACTTGCGCGGCTGCCATCTGCAGCGAACGTGCGCTGGTGGCGCAGGCTTGCTGCACAGTGGGGCCGGCCACCTGGTCAATGCCCATCATGCCCGTCACCCAGGGCAAGCCGTAGAACACGCCGTGCTGCGGATTGGTGACGCCCAGAATGCCCAGATCAATGCGGTCCATCGGGAAGTGTTTGTCGGCCAGCGCCTGCTTGCCGACGTTGGCGGCCAGCCGCAGGCTGTTGAGGTGGCCAATCGGCCCCTGCCATTTGGCAAAAGGGGTGGACCAGTAAATGCCGTAGGGAATGAATGCGCGGGTCATAGGGTTCTCCAATTGATCGTTTCAGCCAGGATAAAAGTGCTGTCATCCAGCATTCGCAGCTTGTCATCC
>JBAXFI010000360.1:0-1839 GCA_037139995.1 Comamonadaceae bacterium | reverse complement strand
GAACACGATGAACAACACCATCCACATGCAACTCGATGCCAGCGCGGTCGAAATTCTGAGCCAGGTCACCACCGCCACGCTGACGACACTGCTGCTGAAAAAAGGCTTGCGCAATGTCTGGCTGCGCGGCACCCGGCCGCTGCGAGCCGGTCAGCCGCGTCTGGTCGGGCGTGCTTTCACGCTGCGCTTTGTGCCGGCGCGCGAGGATCTGGCCACACCGGAATCCTGGTCCTCGCCGATTTCAACCCGCGCCGCCATCGAAGCCATGCCCGCCGGTTGCATCGCGGTGGTGGACGCCATGGGCGTTACCGACGCGGGTGTCTTTGGCGACATCCTGTGCACGCGCATGGTCAAGCGCGGTGTCGCCGCGCTGGTAACCGACGGCGTGGTGCGTGATGTCTCTGGCGTACTGGGCAGCGGCTTGCCGGTCTGGTGCAGCGGCGCAGCGGCGCCACCGTCGGTAGCAGGGCTGACCTTTGTCGATTGGCAGCGACCGGTGGCCTGCGGCGGTGTGGCCGTCTTTCCGGGCGATGTGGTGGTAGTGGACGACGACGGTGCCGTGCTGATTCCTGCTGCTCTGCTGGACGACATCCTGACGCTGGCGCCCGAGCAGGAACGGCTGGAGAACTGGATCATGCAGCAGGTAGAGCAAGGGGCGGCGCTACCGGGTCTGTACCCGCCCAACGCCGAGAACAAGGCGCGCTACCTGGCCGATACTGCGAACAAGTAACACTGCACTCAAAGCGCGTCACGCAGGCGCAACGCAGTCCAGTCGCCGTTCTGCCACAGGCTCTCGGTGCTCTCCTGCCGACCGAGCAGAAGCGCCTGCAACAAAGGCGCCAGCGGCGTGCCGTCAGGATCGGCCAGCAGGACATAGCGTGCCGCCTCATCGGCGCCCTGCTCCTGCAGCAATCCGATCCAGTCCAGCGTGCACAGGGCCTCGAGCACCGGTTCCAACTGCAAGGTGTCGACGCGCAGCAAGGCAGCCAGAGGCTCGATGGCCAGCCCTTTAACCGGTTGAAGCCGGGCACGTTCGAGCTGCTGCAGGGCCTCCAGTGCCAGTTGAAACTGGAAGCCGGGCGTGCGACCGCGCAGTTCCCGTCCGGCCAGCAGGCTGGGTAGGTAAGCCGTGATCACCGCACCCAGCAGGACGATCAGCCAGGCGGTGTAAATCCAGATCAACAGAATCGGCACGGTGGCAAAAGCGCCATAGAGCACCGAGTAGGTCGGCACTTTGGCCAGGTACAGCGTCAGCAACTTCTTGGCGAGTTCCAGAGCGGCCGATACAAACAGGCCGCCGGCCCAGGCGTGCGCCCAGCGCACCCTGACGTTGGGCACGTAAAAGTAAAGCGCCGCCATGCCACCCGCCAGCATGAAAAACTGCAGCAAATCCAGCAGCAGTTCAACACCTCCCGGCAACACCGAGACCACGCCTCTGGAAGCTGAGATGGCGTAGGAACTCAGGCTCAGACTGAAACCCAGCAAGAGCGGCCCCAGCGTGAGCCCCGCCCAGTAAATCAGAATCCGCTGGCCGAGCGGGCGCGGCGTGCGCACGCGCCAGATGCTGTTCAGCGTGTGGTCAATGGTCAGAATCAGCGCCAGCGCGGTGACGAGCAACAAGGCCACGCCAGCCCCGCCGAGCTTGGAGGAATGGCTGGCAAACTGGGTCAGGTAAGCCATGACCTGGCGCGCGATGTTGTCCGGGATCAGGCTCTCCATCAACCATTTCTGCAGCACATCCTGAAACTTCGAAAACATCGGAAATGCCGTAAACACCGCCAGCACCACGGTAATCAGCGGCACCAGGGCCATGGTGCTGGTAAAGGTCAGGCTGCTGGC
>JBAXFI010000359.1:0-1852 GCA_037139995.1 Comamonadaceae bacterium | reverse complement strand
TGGTCGGAATGAGAGGATTCGAACCTCCGACCCCTTCGTCCCGAACGAAGTGCGCTACCAGGCTGCGCCACATTCCGAATTATTCTTGTTACCCGCCGAGGCGGACTCAATATTGACGCTCTAGGAGCTGTTCGGCCAATTGTATCAAACAGTCGGTGTAGGGGCCTGCCGGAAGCTCTCTGGCGGCAGCGATGGCACGCTGTGCTTCCTGCGTTGCGGCGAGTCGGGCGACGTCCAGTGCACCCGTGGCCTTGACGATCTCCACAACCTGATCCAGCATCGCAACGCCGCCGGTTTCAATCGCTGCTTTGATCAGTTCGCGCTGCTCTGCAGTGCCGCGCTGCATGGCTGCAATCAGTGGCAGCGTGGCCTTGCCCTCACGCAGATCGTCGCCGACGTTCTTGCCCATCACGGCTGCCTCGCCGGTGTAGTCGAGTACATCGTCAATCACCTGGAAGGCGGTGCCAATGGCTTGCCCGTAGCTGGCACAAAGTTCCTCCAACGCTGGGGAACTGCCGGCCAGAATAGCTCCGACTCTGGCACTGGCTTCGAACAGCTTGGCGGTCTTGGAGCGAATCACCGTGATATACCCGGCCTCGTCCAGTGCCGCGTTGTGCATGTTCATCAACTGCAGCACCTCACCCTCAGCGATGACGTTGGTGGCGTCGGCCAGCACTTCCATGATACGCATGTTCTGAGCGTCAACCATCATCTGAAAGGCGCGCGAGTACAGGAAATCACCGACCAGCACGCTGGCCGGGTTGCCGAAGGTTTCGTTGGCAGTGGCGTTGCCGCGTCGCAGGGCGGAGTCGTCAACGACGTCATCGTGCAACAGGGTGGCGGTATGAATGAACTCCACCACGGCGGCCAGATTGAAGCGCTGCTCGCCGCGGTAGTTCAGTGCGCCGCAGGTCAGCAGCAGCAGGGCGGGGCGCAGGCGCTTGCCGCCAGCAGCAATGATGTAGCGTGAAACCTGACCAATGAGGGGTACGCCCGAGTCAAGACGACGAGCGATAACCTGATCCACTTCGCGCATATCCTGGGCGATGATGGACAGGGGGGTGGCGGAGCTGGTTGAGTTGACTTGCAAGGCTAAAAGGCGGTTATGTGTCGTGATTATAGAAAGCTGTTGGGCATGAACTTGGGGGCGTGCCGCCTGTCGGAACCAAAAGCCCGGCTGTGTTATAGTACCGGGCTCTGTGAAAATTCGTTCACGGAGCTAAATTGAAGAGGTCAACATGTACGCGGTCATAAAAACCGGCGGCAAGCAATATCGGGTTGCTGCCGGCGAAAAAATTAAAGTAGAACAGATTGCTGCGGACGTAGGCCAAGAGATTGTGTTTGACCAGGTTTTGGCCGTCGGAAACGGCGCTGAAATCAAGGTTGGAACTCCCTTGGTGTCCGGCGCAACAGTGAGTGTCACCGTAGTGGCTCACGGCAAGCACGACAAGGTCAGCATTTTCAAAATGCGCCGTCGCAAGCATTACCAGAAACGTCAAGGACATCGTCAACAGTTCACTGAACTGCTGGTTGGTGCGATTTCCGCATAAGAGGAAAAGGTCATGGCACAGAAAAAAGGCGGCGGCTCTACGCGAAACGGGCGCGATTCGATGCCCAAAATGCTGGGTGTGAAGAAGTTCGGTGGCGAACTCATCAGCGCTGGCTCCATCATCGTGCGTCAACGTGGTACCCAGTTTCACCCCGGTACCAACGTCGGTATTGGCAAGGATCACACCTTGTTTGCACTGGTGGACGGCAATGTCCTGTTTGCCACCAAAGGCGCATTGAACAAGCAGACGGTGAGCGTCATCTCTGCTTAATTTGCTGGGAACTCCCGCCTGAAACCCTGCGC
>JBAXFI010000358.1:0-1860 GCA_037139995.1 Comamonadaceae bacterium | reverse complement strand
GCCAGCGTTGGCACGTTGTTGTACAGGCCGGTGGGTGCAATCATGGGCGTGCGCACCAAAGGCATGTTGATCGTGGTGAACGAAATGCCCTGGTCGGCAAACTCACTGGAGGCACAGCGCGTCCAGGCATCCAGCGCCGCCTTGGAGGCAACATAGGCGCTGAAGCGCGGGGCGTTGGTCAGGACACCGATCGAGCTGATGTTGACCACATGGCCCTTCTTGCGCGCCACCATGCCTGGCAGGAAACCCATGGTGACACGCAAGCAGCCAAAATAGTTCAGCTGCATGGTGCGTTCATAGTCGTGGAACCGGTCATAGCTCGATTCAATGGCACGCCGGATCGAACGCCCGGCATTGTTGATCAGAAAATCGACGCCGCCGTGCTCTGCAATCAGCTGCTTCACAAAACGGTCGCAGTCCGCCATGTCCGCGATGTCTGCCGGGTAGGCTACAAAGCGGTAGCCTTTGTCCCGGGCTTGCTGGCAGGCCTCCTCCAGTTTGTCCTTGTCACGCCCGCAGATGATGGTGGTGGCGCCTGCTTCGGCAAACTTGTGCGCTGCCGCCAAGCCAATACCCGAGGAGCCGCCGGTAATCAAGACCACCTTACCGCCCACGGTACCACGCAGCGAACGGTCGATGTGCAGGTCCGGATCAAGATGGCGTTCCCAGTAATCCCACAGCCGCCAGGCATAGTCCTTCAGGTTCGGACAGGTGACGCCCGAACCTTTCAGTGCCGCCAGCGCATCGCGACAATCGAAACGCGTTGGGTAGTTGACAAAAGTCAGCATGTCCTGCGGCAAGCCGAGGTCTTTCATGATCGCGTTGCGCACCCGGCGTACCGGTGCCAGCGCCATCAGGCCTTTGCTGACACTGCGCGGAATGAATCCAAGCAGGGCAGCGTTGACAAAGAGATTCATTTTGGGCGCGTGCGCCGCACGGCTGAAGATGTCGAGTACATCGCCAACGCGGTATCCCACGGGATCGACCAGGTGATAGCACTTCTTGTCAATATCTGCCTGGTGGCTGATGGCATCGAGCGAGTCCACCACAAAATCGACCGGCACGATGTTGATGCGCCCGCCCTCCAGCCCGATCGAGGGCAGCCACGGCGGCAGCAGTTGGCGCATGCGCTGGATCAGCTTGAAGAAATAGTAGGGACCATCGATCTTGTCCATTTCTCCCGTGACACTGTCGCCCACTACCATGGCCGGGCGGTAGACTGACCAGGGCACCCTGCATTCGGTGCGCACGATTTTTTCGCTTTCGTGCTTGGTCATGAAATAGGGATGCTCGTAGTTTTCGGCTTCGTCAAACATGTCCTCCCGGAACACGCCCTCGTACAAGCCGGCCGCTGCGATGGAACTCACGTGGTGAAAATGCCCGGCACCAATGAGTTTGGCCAGTTCCACCGTGTTGCGGGTACCCTCCACATTGACCGCGATCTGACTCGCCTCATCGGCACCCAGGTCGTAAACCGCCGCAAGATGGTAGAAGTGATCGATCTGGCCTTTCAGCTTCTTCAGATCGTCAGCAGAGACAGCCAACTTCTTTGCGGTCAGGTCGCCAAACACCGGTACGGCACGCGCAGCACTGGCACTCCAGTACTGGCGCAGCGACGCCACCTTGTCCCGGCTTTCCTTGCGGATCAGAAAGTACACCACCGAGCCCTTGCGCTCCAGCAGTTTCTTGACCAGCCGTTTTCCAATAAATCCGGTGGCACCGGTAACAAAATACTGCATCAAAACCTCCATTCAGATGGCATATTCTTGCCCAGATTCGACTTTCAGACATTCAGCACAAACCCGCGGCCCGGTAGATGGCCCTCTCTAGCAATTTAGGAAGCCCCATCTACACAGTGCC
>JBAXFI010000357.1:0-1871 GCA_037139995.1 Comamonadaceae bacterium | reverse complement strand
CGGTGCCGACCGTGGAGCGCGGGTTGTGCGAGGTGGCCTTCTGCTCGATCGAGATGGCGGGTGAGAGGCCCTCGATCACATCCACATCGGGCTTGTCCATGAGTTGCAGGAACTGGCGCGCGTAGGTCGAGAGGCTCTCCACGTAGCGGCGCTGTCCTTCGGCATACAGGGTATCGAAGGCCAGACTGGACTTGCCTGAACCGCTCAAGCCGGTGATGACGACTAACTGGTTGCGCGGGATGTCGAGGTCGATGTTCTTCAGGTTGTGCGTGCGCGCACCGCGGATGCTGATGGTCTGCTGGCGCAGGGTGCTGGCCAGGTAAGTGCCGTCGGAAGGGGAATTCAAGGTCGTATTTGCTCGGGAAAACCTGACATGATAGTTAAAGATCGGCGCAATCGGGGACAATCGGTCCCTTTGTGGCCCTGGCGGCTTCCTGATTTGCCTGTTGGAGATCCCCGTTTTGTCTATAGCTGATGCCTCTGCCGAGGAGAAGAAGACCGTTGTTGCCGGAAGGATGACAGCGCTGGAGCTGCGTGCCAGCTTTTCACTGGCGTCGATTTTTGCGCTGCGCATGCTCGGGCTGTTCCTGATCTTGCCGGTCTTTGCGATGGAAGCCAGCAAACTGCCCGGTGGTGATGATCCGGCCCTGATCGGCCTGACCATGGGCATTTACGGGCTGACGCAGGCCATGCTGCAGTTCTTGTACGGTCTGGCCTCCGACCGTGTCGGGCGCAAGCGCGTCATCGTTTTTGGCCTGTTCCTGTTTGCGGCGGGCAGCTTGCTGGCAGCCATGGCACCCACGCTGGCCTGGTTGGCTGTGGGTCGCGCCTTGCAGGGCGCGGGCGCCGTATCGGCGGCGGTGACGGCCTTGCTGGCAGACCAGACGCGCGACGAAGTACGCACCAAGTCGATGGCGCTGGTGGGTGCCAGCATCGGGCTGATGTTCGCACTCTCGCTGGTGGCCGCACCCTTGCTGGTGGCCTACACGGGTCTGTCGGGCTTGTTTCTCCTGACCGGTGGCCTGGCCTTGCTTGGCATCGCGGTGGTGATCTGGTGGGTGCCGCCCGAACCACGGCAGCACAAGAACCGGCCGCGCGGGCGCTTGCTGGAAGTACTGACACTGCCGGCCCTGTTGCGGCTGAATTTCGGCGTCTTCATCCTGCACGCGGTGCAGCTCGCCATGTGGATGGCGGTGCCGGTCATGCTGGTGCAGGCCGGCCTGTCGCGCGACCATCACTGGTGGGTGTATCTGCCGGCCGTGTTGGGATCCTTTGTGGTCATGGGTGGCACCCTGTTTCAACTGGAGAAGCGTGGTTACCTGCGCGCTGTCTTCCTGATCTCCATCGGTCTGACGGCGACCGTGCAACTCGGCTTGCTGCTGAGTGTGGGTAGCGCCGGCATTGCGAGCATGGTTGGCTTGCTGTTTGTGTTTTTTTACGGTTTCAATGTGCTGGAGGCGAGTCAACCCAGCATGGTCTCGCGCATGGCGCCGGCGCATGCGCGCGGTGCCGCCATGGGGGTTTACAACACACTGCAGTCACTCGGCTTTTTTGCCGGTGGCGTCATGGGTGGCTGGCTGATGAAGCACGGCGGCGCGCAGTTGCTGTTTGCCGTCTGCGCCGCTCTGATGTTCTTGTGGTTGATGGTGGCATGGCCGATGCGTCAACCAAAGACGTCATAATGAAGTTAATACCTTGCGGGACAGCCCGCAGCTAACCAAAGGGGACCTCATGGCATCCGTTAATAAAGTCATTCTCGTTGGCAACCTCGGGCGCGACCCCGAAGTGCGTTACCTGCCAAGTGGCGACCCGGTCGCCAACGTCACCATTGCCACCAGCAGCAAGTACAAGAGCAAGACCGGCGAGATGGT
>JBAXFI010000356.1:0-1880 GCA_037139995.1 Comamonadaceae bacterium | reverse complement strand
GTTGAGTTCATTGCTGCGCAAGCAATAGACGCCGGGATGGGTGGCCATCGTCCCTAGCAGCCCGTCGGACTTGAACTGACACAGCGGCGCCGAAATGCTGGATTGCTCAAAAAGAAGGCAAAATCGGTCGATTTTGATCGAAGTTTGGCTGTTTTCGCGGCCATTTCCACTGCTATCCGAATTTTGGACGCAATACGGCCATGCGTTTCAAATTCCAAGCCAGGCACACCAGGCTCCATTCGCCCTGTACCTGCGCCAACCCGCGCAGGGAGAACTGGCGGAAGCCCAGTACCGACTTGATGATCCCGAACACCGGCTCCACGGTCTGCTTGCGCAGCGCATAGCGCGCACGACCGGTCTTGGTCTTCAACCGATGCGCCATCGTCTGCGCCACCGTCGCGTCAGCCGGCAAGGCCGCCGGTTCGCTGTGCCGCTCGCGCCAATCAGGATGATGCTCGTCGCGGGCCACAGCAATGAGCGGCTCCATCCCGGCCGCGGTGCACGCCTGAATGTTGGCCTCGCTGTAGAAGCCTGCGTCAGCGATCAACTGTTCCACGCCCAGCGTCGGCGCTTGGGCCGCCAGCGTCCCGAGCATCGGCGTGATCTGCTCTTTGTCATTGGGCGCTTGCGTGACTCCGGTGCCGAGCACCAGCATGGTCACCGCGTCCACCGCGATCTGTGCGTTGTAGGCTTGCTCGAAGCCGCCACCGGCCACCGGCATGATGCGCGAGTCTTCGTCGGTGAGGTTGACCTGGTCGGTGGCTTTGGGTCCGGCTTGGGGCGGCTGTGGTGGCCCGCCCCCGGGCTTCTTGCCGGTGCGCTCTTCCTTGGCCGCGCGCGCCGCCACCTTCTGCTCGTAGGCGCGCTGCTCCTGCGCATGACGTTCGGCCGCGCGTGCGGCGATCTTGCCCTTGGCGATCGCCATCGCCGCGAGTCGGTCCTGGCGCCGCTTGAGTTCCTCGGGCAGACTCACCCCGTCGGGGATGTTCGCCTCATCGGCGGCTTCGGCCAGCGTGAGCAGTTCCGCCACTTCCGCGTTGAGTTGGACTTCGAGCTTCTCGATATGCCCGTGCGAGAGCGCGCTGTGACGCGAGGCGTTGGCGTGAATCTTGGTCCCGTCCAGACAAACCGCCCCCAGCTTGAACAGCTTCAACTCCTTCGCCACCTCCAGCACCTGCACGAACAAGGCCTGCACCTCGCGCAGAAACCGGCGCCGGAAATTGGCCAGCGTGTCGTGATCAGGGTGGGTACCCGCCGCAATGTAGCGAAAGGCCACCGAGTCATAGGTCGCGCGTTCGAGCTTGCGGCTCGAGAAAATCCCCGTCGCGTAACCGTAGACCAGAATCGCCAGCAGCGTGGCCGGATGGTGGGCTTTCGATCCGCGCCCAGCGTACTGGCGCGTGAGCTCCGTCAGGTCGAGGTCGTCAATGACTTCCACCACGAAGCGGGCCAGGTGGTCTTCGTTGAGCCAATCGTCCACCGAGGGCGGCAGCAGGTAGCACGTCTTCCGATCCACCGTCAAAAAATCCGCCATCCGCTTCTCCCTTGCTTGCCGTCATCCCCTGCCATGATCAACGCAGCGCACCATCGGTCCGATGACGCAAAGCAAAGAGAAAGTCCGACAGGCTGCTAGGAGGCAGCTTCCCGAGGTGCCTTGTGCGCCGTCGCGACGAACTGGAAAGCCAGCGCACCCGGCTTTCTCAGGATGAGATTTCGGGTGCGTTCCGGAATGGCCGCCCAATGTCGCGCAAACTCCGGATGATCCAACCCGGCGTCGACCGAACTGAGGTGGTCGATACGGTATCCCGCATCCGACAGGACCTTCCTGAGGCTGTTCAAAGTGAAGAAATGTCTGTGCGTGGCATCGAGCAGGCCGACTT
>JBAXFI010000355.1:0-1882 GCA_037139995.1 Comamonadaceae bacterium | reverse complement strand
ACGTGGCGGGCGCGAAGGTGATTGCGTTTGACGTGCTATTGGCCGAACCTGATCGCACCTCACCCAAAGCGATGGCCGAACTCTGGCGAAGCCCGCAAGCGAGTGCGCTGTTGCAAGGCCTGCCAGATCACGACGAGGTGCTGGCGCGCGCGCTCCAGGGGTCAGGCGTGGTGTTAGGCGCGTTGTTCTCGGACAGTGGTGCTTCGGTGCCGGCTACAACGCTGTCAGATAATTTTCCCGAGCAGTTGTATAGTCCGATCAAACTGGGCACGGCCAACCCGGAGGCCAAGTTGCACAAATTTGATACCGCGGTCTGGCCCTTGCCGATCTTGTCTGCCAGCGCCAGCGGTTTGGGGGCGATTAACTTTATCCCCGACGGCGACAGTGTCGTGCGGCGTGCGCCGTTGCTATTGCGTTTGGGTGAACAATTCGTGCCTAGTCTGAGTGCAGAAGTATTGCGCGTGGCGCGAGGCGAACGCAATCTCATTGTGAACAGTGGTGAAGCTGGCGTGCAGAATGTGCAAATCGGCGACAAGCTCAAGATCAAGAAAACCGTGGTGCCGACTAACAACAAGGGCGAAATCTGGTTGCACTACAGCGCGGATCGAACCAATCGATTCGTCTCTGCAGCACAGGTCCTCGATGGTACGGTTGGCGCAGAACAGTTCAAGGAAAAGATTGTGTTGGTTGGAACTTCGGTCCTTGGATTGTTCGACTTGCGCTACGACCCATGGGGCGAACTGATGCCCGGTGTGAAGGCTCATGCGCTGGCGCTGGAACAAATGCTGTCAGGCCGGTACCTGGATCGCCCGGGTTGGGCCAACGCGGCGGAGGCGCTTGCGCTGCTGCTGGGGGCGCTGCTGGTCGGCCTGGTGGCGCTCAGGGCGCGTTTCATGGTCTCAGCCCTTTGGACGGCGGCGCTGCTGACCGCCCTGCTGGGTGGTGCCTGGTATGCGTTCACGGTGAAGAACTTGTTGCTGGATGCCTTCAATCCGGCACTGGCGGTGCTGCTCAGCTTTGTCCTGGCCAGTGGCGTGCATCACCTTGCCACGGAGCGCGAGCGGCGCTGGGTGCGTCAGGCCTTTTCGCGCTATGTGTCGCCGAACCGGGTCGCGCATCTGATGGCACATCCCGATCAGCTGCGGCTGGGCGGTCACCGCCGGGTCTGCAGTTTTGTGTTTACCGATTTAATCGGATTTACCGCGCTGATGGAAAAGACCGACCCGACTCAGGTGGTCGCGCTCCTCAATGAGTACCTGGAAGGCATGCTGGTGATTGTCTTCAAGCATGAAGGCACGCTCGAGCGCATCATGGGGGACGCTGTCGCAGTGCTTTTTTCTGCGCCCGTGACGCAGCCTGATCACTGCCAGCGCGCCCTCGACTGCGCGCTGGAAATGCATGTTTTTGCCTCGGCTTACGCAGTCCGCCTGCAGGCGCAGGGTGTGCCCTGGGGCCACACCCGCATCGGCGTGCACAGTGGTGAGGTGGTGGTAGGCAACTTTGGCGGCAAGACCCTGTTTGACTACCGTGCATTGGGCGATCCGATCAACACGGCTGCGCGTCTGGAAAGTGTCAACAAGCATCTGGGAACCCAGGTCTGTGTGTCGCAGGCGATTGTGGATGGTTGCCCGGGAGCACTCGTGCGCGTGGTCGGAAGGCTGGTGCTCAAAGGCAGGAGCCAGCCGCTTCGGGCCTACGAGCCCTTGGCGGTGATTGACACCGCTCAGTGCGCCAGCGCGGTTGACTACGCAGCGGCCATGCAATTGCTGGAGTCCGGAAACGCAAGCGCCGCATTGGCGGCCTTCGAGACTCTGGTCGCCAGTCGCCCGCATGATCCGCTGGTGGCGCTGCACCTGCGCCGACTGCATGAAGGTGCTAGCGA
>JBAXFI010000354.1:0-1883 GCA_037139995.1 Comamonadaceae bacterium | reverse complement strand
GGAGGAGATCAGGAATCGTTGCGGTTGCTTACCGAACATCTGCTGGCGACTATCGAACCGTGGGCGCTGATGCTGGCCCAGGGCGGCGTGTGACGGGAATAACGTGCTTGCGCTGCAATAGTTTAGACCACTAGCATCCCACAGGCTCATTTTCACGGGCATGGCGCGTCGTAACCCCTTGCAATAGAGGGGCCGGATTTGCGTTTGAAGTGGATTTTCGAAATGTCGTGTGTCGAATTGTTTCCCGCGAGTGACGAAAAGCGGCCGGATTTCGCCTGTGAGTCAGCCGTGCTGTCCCACAGGCCGGCTGGAATACGCCTCAAATCCTGGCAAAAATGGCTCTTTCGCGCAAAGTACAGGTCTGTGCGGCCCGTCGGCTGTCCCATAGCATCGCAACAGTTCCAGCAGATCGGCTTTCACCCAGAGCGCGGCGCGCACCATCCCCGCGCAGCGCGAGAAGCTGTGCCGCCAACCGGAGATGTGCCTGAGGAATCGCAGCAGCAGGTGGGCCAGCAGCCCGGTCCAGACCTGCCACTTGACGGCGCGCTCGTTGGTGCCGATGAAGTCGCGCAGTTGCAGGGTCTGCTTGATCTCCTTGAAGAACAGTTCGATCGTCCAGCGCGCCCGATAGAGTTCGGCGATGGTGCGGGCGCTCCAGTTGGTGTTGTTGGTGATGAAGGTCATCTCGCGTTCCACGCCGTCGACCGTGACCAGCGCCGTGACCCGCCGCAACACGGTCGGGTAACTTTCCGACGTCTTCACCCCCGCCGGGCGCACGAGTTCGTCCTTGAGGATCTTTCCCGAGCAGGGCAGTTTCTTTATGGTTTCGAAGAGCATCCGCCGCTTGTCGCGCAAGACGAAGAAGATGCCGCGCGTGTTCAGGTCGGAAAGGAAGTCAAGATCGACGTAGGCGCGGTCGGCCAGCAGCACGTCGCCCGCCACCAGGCCGGCGCACAGTGCCGTGGCGCGCACCGAATCGTGGTGCCCGGCGTCCTCCACGATGGCGAACGTGGGCAGGAAGGTGCCGATATTCAGGCGCATGTGGCACTTGGCGGCCGCCTTCCGGCGGCGGTGCCGAGCCCAGTCGATGCTGGCCAGGGTGAGCTGCAGGGTTGTGGAGTCCATCGCGAAGATGCCGCGCTTCATTCGGAAGATGAACCCGGTGTGCCTGCGGTACGCGGTAAAACTCGGGCAGATTTTGCCCAAGTGATCGAGCATCGCCCAGTACAGCGCCTCGGCCATTGCCGGGTCGCGCGTACGGTTGGCGTTGGAGAGCGTGTTCCGCGCAGGTGGCGTCGCCCCGCGGGTGCGCATGAACTCGGACTCATGCACGCGCAGCGCGTCGCAGGTCTCGTTCAGACTGTCGGTGTGCGCCAGGTGCGTGTAGAGCAGCGAGAGCACATGACTGTTCGCACTGAATGTTCGGGCGTCAATCTCGAACTCACGCGACAGTTTGGGAACCAGATGTTCAGGAATCAGGTTGCAAGCCTGCCGGAATCCGGTATGATTGCATCTCGTTGGCCGGGTTGCCGCGCCTTTGCGGGCGCGGGGCGCTTGGCGGCGCCGTCGACACGTGTTGTTTTTCATGCGCCTGTAGATTACAGGCGTTCGGCCACCCGGTCAGCATTTTTATGAGTCCGTGGGCTGAGCCTATGGGATGCTAGTGAAAGACAATCAATCAAGAACCATGTCGCAATCGGGTCCGTTTATGACGCGCCGATGGGCTTGGGCCTTGGGCGTTGAGACGAAGCAAGCAAATCGATTTTCACATTCGACAAAGGCCGGGCAACCGGCCGGATGGTCACTCTGGGCGGACGGCGAGGCGCAAGCCAAGCAATCCAACCTTACATGAGGGTTGCGTGAGGTGGCGGCGCTGCGGGACT
>JBAXFI010000353.1:0-1885 GCA_037139995.1 Comamonadaceae bacterium | reverse complement strand
CGCTTGTATTTACCGCACAGGCATTCGTAGTCCTTGATAGGGCCAAAGATCTTGGCGCAGAACAAGCCATCGCGCTCGGGCTTGAAGGTGCGGTAGTTGATGGTTTCGGGTTTCTTGACTTCGCCGAAAGACCAGGAACGGATCTTTTCTGGCGAAGCCATGCCAATCTTGATGGCACTGAAATGCTCATCCGGAGTGAACTGCTTGAACAGGTCGAGTAATGATTTCATGTCTAGTCCTTCTTAATCAGTTGAGGACAGAGCAAATTCGCTGCGCGAATATTGGTCTGTCCCGCAAAGTCTCAGGTTTAACCGCGCTCAAGTTCGATATCGATGCCCAAGGAACGAATTTCCTTGACCAGCACGTTGAACGATTCCGGCATGCCGGCATCGATCGAGTGCTCACCCTTGACAATGCTCTCGTACACCTTGGTACGTCCCTGCACGTCGTCTGACTTGACCGTCAGCATTTCCTGCAGGGTGTAGGCGGCGCCGTAAGCTTCCAGCGCCCAGACTTCCATTTCGCCGAAGCGCTGGCCGCCGAACTGGGCTTTGCCGCCCAGCGGTTGCTGCGTCACCAGGCTGTACGGACCGGTCGAGCGTGCGTGCATCTTGTCGTCGACCAGATGGTGCAGCTTCAGGACGTGCATGTAACCAATCGTCGAAGGACGCTCAAACGCATCACCGCTGCGCCCGTCAAACAGGTTCGCCTGCGTGCGCGCCGCCGTCAGCCCCTTGGCCTTGACGATGTCCTCCGGATAAGCCAGTTTCAGCATGGTGCGGATTTCCTCCTCCGACGCGCCGTCAAACACCGGCGTCGCAAAAGTGGCACCGGCACTCAGGTTGCCTGCCATTTCGAGCACCTCGGCGTCGCTGAGCTTGGACAGATCTTCCTTGCGACCCGAGCCGTTGTACAGCGCCTCGAGGAACTTGCGCAGTTCGGCCAACTTGGCCTCGGCCTGCAGCATGTCCCCAATGCGCTGACCAATGCCCTTGGCAGCCCAGCCCAAATGCACCTCGAGCACCTGCCCAACGTTCATCCGTGAGGGCACGCCCAAAGGGTTCAGAACGATATCGCAGGGTGTTCCGTCGGCCATGAAAGGCATGTCCTCGACCGGAACGATCTTGGAGACGACACCCTTGTTGCCATGCCGACCGGCCATCTTGTCACCCGGCTGCAGGCGACGCTTGACAGCCAGATAGACCTTGACCATCTTCAGCACACCGGCAGGCAATTCATCGCCCTGGGTCAACTTCTTGCGCTTCTCTTCAAACGCCAGATCGAAGCTGTGACGGGTTTGCTCGAGCGAATTCTTGATGCTCTCAAGTTGCGAAGCAACCTCATCATCCGCCGGACGGATGTCGAACCAGTGGAACTTCTCGACCGAGGCCAGGTAGGCCTTGTCGATCTTGCTTCCCTTGGCCAGCTTTTGCGGGCCACCATTGGCCGGCTTGCCGCTGAGCAACTTCTCGATCCGGTCAAATGCATCAGCCTCGACGATGCGCAACTGATCATTCAAATCAAGCCGGAAACGCTTGAGTTCATCATCGATGATCTGCTGTGCGCGACGGTCCCGCACAATGCCTTCGCGGGTAAAAACCTGCACATCAATGACGGTGCCTTGCGAACCCTGATCGACGCGCAGCGAGGTGTCCTTGACGTCGCTGGCTTTTTCGCCAAAGATGGCGCGCAGCAGCTTTTCTTCCGGTGTCAGCGTGGTCTCGCCCTTCGGCGTGACCTTGCCCACCAGCGTGTCGCCGGGTTGCACCTCAGCGCCGACGTAGATGATGCCGGATTCGTCCAGGCGGTTGAGTTGCTGCTCGCTCAAATTGGGGATGTCACGCGTGATTTCTTCCGAGCCGAGCTTGGTATCACGGGCCATCAC
>JBAXFI010000352.1:0-1890 GCA_037139995.1 Comamonadaceae bacterium | reverse complement strand
GTGACCGAATACTTTTCCAGATCCGTGATGCCGTGCTCTGCCAGCACCTCGTCGTCGATGTAGAAATTGCCGCTGACCGAATTGTCACGGGTCAGCATCAGGTAGGCGGCGTCGGACAGGATTTCAGGTTTGCGGCACAGAGCAAGGTCAACGCCGGGAATCATCTGCATGGCGGCGGTGGCGATGGCAGTGCGTGGCCACAGACTGTTGACACCAATGCCGTATTTCTTGAACTCGCCAGCGTGACCGAGCGTGCACATGCTCATGCCGTACTTGGCCATGCTGTAGGCGGTATGGCCCTGGAACCAGTGCGTCTTCATCGACAGCGGCGGTGACATGGTCAGCACCTGCGGATTGCGCCCCGCGGCGCCCGACTTCTTCAGCTCTGCCAGACAGGCCATGGTGCACAGGTAGGTGCCACGCGCGTTGACGCCGTTCATCAGGTCAAAGCGCTTCATTGGCGTCGCTTCGGTGTTGGTCAGGCTGATGGCGCTGGCGTTGTTGACCAGGATGTCGATGCCACCGAAGGCGGCGACCGCTTTGGCGACGGCAGCAAAGACCGCCTCGTCGTCGCGAATGTCCACTGCCAGCGGCAAGGCCTGGCCACCGGCCGCCTCCACTTCCTTGGCGGCGCTGTAAATCGTGCCCGCCAGTTTCGGGTTCGCATCGGTGGTCTTGGCAACAATGACGATGTTGGCGCCGTCCAGCGCGGCGCGCTTGGCAATGGCCAGACCGATGCCGCGTGAGGCACCGGTGATGAAGAGGGTTTTCCCCTTCAGGCCCGCGCTCGGCTGTGCTGTGTTCATGTGCTGCTCTCCTATGGTCTAGATTATTGAAAAATCGGGTTTGCGCTTTTCCAGGAAAGCGGTAAAGGCTTCGCGTGCCGCCGGCTCGGTGAGCAGGCGGGCAAAGCTGGCGCCCTCTTCAAGCAAGCGCTCGGCAACGATGCCACTCTGGCTTTTCTTCAGCAGACGCTTGGTCTCGATCAGGGACCCCAGTGGCTTGGCCGCCAGTTTGCGTGCCTGGCGTTGCGCCAGCGCCGAGGCTTCGCTCGGCGGCACAATGCGACTGACGAGTCCCATCTCCAGTGCGGTTTCAGCCAGAAAAGGCTCGCCCAGCAGCAGGGCCTCAGCGGCACGCCCGTAGCCCATGAGTTGCGGCGCCAGATAGCTCGATGCAGCCTCCGGACACAAGCCAAGATTGACAAACGGCATGGAAAAAGCCGCGTTGTCACCCGCGTAAACCAGATCACAATGGAACAGCATCGTGGTACCAATACCGACGGCCGGACCACAAACGGCGGCCAGCAGCGGCTTGGAGAAAACGCTGATGGCGCGCAGGAACTGGAAGGCTGGCGACTCTTCACCGCTGGAGAGCCGGTTCAGGAACTCTCCGATGTCGTTGCCGGCGCTGAACACGGTCTCGTGCCCCTGAATTACCGCGGCACTCAGGGTGGCATCGGCGTCGGCCTGCGCCAGTGCTTGCGCCATGCCGGCGTACATGGTTCGCGTCAGGGAGTTCTTCTTGTCGAGCCGGTTCAGGGTGATGGTGAGCACACCATGAGACTTGTCTATCAGTAATTCACTCATGCTGCAGTCCCAGTCAAGCGGCCAGTGCTTCGCGCACAAAATCGAGGCGATCCTGGCCCCAGAACATCTGATCTCCGACAAAGAAGGTGGGTGCACCAAAGATGCCACGCGCCACAGCCAGCTCGGTCTCGCTCTTGAGCTTGTCCTTGACCGCCTGCTCGCCTGCCAGTGCCAGCAGCGCCGGCGCGTCAAAGCCCGCCGCCTGCAACACCGCACCGACGGTAGCCGGGTCGTTCATGTTCTGCGCATCAACCCAGATGGCGCGGTACATGGCAGTGCAATAGTCCATGAAGCGCGGATC
>JBAXFI010000351.1:0-1901 GCA_037139995.1 Comamonadaceae bacterium | reverse complement strand
GCTGACGTCAATCTGTACAGCAAGGATGCCAAGCGCGCCACTGCCATGTACCAGCGTGATGCGGCGATTGACGAGGAACTTCTGAGCGCGTTGGCGCGTTGGGAGGAACTCACAGCGCTACAAACGACCAGCCCATGAACAGCACCGAATTCACCGCCCTGCTGGTTCTGGCCAGCGTCGCCAGTTTTACGCCCGGCCCCAATACCACGCTCTCGACCGCACTGGCAGCCAATCTCGGTTTGAAGCGTTCAATGCGTTTTGTGCTGGCGGTGCCGCTAGGCTGGGGTTTACTCCTGTCCATCTGCGCTGGCGGTGTCGGCGCTCTGTTGCTGGCTGTGCCGGCGCTGCGCATCGGCATTCAAGGCCTGGGCGTGGCCTACCTGGTGTGGCTTGCCTACAAGCTGGCGCGCTCAACCACCCTGGCGCAGGTCGATGCCGCGCAGCTCCAAGTCACTTTCTGGCAGGGAGTGGCCTTGCAGTTCCTCAATATCAAGGCCTGGATGCTGGCGCTGACCGTGGTCGCGGGGTGGGTCGCAGGGCATGCCGACGCCATCGAGCGTTTCGCCATCATCCTGCCGCTGATGCTGGCTTTCGGTTTGACCAGCAACCTGACCTATGCGCTGATTGGCTCGCTGCTGCGCCACTGGCTGAGTGGCCCGAATGGCTCCGGCCAGCGCTTGCGCTGGTTCAACCGCTTCATGGCGGTGATATTGCTGCTCACCGCTGTCTGGATGGCTACGTTTTGACGCGCAACCACGACATCCGCAAAGGGCTTTGGCTGGGAATGCTGGCGGTGACGCTTTTCGCCCTGACGCTGCCCATGACCCGTCTGGCGGTGGGAACGCCGCAACTGCCGCAACTCTCAGGCGTTTTTATCGCGGTTGGTCGCGCCGTCGTGGCCGCGCTCTTGTCTGCGGTGTTTCTTTGGCTGACGCACGCGCCATGGCCGCAGCGTGCCGACTGGCGCCCCTTGAGTATCGTGGCCTTGGGTGTGGTCTTTGGCTTTCCACTGTGCACCTCGATTGCCATGCGCCATGTAGAAGCGGTCCACGCCAGTGTCATCGTGGGGGTGCTGCCACTGGCAACAGCGGTGGTAGGCGCCTGGCTGCACCGGCAACGGCCCTCCGCTGGATTCTGGTTCTGTGCCGGGCTTGGGACAGCGTTGGTCGTCTCGTTCGCCTTGTTGCGATCAGGGCGCGCCGGGTTGACGCTGGCATCCGCCGATGTGCTGCTATTGCTGGCCATGGCCTGCGCCGCGATCGGCTATGGCTACGGCGCGCAATTGTCCCAGCGTATGAGACCTGAATACGTCATCTGCTGGGCGCTGCTGATCTCCTTGCCGGTCAATCTGCCGCTGGCCATTGTCGAGTGGCCCGCTTCAGCGATCAAGGCGCAGGCATGGTGGGCTTTTGCTTATGTCGGCGTATTCTCCATGTGGCTCGGCTTTTTTGCCTGGTACCGTGGGCTGGCGCTGGGAGGCACAGTGCGCGTCAGCCAGTTGCAGTTGCTTCAACCCTTCCTGGGCATGCTGTTTGCCGTGCCGCTGCTGGGCGAAACGCTGGATTGGCTGACAGCGGGTTTTGGTCTGGCCGTGCTTGCGGTGGTGTTCGCTGGGCGCAAGATGCCCGTTCACAGTCGAGTGCCAAGCGAAACAGCGAAAGTGACGAAAGAATGAAGACACGCGAATTCAAGCAAGTGGATGTCTTCGGCGTGTCCGCCTACCTCGGCAACCCGCTGGCGGTTGTGCTGGACGGCAGCGACCTTTCCGTCCAGGAGATGCAGCATTTCGCCAGTTGGACCCATCTGTCGGAAACCACCTTCCTGCTGCCGCCCAGCGAAGCCGGCGCTGCTGCAGGCGCAGACTACCGCGTGCGCATCTTCACCCCTGGCGCTGAATTGCC
>JBAXFI010000350.1:0-1903 GCA_037139995.1 Comamonadaceae bacterium | reverse complement strand
ATTCCATTGACGGCATATTCCCTCGAAGCTATACTGCCCACGTGAAATGGGAAGTTGAGTACACAAACAATTTCGGCGAGTGGTGGGCGGGCTTGTCCGAAGGCGAGCAGGAGTCACTGGACGCGTCAGTGCACCTGCTGGAAGATCGCGGCCCCCATTTGGGCTTTCCGCACAGCAGCGGAATCAATGGGTCGAGGCACAGCCACATGCGTGAACTAAGAACACAGCACGATGGTCGGCCGTTTCGAACTTTGTACGCGTTTGATCCTCGACGGGCGGTCATACTGCTGATCGGTGGAGACAAGACCGGCGACGACCGGTGGTACGACGTCCATATCCCGATCGCCGACGAACTCTACGATGAACACTTGGAGCAACTTCGAAAGGAAGGGCTGATTGATGGCTAACAAATTTTCTGACCTGCGCTCGCGTATGTCACCAGAGGCTCAAGTCCGGGCCAAGGTCAAGGCAGAAGCGATGCTTACCGAAATGCCGCTCAACGAGCTGCGCCAAGCGCGTGGCCTGTCGCAAAAGATGCTGGCCGACGTACTGAACGTCCAGCAGCCCTCCATCGCCAAGCTGGAGAAACGCACCGACATGTACCTTTCAACCCTGCGCAGCCACATCGAAGCGATGGGAGGGCAACTGGAGGTCGTCGCGCGATTCCCGGATGGTGCGATCCGAATCAGCAACTTTTCTGATCTTGGCAGCACCGCCTCGGCGTGAGCGGTGGCAAGAGACCTACCGGTGTGCAGGTGGTCCGGGTGGCGGACGAAGCCTGATCTCAGGAATGCAGCTGGGGACGGTACGCCTTGTTCAACTCCACTGCAAGCAGCTCAAACTTCTTGTCCAAAGTCCAGATCAGCGTCTTCTCGCTGAGCAAGGCGCCAGCCAGCAGACTCATATCTACAAAGCCACAGCCTCGGCCGTAGATTTGACGGGCATCCATCATTGCCAGTAACTCCTCCTGCGTGGCCACAGGTGCGCTTTCCAGCTCGGCAAGCATGCCAATGATGGCTTGTCGACCGGGAGGGGTTCCACAAGCCACTTCGGCAACGACGTAGGGGTGACAGATCACTGCGCCGTCCTCAAGCAGGGCGACCAAATGATCGTTGCGCTGCTTGAAGTGCCCGACCCACACGGAACTGTCGACGAGCACGCTCATGAAAGCGTTGCCTCTTCACGACGACGCGGCACCAGCTCGATCTCTGGCACCGTGCCACCCAGCGCCGCCAGCCGACGCGCGGTCTGCCGCTGAATGAACGCCTTCACGCACTCCCGAATCAACTCGGATTTCTCCATGCCGGGCTCGGCCAGGGACATGGCTTTGTCAAACAAGCGATCATCAATGGTGAGAGTGGTTCGCATGGCGTGGCTCCTGCATCACTAAAGACATCATTTTGCATCACATTCCACATCAAGACGTGATTGTCATAAGAAATTGGTCTTGATGACGCTGCTTGCAAAACCGTCTTCCCGAGTCGACCCAATTTGCATGCCAGGAAGCGGCCGGTGATGGGCGCCGGTTGAATCCGCCGCCCATTGCCGATGTTCAGCGCAGCGTTAAGCTGACCTTGTCGGCACAGGTTGGTGAGGGCCGATGACAGCAGTGTTGGTTTGCAATGACTCAATACCCATTTGTGTACCCACAACGCTGGCTGACGCAGGACGGCGTGGCGCTCAGCGCAGTGAGGCAAAGGAGGAGGCCGCAGGCCGGGGGACACGAACGGAGTTGAGTGCCATGTTGTCATGCGTCCTGATGTGCCGTGGCCCTGGGTCTGAAATCCATTTTGGATGACTACGCCCAGTCATGAGTGAGCGACGGTACTGATATTGCAGTGGGTTTCTGTTGGTCCAGACTGTGCAAAAACACTTTTCGTGGGAGTTCGCCAGAATTCGCTCT
>JBAXFI010000349.1:0-1922 GCA_037139995.1 Comamonadaceae bacterium | reverse complement strand
CTGTTCTGGATGTCGCGCTACACCGAACGCGCCGAGAACACGGCGCGCATGCTCGACGTCAACTACCAGACCTCGCTGCTGCCGCAGTCGGATGCCGTGGCCATGGTAGGCTGGCAAGGCTTGCTGAGCATCAGCGAGCTGGCGTCGGTCTACAAGACCAGGCACGGGGAAATCAATGTCCGCAGCGTCATGGATTTCATGGTGAAGGACGAGAGCAACCCCTCTTCCATCGTGTCCTGCCTGAACGCTGCGCGCGAGAACGCACGCGCCGTGCGCGGCACACTCACCACGGAAGTCTGGGAAACGCAGAACCAGACCTGGCTCGAAGTCCGGCGCATGATCAAGGCGGGTGAATTCGAGCGCGATCCGGCGCAGTTCTTCGAGTGGGTGAAATTTCGCTCGCACTTGTCTCGCGGCGTCACGCTGGGCACCATGCTGATGGATGAGGCGCTGCACTTCATGCGTCTCGGTACTTTTCTGGAACGTGCTGACAACACGGCGCGCCTGGTGGATGTCAAGTTCCATGCCGTTCAAAGCGACTTTTATGGTGCCGCCAGTGAGAAGGACCAGGAGTACGACTTCTACCACTGGAGCGCGATTTTGCGCAGCGTTTCCGGCTTTGAGGTGTATCGCAAGGTCTACCGCGACGTGATCCGCCCGGAGCGCGTCGCTGAGCTGCTGATCCTGCGCCCCGACATGCCGCGTTCCCTGCACGCCAGTCTGAATGAGGTGGTGGAGAATCTGGCACTGGTCGCCAACGACCAGTCGGGCGAAACGCACAGGCGTGCGGGCAAACTGTGCGCCGAACTCAAATACGGCCGGATCGATGAAATTCTGGCGACTGGCCTGCACGCCTACCTGACCCAGTTCCTTGACCGCGTCAATGATCTTGGTATGCACATCAGTCGTGATTTTCTGGTTCCGTCGGCCGCCTGAGTAACCACCGGCGCAGGCTGGTTATTTCAGATCGGGTTATGGTTGGCCACTGCGGGCCCTGTGGCAGGACCCATGACTCTGGAGTAATCGGATGATTTTCACAACGAACAAGCTGTGCTGCGCCGCACTGCTGGCATTGAGCCTGGGTAGCAGCCCTGCAATGGCCGCGCTGGCCGTCGGAGCGACGACACCGGACTTCTCAACCGAAGCCGCCCGCGCCGGCCAGGCCTTCAGGTTTTCCTTGAAGGAGACCTTGAGCAAGGGCCCGGTCGTTCTGTATTTCTACCCCAAGGCGTTTACCAGCGGCTGCACCAAAGAAGCCCACAATTTTGCCGAGGCCACACCGAAGTTCAGTGCGCTGGGCGCCACCGTGGTTGGCGTCTCCAACGACGATATCGAGACCTTGAAGAAGTTTTCGGTGGAGGCCTGCCGTGACAAGTTCGCGGTGGCTGCCGACGGTGGTGCGCGCATCATGAAGCTCTACGACGCTGCGCTCTGGGTCAAGCCCGACATGGCAGACCGCATTTCCTACGTGATCAGTCCGGAAGGCAAAGTACTCTATGTGTACGCGAGCCTGAGCCCGGATCAGCACGTCGAGAACACGCTCAAAGCGGTGGAGCGCTGGCGCGCCGGTCTGCCAGCGCAGTGATTCAGCTCCAGCTCAAGTCAGAACGGCTCAGCGGCATCTGACGCACCCGTTTGCCGGTAGCTGCAAAGATGGCGTTGCAGACAGCGGGCGCCAGCGGCGGAAAGGCCGGCTCGCCCAAGCCGGTGACCGGTTCATTGGACTTGACAAAATGCACCTCAATGCGGGGTGGCGCATCGCCCATTCCAATCAGCGTGTAGTCGTTGAAATTGCGTTGCACGATGCGACCGCGCTGGATGTCGAGTTCAGCAAACATCAGTGTGCCCAGGGCGTCAATCACGGAACCCTGCACCTGATTTTCAGCACCGCTGAGATTGACAATCTGCGAGCCGATGTCTGA
>JBAXFI010000348.1:0-1923 GCA_037139995.1 Comamonadaceae bacterium | reverse complement strand
CCCGACTTCGACAGCTAATCGCGAAATTCCGTCTTTTTTGGCCGGCCGCCCCAATGAAATCAACGACTTACAAGCGATTTTCTGAAAACATGTGTAATGGCACGTTTTGCTATTTGTGAATTTATTTGACATTGGTAATTGTTGAATTTATAGTAGTGGCGTGTTTATCAAAGTTACCAACTCAGGACCCCGGCGCTACGTCCAACTCATAGAGGCGTATCGCGACGACGAGGGTCGCCCCAAACAGAGAACCGTCGCCACGCTGGGGCGGCTCGATCAGATCAGCACTGAGCTCGAATCCGTCATCTCTGGCTTGATGCGAGTAACCGGAAAGACGCTGCCAAAACCTTCGCCTGCGCCAGTGGTGACGTTTGAATCTGCACGCGACTTCGGGGACGTCTGGGCGCTCACAGAGTTATGGAATTCGCTGGGCTTCGATGAGTTGCGCAAGATCTTTCGCCGCACCCGCCATGCCATCGATGTCGAAGCGCTGATTCGCGTGATGGTCTTCAACCGCCTTTGCGATCCGGAATCCAAATTGGGCGTGCTTCGCTGGCTTGAGACAGTTACTTTGCCAGGCATCATGGCTGAGTCCATTGACCATCAGCACCTGCTGCGCGCAATGGATGCCTTGGTTGATCACAAGGCAGAGGTCGATAACGTGATGACCAGTTTGCTGCGTCCATTGGTAGACCAAGACCTGGCAATCGTCTTCTATGACATGACCACCATTCGTGCTGCTGGCTTGTCTGAGCAAGACGGTGACCTGCGCCACTATGGCATGGCCAAAGAAGGCGTGGTGGCTCGTCAGGTGATGCTTGGTGTAGTTCAGACGGCCGAAGGATTGCCTCTGTACCACGAGGTGTTTGATGGCAACACGGCAGAGGTAACCACGATCAAAGGTGTCATCGAAAAAATTGTTGCAAGGTTCCCCATCAAACGCGTCATTGCCGTGGCCGACCGGGGCCTGCTGTCCACCGACAACCTGGCCAACTTGCAAGAAATTGTTTTGCCCAGTGGCAACAAGCTCGAATTCATTCTTGCGGTGCCAGGGCGGCGCTATGGCGACTTTGTTGAGTTGTTGGAGCCGTTTCATTCAGAGCAGTGTGTGCCGGCAAAAGAGGAAGTTCTGGGCGAAGTGCTTTGGAACAATCTGCGCCTGGTCATTGCCCATGATCCCCAGGTGGCGCTTGATGCCGCAGCCAAGCGCGACGCGCGTATTGCCGAGTTAAAAAAGCAGGCAGACCAGTGGGTTGGCAAACTTGACGATCAGGACAATGGAAAGAAGCAGCGTGGGCGCAAACTCTCCGATGGTGGGGCGCGGGCCAAGTTTTATCACGAGGTATGCGAATCACATTTGGCACGCATTGTGAAGGTGGACCTCAAGAGCGAACTGTTCACGTACGACATAGACGAGCGCGCCTTAAAACACGCGCGCCTCATGGATGGCAAATTACTGCTGGTCACCAACGTAGTCGATCTGGCACAGAAGGACGTAGTCAAGCGCTATAAATCGCTGGCCGACATTGAGCGGGGTTTCAGGGTTTTGAAATCCGAAATTGAAATCGGCCCGATCTATCACCGTCTGCCCGATCGGATTCGGGCGCACGCCGCCATCTGCTTTATGGCGCTGATTCTGTATCGGGTTATGCGCAGCCGCTTGCACGCCAGTGATACCAGCCTCTCGCCAGAACGCGCACTATCAAAGCTGCGGCGCATTCAGCATCAGAGAGTCAAACTTGACAATGCCGCACCCATTGCCGGGCTCTCCACCATTACCCAGGAACATACCAAAATTCTGTCGGCACTGACCATTAAAAAGCCAACACTTGACACCCAGATGTCCCTGTTGTAGTGGAGCGCTTGATGTGCACCACTATAAGAATCATAGGCTTACGTCATTAACTGATGAACTCGGGAGCA
>JBAXFI010000347.1:0-1928 GCA_037139995.1 Comamonadaceae bacterium | reverse complement strand
ATGTTCGAATCTGCTGAAATTGGTCACAGGATCGGCAAGAAGGAATACAAGCAGCGCGAGTCAGTGTTGCGCGAGGCATTGCTTGGATTGCAATACAGTTTGTTGAAATCCGCCCAATTCCCGGTGATCATTTTGGTCAACGGGGTGGGCGGCGCAGGCAAAGGTGAAACCGTTAATCTGCTCAACGAGTGGATGGATCCGCGTCACATCCGGACCGAGGCACTTGGCGACGCGACCGAGGACGGGCACGGGATGCCTGCCATGTGGCGCTTCTGGCAGGTGCTGCCGGCCAAGGGACACATCGGCATTCTTTTTGGTTCGTGGTACACCGAACCCATCGTGGCGCGGGTCATGGGGCACGAGAAGACCGCGCGTTTCACACAACGACTGGAAAATATCCGCGAGTTTGAACGCATGCTGGTGGCCGAGGGGGCGCTGCTGGTCAAGTTCTGGTTTCATCTGTCCAAGGGGGCAGCTCACAAGCGGCTCAAGACACTGGAATCGGACCCCAGAAATGCCTGGCGCGTGACACCTCATGACTGGCAGCGCTTCAAGCATTACGATGCCTTTGTCAAAGTCAGCGAGCAGGCTTTGCGCAAGACCAGCACCGGTGAGGCGCCATGGATGGTGATTGAAGGCAGCGATCCGGCCTACCGCGCGTTGACGGCCGGTCAGTACCTGCTTGACGCGCTCGGCCAGCGGCTGGCCGGGCAGGCAGCCACTGCGGCATTGTCGGCACCGGTGGCGCCACTGCCCATCGATCAGCGGACCTTGCTCGGCTCCTTTGACTACAAGCGTGCGCTGCCACTCAAGACCTACCAGCGTCGTCTGGTGGACTTGCAGGGTCGATTGAACCTGCTGATGCGCGACCCGGCGATGCGCAAGCGCTCGCTGGTGCTGGTGTTCGAGGGCATGGACGCGGCTGGCAAGGGCAGCACCATCCGGCGCGTGACGCAGGCACTGGACGCGCGTCAATACCACGTGATACCTGTTGCCGCGCCGAGCGAAGAAGAGCGGGCTCAGCCCTATCTGTGGCGCTTCTGGCGCCATTTGCCGCACCATGGACACGCATCGGTATTTGATCGTTCATGGTACGGCCGCGTACTGGTGGAGCGGGTCGAGGGCTTCTGCCGCGAGAGTGACTGGATGCGCGCGTTTGACGAGATCAATGCTTTTGAGGAGCAGTTGGTCGAAGCCGGCACGGTGATTGTCAAGTTCTGGATGGCGATCACGATCGACGAGCAGTTGCGCCGCTTCAATGAGCGCAAGGCCACACCGCGCAAGAATTTCAAGATCACCGAGGACGATTGGCGTAACCGCGACAAGTGGCCGCAGTACGAGCGCGCCATCGGCGACATGATAGACCGCACCTCGACCGAACCGGCGCCGTGGCATGTGGTGGCCTCTGACGACAAGATGTTTTCACGCATCGAAGTGCTCACGAAGCTGTGCGAAAGGTTGGAGCAGGCATTGGGGCACACGCCTGCAAAGAAGAGGCGCTGAGATTGAGCAGGAGCAAGGTCCGGCCGACTCAGGCTGCAAAGCGGCGCGCCGCCATCTCCAGCAGGCCGTCAAAAATCAGGTTGTCCACCAGTTCAAATTGCAGCGACATGCTGGGCGCCATCTTCCAGCCGGCACCACCCGTCATGATGCATTTGGGCTCCACGCCGCAGTGCTGGCGCATGTGCTGCACCATGCGTTCCACCGCGCCAGCAATGGCGTAAGTACCGCCGCTGGTCAGGGCGTCGCTGGTGTTGGTGGGGAATTCGCGCACATCGCCCGTCGGTACCCGCAGGCCCGCGGTGCCGGTTTCGAGCGCGCGCAACATGATGCCGTGGCCGGGCAGGATCAGGCCGCCGAGAAACTCACCATCGGCGTTGATGGCGTCCACCGTCACCGCCGTGCCGACCATGACCACCACCATGGGT
>JBAXFI010000346.1:0-1933 GCA_037139995.1 Comamonadaceae bacterium | reverse complement strand
AGTGGTAAAGGTGGTAAGACCCGCTACACCCTGCTGTCGCCAACGCTGTTGGAACTCCTGCGTGCCTACGTACGCAAGACCAAATCGCGGGACTGGATCTTCTGCGCGCGTGGCGGCAAACGTCCGCTGAGCGTCAAGTCCGCCCAGCGTGCCTACTGGGGATCTCGCGACGCAGCGGGCATCGTCAAGCGTGGAGGCGTCCATACGCTGCGCCACGCCTTTGCCACCCATCTACTCGAAGGCGGTGTTGATCTGGTCACGATCCAGCGGCTTATGGGACACGGCAGCATCGGCACCACTTCGCGCTACATGCACCTCATCAGCCCGCAGTTTCGCCCTCCCAAAGGTGTCGATCCCCTGGACCTGCTCGCTGGGCTTCCCAGTTTGTAGCCACGCGACACCTGCGTCATGGCCGCACTGGCCGATGCGCTGCGCCAGTTTGGCGCGGCGTATCTGGCAACGCACGCGTTAAGCACCCCGCAGGCTAAGGCCTGGCGAGCTATTGTTGCCTGTCGCACCGCCGCGCTGGGGGGACAGCAGTTGGCCTGTGATACCTGTGGTCACAGCCACTGGCAATACCATTCCTGCCGGCACAGGTGCTGCCCGCAATGCGGCACAAGGGCCAAGGACGCTTGGTTGCAAGGTCGGTTGGCCGAGGTGTTGCCGGTACCGTACGCGCACCTGGTGTTCACGTTACCGCACAGCCTGAACGGTTTGTACGGCGCGCACCCTCGCTGGGTAATTGACACCCTTTTTACCTGCACAGCCCAGACCTTGGCGGAGTTTGCCGCCAACCCAGAGTGGATGGGCAGTGCACACGGCGCACCAGCCTTCAGCCTGGTGCTGCACACATGGAGCCAGGACTTGCAGCGCCACATCCACGTCCATGCAGTGATGGCCTGTGGGGTGCTGGACAAAGAAGCGCAATGGGCGACGCCAACTCGCAAACCCAACTTCCTGTTTCCGGTGCACGCACTGTCCAGGGTGTTTCGGGGCAAGTTCATGGCGGCCTTGATGGCCGCACACCAGAACGGCAACATTGAACACGACCCGCAAGGGGATGCCCCCGCTTGGCTCCAGCGACAACGCCAACTCTACAAACATGATTGGGTGGTGTATGCCAAGGCACCGATGGGTGGGCCGGCGCAGGTGCTGGAGTATTTGAGCCGCTACACACACCGCACGGCCATCAGCAATGAGCGTATTCGCTCGGTCGGAACAGCGGAGGTGGCGTTCAATGTGCGCGCCGATGACCAGGGCGGCAAACGCCTGCTCAGACTGCCGGGTACGGAGTTTGTGCGACGCTTCATGCTGCATGTCTTACCCACAGGCATCAAACGCATTCGGCACTACGGTGTGCTGGCCTCGGCTTGCAAGGCCACCAAACTCGATGCGGCACGTCAGGCCTTGCAAATGCCGGCCGTCAACCCACAAGCAGTGGAGTCAGCCCAGGCCTTCATGGCACGCGTACTCAAGCTGGATGTGTCAAAGTGTCCATGCTGCCCCAATGGGCAGCTGTATGTCGCCGCCACGCTGGTGGGACTGAAGCAACTGCCAGCACCCTGCAGCACGTTTCTCCCGCAAGTCCGGGCACCACCATGACGCTATCTGCATCCAAATTGAGAAGTCCTGGAATGCTGCTTCGCAGCGCTGTGGGAGGTGCTTCGCGCCGTGCACAAAAAACCGTGTCCGAGGTAGCCAGACTGCCTGTTCGAAGGCTTGGCCGAAGCCCAACAATCGCGCCAAAACATCTGCCCATGCCAGACCTCTACAAAACCCGCCAATAACCTGATTGATCTGGGGCGGCGAAGCTTTCAATCCCCTATCTCCACCGTCTTGGCTGGCGGTTCAGTCCAACATGGTTTATCTGACGTCGGCCGTCTTCATCGCTATCTGCAAACATCCCTGCGACGTCCGATAAACGCTATTCGTT
>JBAXFI010000345.1:0-1936 GCA_037139995.1 Comamonadaceae bacterium | reverse complement strand
ATGCGGGGACGCGCGGTCATTGGATAACTCCCGGAATTCTTGATCTGAGCCATTTGCGGTACTTCCTTGTCAGGTCAGCGTTGGAAGCGGGCGCCGGAAGGGCTGTTGCTGCCGTGAATTGTTGAGTGACAGTTCTGGCACGAGCGACCGGTCATGCGTTTGTTCGGCAGGTTGCCCAGGGCGGCGCCATTGAGGTTGGTCGGCGAGACCGCAGACCCGGTATTGCCGGTAGCGTTGTTGCCCCAGAGCGCGTGACCCATGGTGCCGGTGGTGCTATGGCAACCGGAGCACAGGTGGGGCCGTGGTTGAATCAACAGTTTGTCGGTGTTGGAGCCGTGCGGGCTGTGGCAGTTCATGCAGTTTTCTCGCACTGGCGCATGCTCCCACAGGAAGGGACCACGCTTCTCGGCGTGGCAGGTGTAGCAAAGCTCGTTGATGCTGTCAGCCTTGAGCAGGCGTTTGGCGCTGGAGCCGTGCGGGTTGTGGCAGTCCTCGCAGGTCATTTTTCCTTCGGGTACCGGCATGTGAGACTTCTTGCGGAATTCCGCGCGCTGTTGCTGGTGGCAGGTCTGGCAGGTTTCGGTGATGCCGGCTTTTTTCAGCAGGCCGTTGGCTGAAAAGCGCGCCATCGGGTTGTGGCAGTCGGAGCAGGCCAGTTTGTTGGTGGCGTGAATGGAGCCCGGCCAATGCAGGCGCTGGCCACCCGAGTGGCAATTCAGGCACTGGGCATTCTGCCGCTCGATCGGTGTATTCCATTCCTTGGAAAAGCCGATGATCTTGCTCTTGTCCTTGCTGTCTGCAACGTGCAGGGAGCCGTTGCCATGGCAGGCCTCGCAGACCGCTTTTTCAGTGTCGTTGCGTGGATTTTCCCGGAACACCTTGGCGTGCTGCGTGTGGCCAAACAGCGCTTTCTCAGTGTCATGACAATCGCTGCATCGCTTCTCGCCAACCACCCTGGCGTTGGCCATGGGGTCTGCGTCGGCCAGTGCCGCATGACCGGGCAAGAAGCCCAGCAGCAGGGCCGTACCGGCGACCCGGCACAAGCGGAGAAAGGGGACTGCGTAATTTATTACCATGCGTGAAACACCTCTTGCCACAGCGAAGCCGTAAATGGCTGCATTGAAGGGCCAGCGTAAGGTGCTGGACTGACAATGGTCTTAAGTAATTCCCGGAAGCTTAAGATGTGCTCAGGATCGACATGATTCCGGCGTTTTTCTTGGTGTTAACCCTAGCTTTTTTGGCGCTTCTCAGGGTAAGCACTGTGTTTCAATTTGGTGACAGTCAAAAGTATTCGATCGGGAACCATGAGACTTCTTATCGCTGAGGACGACGCTCTGCTGGGCGCCGGATTGCGCGCTGCGTTGGGCAAGTGGGGTTTTACCGTGACCTGGGTGCGTCACGGTGCTGCCGCTCTTGACGTGCTTGAGTCGGAGCAGTTTCTGGCCATGGTGCTGGACATTGGCTTGCCGGACATCAGTGGCCTGGATGTGCTGCGCCGAGTTCGTGCAACGGGCAACAAGTTGCCCATTCTGATTCTGACTGCGCGCGATACAACGCACGACAAGGTCACGAGTTTGGACTGCGGGGCCGATGACTACCTGGTCAAGACGACCGACATGGAGGAGTTGGTGGCACGCCTGCGCGCATTGATCCGGCGCTCCGGTCGTGGCGGTGGAATGCTGTCAGTCGGCGCCTTGAGCGTGGACCTGGACAGCCGCGCCGTAACCCTGAGCGGTGAGACGATCAACGTCTCCAAGCGTGAATTCGAAGTACTCAGAGTCTTGATGGAAGGCGCAGGCCGGGTCCTGACACGGGCCCAACTGGAGCAGTCGCTTTACGGCTGGAACCGCAGCGTCGACAGCAACGCGGTTGAAGTGCACATCCACAATCTGCGCAGCAAGATTGGTGCGAGTATTCTGAAAACTGTGCGCGGTGT
>JBAXFI010000344.1:0-1967 GCA_037139995.1 Comamonadaceae bacterium | reverse complement strand
GTGCTCGCCCGCGCCGTGCTCTGGCACTCTGAGCGCCGGGTACTGCTGAACGGGCGTCGTACCGTTGTGTTTCGGCAAGGCGCGTGAGGAGAACCGCCGTGAATGGAGGACGAGTTCTTTGGCCAGTCAAACTTTGCGGCGCGCCTGATCGGCAGCACCATCAACAGCCCTGCTATCGGAAACATTCATGACCGGCGTATCAGCCACGGTTGCCACAGCGCCGCCTCCCCTGACACCTGTCCACCCGAGTTCGACACCAAATGACGCAAGTTATTGATTTATATAGGGCGAGCTTCAAACTTGCCACTACAAAAGGGTCAACTGGGCGTCTTGGGTCGGTTTTCTGATGTTCAAAGTCTCCAGCACTTGTGCCTGGGAGTCGTTAATCGTTGAGATGCCCGAGATCGGCTCTGCCTTGTTGATTCTGACCTTATGGCGCTGAATTTTTCGCAGCTCTGCCAACGCCCTCTCCGGCGACAGATCACTTTTGGCCAGCTTCAACCTTTGACGCATGACTCGGTAGACGATCAAAGCCAGGAAGCAAACAAATGCGTGGGCGCGGATTCTCTCGGGCAGGCGGTGGTAAACCGGTGCAATCTCTATCTCGGACTTGAGCACCCTGAAGCCCCGTTCAATATCGGCCAGTGCCTTGTAGCGTTGCACTACTTCGGGCGGCGTCAAGTCAGCCACATTGGTCACCAGCATCAACTTGCCGTCCATCAGTTCTGCCTGCGCCAAGGCAGCCTCGTCCACCGCGTAACTGAACAAATCACTCTTGAGATCGACCTTGACGATTTTTGCCAGATGCGCTTCCTTGACCTCGTGATACAGCCGCGCCTTGGCACCGCTGTCAGAGAGCTTGCGCCCCCGGTTCGCTTGACCACTGTCCTGCCCATCGAGCTTGCCAGCCCACGCCTGCGCCTGCGTCTGCAGGGTTGCAATGCGCTGCTGGCGCAGCAGCGTCTGTTCCTTCGCCCTTTGCGGGTTATGCGCCACCACCATGCGCAGGTCGTGCCACGACGTTTCTTCCACTATCTCTTGCTCGGCCGCGATGGCTTTGGCTTGGAAGGCCTGCAAGACCTCAACAAATTCACCGTAGCGCCGACCCGGTACCGCAAGAATGAATTCAAGGGCTTGCCCGCTGGGCAGTTTGATCTTGCCCAACTCGTCGATATTGTCCAAAGACAGCAAGCCCCGGTCCGCCACCACAATCAAGCGTTTGATGTGGCCAAAGCGCGAGAGCACTTTCTTGAGCAGGGGCAGCAAAGTGGGCGACTCGGCCTGGTTGCCGTCAAACACCTCGTGGTAGATCGGCAGACCTTCTGCGGTTTGCACCACACCGAGCATGAACTGGCGTGCAATCAAACCTTCCTTGGCCATGCCGTACTGGCGCACATCCCCTGTCAGTTCAGACAGACCGGCAGCACGGATGGTGGTGAGGTCATAGAACACCAGCGACAGATCTTGATCAACCAATGGGCGCAGCAGATTGGCCACCACATCGTCCACGGCCTCTTGATGGTCCATCAGTGCATCCAGGCTGCGCAGCAAATGCTGGTGCGTCAAAGCCTCCACATCGACTTGGGGCATGCTGACTGTTTGCAGCCAGCGCAGCACGCCCAGTTTGGAGTCGGCATCACACAGGCGATTGAAGACCATAACGCGAATGGCGTGCTCCACCGGCGTGGTGTAACGCGCTTTGCGAAAGACACCGGCCAAAGCGTCAAAACCGAGTTCTTTCCAAAGTTGGTCCAGCGCCCAAACATCGCCCAGCGCCAATGCCGATTCAAAGGCGACCTGCGGTGTATCAGCCATCGAGGCCGGCATGCCTTTGGCACGAAGCAGGCCTTTGAGCAAAGAGTCCACCTGGCCACCGGCTTCGTCCAGGCGCCCCAGAGTAGAGACGGTGCGCTGGCGGGGACGACCGGTTTCATCACGGAAAGACTCAACCAGCTGCACGTAGGTGT
>JBAXFI010000343.1:0-1969 GCA_037139995.1 Comamonadaceae bacterium | reverse complement strand
GAGCGAAACAACTTCCCCAAACGGCTGACCATGACACCCATTTCCTCGGAAGTCTGACTTTCCAGCCACTTATCGTGCTCATCCTGGTCCAGGTTAGGCTGGTGCATAAAGTTTTCCATGTCGCTTTCCATTGGTGCTTTTTTGTGTTTAGTCATTGGCTTTCACCTCCCGATACGCGTGCAACTGCGCAACGGCGTCTGCCAAAGCCGCCGCTACTGGTATACATCGGCGGCTGAATATCGCAGCGAGGCTGGTGTAGTACCAAAGCGTCTCCTGCTTGCTTGCGGTGAACCGATCAAACACGGCCTCGCCAACCGTGTGAAGGTCGGCAAGGATTGCCCTGGCGTTATGAAGCTTGTCTGACCCGGAAACGAGCAACACATCGCTTGTTGCCATTTCCAAATGGGCCAGGTACTTTTCTTTGCGCTGCTTCCATGGCGGCTTTTGTCCATAGGCATCCGGCACTCCGTCGGTGCAACCCATCACGATGTCAGCCACCCGCGCGCCAAAACGTTCACGGATTTCATGCTCGTATTCAGCGCCGCCGTCCTCCACCGCGTCATGCAACATCGCAGCGATGGCCTGGTCCTCATCGGCTCCGTACTCCAAAGCAATGGATGCAACTGCCATGGGGTGGGCTATGTAGGGTATGGCGGTTCCTTTGCGTACCTGGCCGTCGTGCGCGCGCACTGCCAGTTCCACACCTTGTGCAAATCTTTGGGTCAGCATTGGGGTTCCTTTGCAAGTGGTTGTTCACTTTGGTTGTGTTTGGCCGTGCCCTTTAACTGGGTGGCCAACTCGGCCTCTAAATCACATCGACCGAGAATACGTCTTGGCCTGTAGACGATGAAAATGGCCGGAACTGTCACTTGATTGGTCATTGCTACTTCTCCATCCCCGCAGACGTTTAGTACGCCTGCTACGTGCGGGAGGAATCGCAGCTTGACGCTTTAGCCATGAATTTTTAAAGCGCCCTGGCAAGTGGTCTGGATAAATCCGGCGCACCTGTATTTTAATGACATTGACAGTGCATGTGTAGCAATATTTGCCTGCGATGATTGACTTGGTTGGCTGCAACAACTACACTTTTACCTATTAGTCCATGAACCTGATAGATGAAATCTATTACAAAAGCTCGAGAGGTTTTAGCAGCACTGCCACGTTGTACCGCGCTGTCACGTCAGACGGGAGAGCAGTGCAAGAACCCAGGTGTGGGGTGTGGGGGTAAGTGCCGATTTCATGGGGGTGCTAGCACAGGTCGTCCCACGATTCATGGCTATGCTACCAAGCAGGCCAAGCTCGATCGCGACTGGGCACGCTTATTACTAGGCGTGTTACACACCTTGCATGGTGGAAAAAGTTCACGATGTATAAAACCTGGGCATTTAACGGTTTTGCGGGCTACTGAGTTAATCAAGGCAAAAGCTTCGTAATACGCTTACATAACCGCATTTACAGACTGGCGAATTCGCATGATTGACTGGCGACTTGTGCCATATTCCCGCGCCAGCGCCGCAACTGCTTCACCCGCTTTCAGCCGTTCGACAACTTGTTTGCTGGCCTCATGGTTAATGCTTTTAGGACGCCCTAGCACCTTCCCTTGCGCTTTGGCGCGAGACAAGCCGGATTGAGTCCGCTCCACCAACAGGTCGCGCTCAAACTCAGCCACCGCTGCGATGACTCCCATGGTCATGCGACCAGCGGGACTGGTCAGGTCAACGCCGCCTAAGGCCAAGCAGTGAACTCTGACGCCAATGGCAGCCAGGCGTTCAACCGTAGCGCGTACGTCCATGGCGTTGCGCCCAAGTCGATCAAGCTTCGTCACGATCAGCACATCGTTCGCTTCGAGCTTATTGAGTAGGGTCAAGAAGCCCTTACGCTCCATGGCGAGCACAGAACCGGAGACCGTCTCTGTGATGGCCCGACCCTTCTGCACGGTGAATCCAGCAGAGGCGATTTCTTGGATTTG
>JBAXFI010000342.1:0-1982 GCA_037139995.1 Comamonadaceae bacterium | reverse complement strand
CTGGACAGTGCCAAGTTCTCGCTGCCGATCACCCGGGTTTTTGAGTCAGCCGCAGAGTTGACAATTCCGTTGCCAAGTCAATCCAGCGCTCCATCAGGAGCTTCATGCGCTCGTAGTTTTTGAGCTGCTTGCGCACTGCTGGCAAATCCTCCTTCTTGACGAACTTGCTGCTGCTTTTCCCCTTTCGCGTGTAGCTCACCTGGTAGTAGGGTCCGTGCTTGACGGGTGGAGTGGCCTTGCATCGACACCCCGGTGAGCCGCAGACGTTGTACTGAGTCGAAAGACTTCCGGGGCGCAAGTCGCCCAGGGCTGCAAGGTCACGCTTGACCTTCTCGATCTGTCGTTGGAGCGTTGCTTCGCGGCGGGTGTCCATTTTCAAAATCGTGTTTGTTTTGATCTTAGAATTGTAGTCTGTCTTTAGCCGATAGCTTTATAATGCTATCGGCTTGAAGCCAAACGGCATTGGGCCATCTCCAGGAGACCTTCTCATGAAGCTATGGACCCAGTGGCTGCAAGCGGTATATGCCCTGCGACCGGCCTGTCGGCGCGCGCGCACCTTTGTGTGGACGGTTCTTGTCTTGATGGGAATGTGTTGCCGCGGCGACAACGCCGGTGTCACCAGCTTCGTGCGCGTCTTGAACTTCGGTGACCAGGCGTACCACCGGTTTCTTCACCTATTCCACAGCACCAGTCTGGATCTGGCCGTGCTGACCTCCTGCTGGGTGCGCCTATGTCTTGTCCTGTTTCGACCATTCGAGGTGAACTCGCGCCTGGTCTGTCTGGCCGACGGCATCAAGGCGCCCAAGGAAGGACGGCGCATGCCGGGCGTGAAGCTCTTGCACCAGAGTTCCGCGAGCAACACCAAGCCCGAGTACATCATGGGTCATTCGCTGCAAGCCGTTTCTCTTCTTGTTCACTCTGGCGCTGGGCACGTGGCCGCTGTCCCGCTGACTTCGCGCATTCACGAGGGCTTGGTGTTTTCCAACAGGGATGCCAGAACGCTTTTGGACAAGCTCGTGGCGCTGCTGTTTTTGATAACGCGCGCTTGGGACCGAAAGGTGCTGCTCGTTGCTGACGCCTACTACGCCAGCGCCAAGGTCATTCTTCCCCTGCTGGCCAACGGGCATCAGCTGCTCACGCGTGCCAAGAGCAACGCTGTGGCCTACCTGCCGGTGCCTCAACCAGCGCGTCGTGGCAAAGGGCGGCCCAAGCTCTACGGCAAAAAGGTTCGCCTCAAAGATCTCGCCCAAGACGATGCAGCGTTCACCTACGGCCCCAGTCCGGTCTATGGCGAGCGCGATGTCATCGTGCGCTACCGTGTTCTGGATCTGATGTGGCGACCGGTCGGGCGCATCGTGCGCTTTTGTATCGTGCATCACCCGGGGCGCGGAACCATCTTCCTGCTATCCACAGATACAACCCTCGAACCACTGGAGATGCTTGAGCTCTACGGCTACCGGTTCAAGATCGAACTTGGATTTCGCCAAGCCGTTCACGTCATCGGCGCGTACGCATATCACTTCTGGATGACTGACATGAAGCCCGTGCGACGCGGCAGTGGAGATCAATATCTTCACATGACCTCAGACACCTACCGTCAAGCCATCCGCCGCAAGCTGCGCGCCTACCACGTTCACGTCCAGCTCGGCTGCATCGCTCAAGGGCTATTGCAGCACCTGTCCATCAATCACACTGCTGAGGTTTGGCGCTGCTTTCGCAGTTGGCTGCGCACCATGAATCCGGCCATGCCGCCCTCCGAGTTGATCGTGGCCAACGCACTGCGCTCCACCCTCCCGGTATTTTTCTCGGTTCCCGCTTTTGCACCTGACCTCGCGAAAATCATGCGCAAATACCGCCGCCATGACCCGCCACCTGATACCGAGCGCATGGCAGCATGAACGCTACGGGAGAACTGGGCACTGTCCAGCTCTCAAGTGAGTTGATGAAAAGTTTGACCCCTCCATCTTGGCACTCAGTTGCCG
>JBAXFI010000341.1:0-1983 GCA_037139995.1 Comamonadaceae bacterium | reverse complement strand
AAAATCACCTGCCGCTTGACTCTATAAGTGTATCATAGTACGATACACACATGATCAAAAGCTTTCGCCACAAGGGGATTGAGGCTTTCTTCAAGATGGGTAGCCGTGCCGGCATCAATCCAGCCCATGCCAGCAAGCTTAGACGCCAGCTCGGCCAGTTAAACGAGTCAACTCAGCCAGAGCACATGAAGATGCCCGGCTGGAACTTGCACCCGCTGTCTGGCAGCCTGGACGGCCACTGGTCGGTTTGGGTCAACGGCAACTGGCGCATGACCTTTGCCTTCGAGGGGGAAGATGCTGTATTGATCGATTATCAAGACTATCACTAGGAGCAGACGAACATGAGTCAGATGCACAGTCCGCCACACCCGGGCGAAACCTTAAGGGAAGATGTACTGCCATCGCTGGGTTTAAGCGTTGCAGAGGCCGCCAGGCAGTTGGGCGTTTCGCGTGTTCAACTTTCTCGCGTTCTGCATGAGCATTCGCCGGTGTCACCGAGCTTGGCCTTGCGACTTGAACAGTGGCTGTCGGGCGCCACAGCGGATGTGTGGCTGCGCATGCAACTCGCGCACGACCTTTGGCAGGCGCGTCACGGTGCCAATCTGCCTAAGGTATCACCAGCTGTGCTGCACAGTGTTTCTTGACGACGCGCCACCTGACCCATCCTCCGTCAGCTTCCAGGCACCCACGATTCAAGCAGCGGAATTTGTCAATGACTTTGAGACACCTGGATGCATTAATTTAGTGTGCAATCGAGTGGTTTTTTGTTGAGGTCGGTCTCCTTTTTCGGCGGATTGATCCAGGCGGCCACAGGCAGCTTGGGAGGTTGAGGACAGTTGCGCTTGAATCGAATTGGGTTGGCCGCGAAGGCCGCGTCCAATGTTTTGGCACGTTGCACGAACAAGGCTTGGGCCTGGCCGTGATGGAGCGCAGCAGGCGTCATGTAACCGATACCCGAGTGGCGATGGCGGTCGTTGTACCAGGGGAAGAACACCTGGCAGTGGGTACGGGCATCTTCGATGCAGCCGAAGCGTTGCGGGAAGTCAGGACGGTATTTGAGCGTCTTGAACTGCGCCTCGGAGAAAGGGTTGTCGTCGCTGACATAGGGTCGGCTGTGGGACTTGGTCACTTCCAGATCAATCAACAATTCGGCCACCGTCTTGGAACGCATACTGATGCCGCGGTCAGCGTGCAGGGTGAGCGTACCGGGGGCAATGTTCTGCTCGGCCAGTTGCGCGCTTTCACGCAGTGCGATCATCCAGCCCACAACATAGCGGCTGAAGATATCAAGGATCACGTACAGGTGATAGTAGGTCCACTTCACCGGCCCCTTGATTTTGGTGATGTCCCAGCTCCAGACTTCATTGGGTCCGGTGGCCAGCAGTTCGGGCTTGGCATAGGCGGGATGGGTGAGCTGATTGCGCCTCTGGCGGGTTTGACCATCGACAGCGAGCAGGCGGTACATGGTACGCACTGAACCCAGATAGATGCCTTCATCGAGCAGCGTGGCGTAGATGGTGGGCCTTTGGCCTTAAGTTGAGCAAATATCGCCTCGATTTCGTTGGGCAGTACCTCCAGCAGGGGGATTTCGGTGCCCGGTTGTTCGGCCAGGCATTTCAGGCGTGAGAGCTCCTGCTGCTCTGAGCCGTCCCCTTGGGCCTTTATCAGATGGTCTCGGTACTGAAGAATGGCGGTTCGCAGCGTCAGATGTTGGGCTTTATGAAATTGGCCCAAGTCGCCGTCAAGTTGCGCTCCGCGCTTCAAGTCGAGCCACAGCAGGGCTGCGTCATGACTTCTGAAGGTGCGGGTCTCGGACTTGCCGTTCAGAACGACGCGGGCTTGCCAGGAGTTGCCGCGCTTGCGGATGTTGTCTTTGCGACGTGAGCCGGTTTTCTTTACGGATTTAACGGGAATGCTATTGGAAGTAGCTACGGAAACAGGAGTGCTCATGATGTAACTTCAAGTTGATGAAGTTGCGTGTAG
>JBAXFI010000340.1:0-1990 GCA_037139995.1 Comamonadaceae bacterium | reverse complement strand
ATTCCGGTCGATCGTGACCGGTCATTCCGGTTTGTCGTGACCGGCGATTCTGGTTTATCGTGACCGGTCATTCCGGCCGATCGTGACCGCCCGTTCTGGTTTATCGTGACCGCCGATTCCGGTTTGTCGTGACCGCTGTCCATGGCGGGCCTGAACGAGCAGTCATGACGCTGTAGCAGGCGATCGCGACAGCATCACAGAATCGATCAAGCGGCGTGCAGGAGCTGCGCATATTTGTCCCAACCGATGCGGGTAGTCTTGCCAGCTTTTGCTGGAGTCGACATGCCCGATACCCGAAGGATCACTATGCGTCAAATCAAAGACGTCCTGCGTCTCAAACTCAAACTCCACCACTCACACCAGCACATCGCTGCCACACTGGGCATCTCCAAAGGCGTCGTCGCCAAATACGTCAAGCTGGCCAGCACCACTGGCTTGCATTGGCCGCAAATCGAAGCCATGGACGAGACGGCACTACACAGCCGCTTGATGGGTGCGCCACAGCGCGCCAGCAGCTTTTTGGCCCCTGACTACGCTAAAGCGCACCAGGAGCTACGGCGCAAGGGCATGACCCTGATGCTGCTGTGGCAAGAACACAGCGAACAGCACCCCGATAAGGCCATCCACAGCTACTCCCAGTTCTGCGAGAACTACCGCCGCTTCGCCAAAACCCTCAAGCGCTCCATGCGCCAGATCCACCGCGCCGGCGAAAAACTCTTCATCGACTACGCAGGCCCCACGGTTGCCTTGACTGACGGCAACCGCGCCCACATCTTCGTCGCGGCCCTGGGCGCCTCGGGCTACACCTTCGCCTATGCCACACCACGCGAAACCATGGCCGATTGGTTGGGTGCCACCGCACAAGCCCTTCGCTTCTATGGCGGCTGCACCGAGCTCATCGTGCCCGACAACCCCAAGGCCATGATTGCCAACCCGGATCGCTACGAGCCCAGAGCCAACGACACGGTGCTGGACTTCGCCCGCCATTACGGCACCTCCGTGCTGCCAGCACGGCCTCGCCACCCGCAAGACAAGGCCAAGGCTGAATCAGCCGTGCAGGTGGTGGAGCGCTGGATTCTGATGCGCCTGCGCCATCAGAGGTTCGAGACCGTCGATGAGGTCAACGAGGCCATTACACCGCTGCTGGTGCAGCTCAACAACAAACCGTTTCAGAAGCTGCCAGGTAGCCGCGCCAGTGTCTTTGCCGAGATCGACGCACCGGCCCTGCGAGCCCTGCCAATGCAAACCTGGGAGTTGGCTGTGTTCAAAACGGTCAAGGTCCACATCGACCAGCACATCGAGTTTGAGGGTCACCGCTACAGCGTGCCCCAGGCCTTGGTGGGATTGGTTCTGGAGGCTCGGGTGACCCAGCGTACGGTGGAGATTCTTCATCGCGGCGTTCGTGTAGCCAGCCACATGCGCTGCGCTCACAAGGGTGGTTTCACCACGGTGGCAGAACACCTCTCAGCCGCGCACCGCGCCCACCTGCAGTGGAGTCCTGAGCGACTGATTCACTGGGGTCAGGACATTGGTGTGGCCACCGGCGCTCTGGTGGCGCGCATGCTGGCCACACGCCAACACCCCGAGCATGGTTACCGGGCTTGTTTGGCACTGCTGTCACTGGCAAAACGCTATGGCAAACCCCGCCTGGAGGCGGCCTGCTTGATCGCCATGGAGCTCGGTACCACCAGGAGTGCCGATGTGCGTCAGATTCTGGTCAATGGGCGCGATCAAGTGACTCCCAGCACCACGCCCGAGTGGGTCAGTCCTGCTCACGCCAATGTGCGCGGGCCAGCCCATTACCACTGATGGCCACTGCGACCAATCAAACAGCAACAAAACAAGGAATACACCATGATGATGAACGCAACATTGGAACAACTGCGCAGCTTGAAACTCGCTGGCATGGCCGCAGGCTTGCAGGAGCAACTTAACCAGCCTGGGATGACGGGCATGAGCTTTGAAGAACGCCTGGCGTTGCTGGTGGACC
>JBAXFI010000339.1:0-2057 GCA_037139995.1 Comamonadaceae bacterium | reverse complement strand
GAACTGCTTTCCAAGCCGATCCGCTACGGCTACATGAATGGCATCGCGCTGACAGTGCTGATCAGTCAACTGCCCAAGCTGTTCGGTTTTTCGATCGACAGCGACACTCCGCTGCAGAGCGTCGGAGCGATCGCAGCATCGGTGCTTGATGGAAGGGTCAACTGGACCACCTTCACGGTTGGCGCGGCCACCCTGGCGGTAATATATCTGCTCAAGGGCAGCAAGCGCGTGCCGGGCGTCCTGGCCGCTGTCGTTGGGGCCACTGGGGTTGTTGGTATGCTCGATCTTGCCGCACGCGCCGGCGTTTCGGTCCTGGGTTCCTTGCCGCAGGGGCTGCCGGCGTTCGCCATCCCGTGGATCGCCAGCACGGACATCGTTCCGGTTCTGATTGGCGGGACTGCCATTGCACTGGTGTCGTTCGCCGATACCAGTGTGCTCTCGCGCGTCTATGCGGCCAAGACTCGAACCCATGTCGATCCGAACCAGGAGATGGTGGGGCTGGGCGTTGCCAATCTGGCAGCCGGACTTTTTCAGGGCTTTCCGATCAGCAGCAGTGCGTCACGCACGCCGGTTGCCGAGGCTGCAGGCGCCAAAACCCAGTTGAGTGGCGTCGTCGGCGCGCTGACGGTGGCCCTGCTGTTGTTGGTAGCGCCGAACCTGCTGAAGAATTTGCCCATCAGCGCTCTGGCGGCGGTCGTCATCGCGGCCGCCGTTGGCATGATCGAGGTCACCGACCTGGGTCGAATCTGCCGCATCCAGCGCTGGGAGTTCTGGCTGGCTATCGCTTGTAGCGCGGGCGTGGTCGTGCTGGGCGCGATTCCCGGCATCGGCCTGGCCATCGCGATTGCCGTCATCGAGTTCCTGTGGGATGGCTGGCGCCCGCACTCCGCCGTATTGGGCCGCAGCGACGGCATCAAGGGTTACCACGACATCCAACGCCATCCCGAGGCACGCCTGATTCCCGGTCTGGTTCTGTTCCGCTGGGACGCGCCCTTGTTCTTCGCCAACGCCGAGTGGTTCCATGACCAGATTCTGGACGCGGTGGCTGCCTCACCAACACCCGTGCGCTGGGTGGTCGTTGTGGCCGGGCCGGTAACCAGCGTGGATGTGACCTCAGCCGACATGTTGGCCGAGCTGGACGATGTCTTGCATGAGGCTGGCATCAAGTTGTGTTTTGCCGAGATGAAGGGCCCGGTCAAGGACAAGCTCAAACGATTCGGGCTGTTTGCACGCCTTGGCGAGCACTTCTTTTTTCCAACCGTTGGTTCGGCTGTCAGCAGCTATCTCAAGACACACGACGTAGATTGGGATGACTGGGAGGACCGGAGACAGTGAAGCATTCAAGAAATGACGTACAGGGCATGGACGTCAGCGTGTCCCGCCAGACCGGCACTTGGGGACCGCACGTTCGCCCGTGGCCTCCAGCAAAAATTCTGCGAGTTATGCCATATTCCAAATCCAGGTAACCAGTTATTCGCGACCGACAGTTGTATGGCGATGTCGAGTATTTAGCGCCGGAACTCATCTGACCTTTATCGGTACGGTGGGGTTGGTTTCAGAAAATCGCTGTACAATACGTTCATAAGATTAAACGCATAATTAGTTTGGACAAACAGAGTGAAAGCAAAGGACATCACACTTGAAGACGTATTGGCAAGTTTCCGAGCCTGCGCGCCCGTCTTCGACGCATTGGGCGACAAGTATCGCCAGGACATCGTGATGCTTTTGGCCCAGGATGAACACCTGAACGTTACCCAGATCGCTGAGCGCATGCCACTGTCAAGGCCTGCCATTTCGCATCACCTGAAAGTGCTGCTGCACGCAGATCTGATCAGTTTGGAACGCGTGTCCCGAGAGAATTTTTACAGCTTGACTTTGGACTCGGCCTTGGCCGACCTGCGCAAACTGGTAGAGCAAGCTGAAGTGTCCTGCACCTGAGCAAGCATCAGCGAAAACCCATAGGCACATTGGTGCCATTTTTTGAAGTCCATCCGTCCATTAGATTAAACCCGTAATATCATGAACATGAACCAAACCAACGGCAAAACAGCACTCAT
>JBAXFI010000338.1:0-2060 GCA_037139995.1 Comamonadaceae bacterium | reverse complement strand
ACCATGCTGGTGCGCGGCGATGTGGACGCCATCACCGGCTTTACCTTCACCTCCCTGCTCAACCTGGAAGCGCGTGGTGTGAAGGTGGAAGACGTGGTGGTCATGCCTTACCCTGAATTTGGCGTCAAGCTCTATGGCAACGCGATCATCGCCTCGCCCAAAATGCTCAAAGAAAATCCGGCCGCTGTCAAGGCTTTCCTGGTGGCTTTTGCCAAAGGCATGAAAGACGTGATTGGCAATCCGGCGGCATCGATCCAGGATGTGAAGGCGCGTGACGGCATCATCAACGTCGAACTCGAAACGCGGCGCCTCAAGCTGGCCATTGACACCGTCATCAACAGCGCCAATGCGCGCGCCGAGGGCTTTGGTCAGGTCAATGGCCCGCGCCTGTCGCTGATGGCTTCCCAGGTGTCCGACGCCTACAACACCAAGACCCGCGTCAATCCGGACGCCGTCTGGACCGGTGCCTACCTGCCGTCCACGGCAGAACTCAACGTTTTGCCCAAAAAGTAAGATGCAAGAGCCCACTGCCCAGTGGTTCGTCGATTTCCGGGACGTCTGGCTCGCCTATAACGACGAACTGCTGAAGCAGAACCAGTTCGCGGTCGAGGCGATTGACCTGAACGTGCGCCAGGGCGAGTTCATCGCCATCGTCGGACCCTCGGGTTGTGGCAAGTCAACTTTCATGAAGTTGGCGACCGGCCTGAAGATGCCCTCCATGGGGCGGATCCTGATTGACGGGCAGGCGGTAACGGGACCGTTGAAGATCTCGGGCATGGCGTTCCAGGCATCGTCGCTGCTGCCGTGGCGCACCACCGTGGACAACGTCTTGCTGCCGCTTGAAATCGTCGAGCCGTATCGCAGCAGCTTCAAGCTAAAGCGCAAGGAATACGAGGAGCGCGCCAGCGCATTGCTGCAAAAAGTGGGTCTGGGTGGCTACGAAGATAAGTTTCCGTGGGAACTCTCGGGCGGCATGCAGCAGCGTGCCAGCATCTGCCGCGCGCTGATTCACGAGCCCAAGATGCTGCTGCTCGATGAACCCTTTGGTGCGCTGGACGCTTTCACCCGCGAGGAACTCTGGTGCATTCTGCGTGACCTCTGGACCGAGCAGAGGTTCAATGTCATTCTGGTCACGCACGACTTGCGCGAATCGGTTTTTCTGGCCGACACGGTGTATGTGATGAGCAGGAGCCCGGGGCGCTTTGTGGTGAAGAAGGAAATCACCCTGCCGCGTCCGCGCGATCTGGAGATCACTTACACGCCGGCATTCACCGACATCGTGCATGAACTGCGCGGGCACATCGGTGCCATGCGCCAAAACAGTGCGAGCACCCAAGCGCCGAGGCTGTCATGAACCAGAAACAGATTGAGTTCTGGTCGCCCTGGTTGCTGCTGCTGAGCGTGGTGGTGGTGTGGCAGATCATCTGTTCGGCTTTTTCGGTTTCCGAGTTCATCTTTCCGAGTCCTTTGCGCATCTGGAGTCAGTTCTGGGAGTTCAAGGCCATCATTGCAGCGCACGCCTGGCGCACCTACTGGGTCACCATGGCCGGCTTTGGCATCGCGATTGTGGTGGGTGTCTTGCTGGGTTTTGTGATCGGGAGTTCGCGCCTGGCGTATGCCGCTGTCTATCCCCTGATGACCGGCTTCAACGCGCTGCCCAAGGCGGCCTTTGTGCCGATTCTGGTGGTCTGGTTTGGCATTGGCGCGGGGCCGGCCATCCTGACCGCGTTCCTGATCAGTTTCTTCCCGATCATGGTGAACATCGCCACCGGTTTGGCCACGCTGGAGCCGGAACTGGAAGACGTGCTGCGCGTGCTCGGCGCCAAACGTTGGGACGTGCTGATCAAGGTCGGCTTGCCGCGTTCCATGCCTTACTTTTATGGCTCGCTCAAGGTGGCGATCACCCTGGCCTTTGTCGGCACCACGGTGTCGGAGATGACCGCCGCCAACGAAGGCATTGGCTACCTCCTGATCTCGGCCGGCTCGGCCATGCAGATGGGGCTGGCTTTTGCCGGTTTGCTGGTGGTGGGCGCGATGGCGATGCTGATGTATGAGCTGTT
>JBAXFI010000337.1:0-2065 GCA_037139995.1 Comamonadaceae bacterium | reverse complement strand
GATGTTTGCGTTCTTCGCGGTGACGGCGGTCACGAAATTCAGTAGCGATGGCTCAATCCTTTACAAATTCTGCTACGAAAAACGTAGCTACAAACCCATTGCACACGCAAACCATTTGCAATCCGGCCATTACATCGGCTCAGACAACAGACTTGTTAGTGATATCGGCGGCGATTATTTGCACGAATGCATCGAGGGACATCACACCGAGGTCTTGACCACCCCGGGCGCGCACTGCAACGGTACCTGCCGCCTTCTCCTTATCTCCAACGACAAGGATATACGGCAGCTTCTGCATTGAATGCTCGCGTATTTTATACGTAATTTTCTCGTTGCGGAGATCTGTCACTGCCCTAAGCTCTTGATTTGGCAGTACTTTCTTCAACTTTTCGACAATTTCGCGACAGTAATCAGCCTGCGCGTCGGTAATATTGAGCACCGCCAGCTGCACCGGTGCCAGCCAGGTCGGCAGCGCACCGGCGCTCTCCTCAATCAAAATGCCGATGAAACGCTCCAGACTGCCGACAATGGCGCGGTGCAACATCACGGGTCGATGACGAGCTCCATCTTCCCCCACGTACTCCGCGTCAAGGCGCTCGGTCATGAAGAAGTCTACCTGCATGGTGCCGCATTGCCATTGACGGCCCAGCGCATCCTTGAGTGTGTATTCAATCTTCGGTCCGTAGAAGGCGCCTTCGCCCGGTGTGATTTCAAACTCGCAGCCCGACAGCCGCAAGCTCTCCATCAGTGCGTGTTCGGCCTTGTCCCAGCTCTCCTCGGAACCTATGCGTTTGTCGGGGCGGGTCGCGATCTTGTAAATGATGTTCTTGAAGCCAAAATCGGCATAGACCTTTTGCAACAAGGCCGTGTAGTTGGCGCATTCCTGCAGGATCTGGTCTTCGGTACAGAAAATATGGCCATCGTCCTGCGTAAAGCCGCGCACCCGCATGATGCCGTGCAAGCCACCGGACGGCTCGTTGCGGTGGCACTGGCCAAACTCGCCGAAACGCAGCGGCAGATCGCGGTAACTCTTGATACCCTGCTTGAAGATCAGAATGTGCCCCGGGCAGTTCATCGGCTTCAGGGCGTATTCACGCTTCTCGGACTCCGTCGTGAACATGTTCTCGCGGTACTTCTCCCAATGCCCCGTCTTTTCCCAGAGCGACTTGTCGATGATCTGGGGACCTTTGACCTCCAGGTATCCGTTGTCCCGGTAGACCTGACGCATGTATTGCTCCACACCCTGCCACAGCGTCCAGCCCTTGGGGTGCCAGAACACCAGACCCGGAGCGTGGTCGTCGATATGAAAAAGGTCCAGTTCCCGGCCGAGTTTGCGGTGGTCGCGCTTCTCTGCCTCCTCCAGCATCGTCAGGTGCTGCTGCAACTCGTCCTTGGTGGCCCAGGCGGTGCCATAGATGCGCTGCAACATTTCGTTGCGATGATCGCCGCGCCAGTACGCGCCGGCCAGTTTCATCAACTTGAAAAACTTGAGCTTCCCGGTGCTCGGCACGTGCGGTCCACGACACAGGTCCTCGAACTTGCCTTCGCGGTACAGCGAGACATCTTCGTTGGCCGGGATGCTGGCAATGATTTCGGCCTTGTAGTGCTCGCCCAGACCCTTGAAGTAGGCCACTGCCTCGTCGCGCGGCAATACCCTTCGGGTGACAGCCTCATCCCTGCCTGCGAGCTCAGTCATCTTCTTCTCGATGGCCGCCAGGTCCTCCATCGTGAAAGGTCGCTTGTAGGAAAAATCGTAGAAAAATCCATGCTCTATCACGGGTCCAATTGTGACCTGTGCGTCAGGAAACAGTTCTTTCACCGCGTACGCCAGCAAGTGAGCGCAGGAATGGCGAATCACCTCCAGACCATCGGTGTCCTTGGCGGTGATGATAGACAGAGCACGGTTCGAATCGATCAGGTAGCTGGTGTCAACCACCTTGCCGTCCATCTTCCCGGCAAGCGCTGCCTTGGCCAGACCCGCGCCAATCGAAGCCGCCACCTCGGCAACGGTTACCGGCTGCGAAAACTCACGTACTGAGCCGTCTGGAAGAGTAATTTGGATCAT
>JBAXFI010000336.1:0-2090 GCA_037139995.1 Comamonadaceae bacterium | reverse complement strand
CAGGACTGGGCGCCAGACGAGATACCGATGCCCAAGAAGCCGTTCAAGCTCCCGGTGGTCTTGAGCCCCGAGGAGGTCAGGCACTTCCTGGACTGCATCGACAGCACCAAGCACAAGACCATTTTGATGACGGCGTATGCGGCTGGGCTGCGCGTGTCCGAGGCCACTCACTTGAAGGTGACAGACATTGACAGCCAACGCATGATGCTTCGTGTTGACCAGGGCAAGGGAAACAAGGACCGCTACGTCATGCTCTCGCCGCGGCTGCTTGAGGCATTACGCGCGTACTGGAAGCTCGAACGTCCAGATTTCTGGCTGTTTCCGGGCAATATACCGGGCAAGCCAATCACGCGTGATGCGGTCGGACAGGCGTGCCAGAAAGCGCATCGGGCCACCGGCATCACCAAACCCATTACCCCTCATTCCTTGCGACACGCGTTTGCGACGCACCTGCTGGAGTCCGGCACCGACGTGCGCCGCATCCAGTTGCTGCTGGGACATCGCAGTCTGGCCACAACCTCTCGCTATTTGAAGATCGCCACCAGTACCGTGTGTGCGACGGTCAGCCCGCTCGACCTGCTACCCAAGGCGGATTCGCCACAACCGACGATCAGGCCGCAGGTTCATTTCTGAGGGCAAACGGTGCGCCCTGTCGGGCTCGAAGTGGCGGACATCTTTCGCCAGGTCGGGCCGTCCTACCGTGAAGACCATGTAGCGGCGCTGAGCTCCGGGCAGCGACGTGTCATGAATGCCATCGAGCAATGTCGCACTGCCGCTCTGGGTGGACACGTCGAGCAATGCGATTCCTGTGGGCACCAGCGCATCGCCTTCAACAGTTGCCGCAATCGCCATTGCCCAAAGTGTCAGTCGCTGGTGCGAGCGCAGTGGCTTGAGGACCGCCACACTGAACTGCTGCCGGTCGAGTATTTCCATGTCGTCTTCACTGTGCCGCAGGAGATTGCGGCCGTCGCGTACCAGAACAAGGCTGTTGTGTACGACATCTTGTTTCGCGCCACCGCCCAGACGCTTCGCACCATTGCCGGCGACCCCAAACATCTGGGTGCCGAGATCGGCTTCATCGCAATTCTGCACACCTGGGGTCAGAATCTGATGCATCACCCGCATCTGCACTGCGTGGTGCCCGGCGGGGGAGTAGCACCGAACGGTGAGCGTTGGGTCTCGTGCCGCCCAGGCTTCTTTCTGCCTGTACGGGTTCTCTCCCGCTTGTTTCGCCGCCTGTTCCTCGCTCAGTTACAACTGGCGTTCAATCAGGGCGAACTGCACTTCTTCAACAGTCTTGATGCGCTGAGCAGTCGCGTTGCCTTCGCCAAATACCTGGCGCCGGTCAAGCGCGCCAAGTGGGTGGTCTACGCAAAGCCGCCTTTTGGTGGCCCCAAGCAGGTGCTGGAATATCTTGGTCGTTATACCCATCGGGTAGCGATCTCCAACAACCGCCTGCGCGAGTTCAGCGACGGAGCTGTCACGTTCGCCTGGAAGGACTACCGCCACGAGTCGCGCAACAAAACCATGTGCCTGGACGCACACGAGTTCATTCGCCGGTTCTTGCTGCATGTTCTGCCATCGGGATTCCAGCGAATCCGTCACTACGGGCTGCTGGCCAACCGCTATCGGGAGCTCAGGCTGAACCAATGCCGGAACTTGCTGGCGGCACCAGCGCCGGTGGTGGTGGATGAGACCGATGTTGAGGACTACCGCGACCGCTATCAGCGCCTCACTGGCGTGTCGCTGCGTGACTGCGCCCATTGCGGGCATGGACAGATGTTTCGCATCGAAACGTTTATGCCACGGGCCTTGCCACGCGGACCGCCGCCCACTGCACCATGAACCAAAACTTCGCCACATTCACCGTCGCTTCTCAGTCGGCATCTCGAAGCGATTGCCCCAACTTTGTCTGTTCACTGAGTTTCTTGGAGATGACGGCGCGCCGCTGCGAAAACTTATCCACGACGGGTATGCAAAAGCCGCACAAACTTCGGTTGCACACCAGCCTTGCACAACTCGACTGCCCGTATCTTCGGATCCATGCACAGCCAATGCGTGTGCTGCTGATTCAATACCCATAGCACGCC
>JBAXFI010000335.1:0-2100 GCA_037139995.1 Comamonadaceae bacterium | reverse complement strand
TGCCAACGACTTGACCGGGCCGAAAGCCGGCTTCGAGCAGGCGCTTGATCAAGAGAAGCTGGTCGACGGTCTCGGGTGAATAGACCGCCCTGTCACCGGCTGCACCTTCCACCGGCGGAAAGCCAAAGCGCTGGCGCCACTTTCGCAGCTGATCCTTTCCAAACCCGGTTTCACGCTCGATATCCGAAACTGAAACAAGGGGTCTGGTGCGCATGGTTGTTCAGGATAGCAGTCAGGGTAACAGTCAATTGGACGTTTGACAAATAAACATTTGTCCACCCTGTTTTGTCACGCACATCGTTGTTATCTTCACCTTGTAGCTTGGTTCCGGTCACGTAAATCGAAAACGCGCGCCACTTTGGCGTCTCAGCTTGGAAGCGAAGCAAATGAAGGCACAGATTGATTCTTCACCGTCCCTAGCAGCGCCGTCCTTGCGCCAACGCACCGAAGCCGCTTTTCGGCAAAGTTCTGACGAGTTGCTGGACTTGTTTGATACATTGCCTGCGCAAGCAAAGAAGGACGCACGCCACCATTTGCGCGTGCAGCAGATTGCATTCGAGGTGCAGAACGAGGAATTGCGCCAGATACTGGCTGCCCAAACCGTTGACGGCCACTTTGCCCTCTGTATTTGCGGGGGCGCTTGCACCGCCTTGCCATCGCAATCAGTCCGCGCAGTTGAAACACGCGCCTAAACCTGACCCATTACGAGGGCTTACGACAAATGCTGGCTTGCAAGACCGTCGATGACCACCTGGTCCTCGCCATCCATGGTGCGCGGGAGTTGCACGACCTGACGGTCGTGAGCAGCACGGCGGCGAGCACAGTTCGTTAGCGATGGCTTGTTCCATATTGCTGGACGCCGGTCGGCGGTTCATCTGCACGTTTGTCTCGCTGCTGTCGCCGGGCGCTCCGTCGTTGGCACCAACCCCACGGTTGTCGATAGTCATCGCTGCATAGCCCTTGCCAGCAACGACGGTCGTGACGTGGTTGGTGCACCAGCCGGCGATGTCTACGATATCGCCAGGCCGCAGGAGCAATTGCCAGGTCTTCTGCTGCACGGCGCTGGCCTTGGTGCTGTCGTAGGCCACGAGCCACTCGCCGTTGCCGACCGGGCTCATGGTGTCGTTGGTCACCGCGCTACTTACCGGCAGCGAAGCGCCGGCGGCGGCCGCGATATTACTCACCAGTACCCAGCAACCCTGGTCGCTCCAGACCTTGCCAACAAAGCTGGCGGCCACCGTCGCGATCTCGTCGGGCGTCGCGAGGTTGGGTGTGGCATCGGTGTAGTTGCTGCGCGTGACCACATTGAGGGAGCCGAGGAAGCTGCTGCCCGTGTACAGAAGCTGCCAGGCTGAGCTCAGGCCGGCCAGCGCAGCAAACTGGCTTGCGTCGGGTGTGCTGGCGCTGCCGTAGCCGTACACCGACAGGTATTCGCTGCGGTTATTGTCGGTCGAGGCGACATAGCTCAGCGCGCTTAGATAGCCGATGTCGCTACTGTAAAAGCCCTTATTCGTATAAGTGAAGACGATGCTGGTATTGCCCATCGCCAAGGCCTTGCCGTCACCTGTCAAGACGCCGACACTGTGCTGGCTGGCAGCGGTGTAGCGGTCGAAATCGAAGCCCGTTAGAACCAGGTATTCCGGTAAACCGCCCGGTGTGATTGTCACGAGAGACGACAGCGCGTAACGCTGTCCGGGCGTAGAGACGACTGCGCTTTGCGAGAAGTTGACGGGCATGCTGTCCTTCCATGGAAGATCAATTGACCGAATTGCCATCAAGTCTGAGCGGCACGTCCAGTTCGTACCGAGGATCTTTTGACAGTGCATGTCATTACGACCAATTTGCGGCAGACTTGAGTCTGTCCTCTGGACGCCAAGACTGGACTTGCTGTTACCAAGGCTGTCGGCTTGGCCGACCACCACGAACGACAGGTTGCCTTGGCGTGGCTGAAGCGCAGCCTTCTGCGAATCTTGATCGTCGTATTGAAGCAGTGCGGTTCTTGACAGGTAGTCACCAGGCAGTGATCAAGGGGAAGTTGGTCGGTCGACAATATGTCGATTACCCGCAAAGATCGATGCATTGATTCCCGGCACGCGGTTC
>JBAXFI010000334.1:0-2139 GCA_037139995.1 Comamonadaceae bacterium | reverse complement strand
GCCAGCAGTTTGATCAGGTCGGCTGCCAACCGGTCGGTCTCCCGACTCGCCGTGCCATTGCCAATGGCAATCAGATTGACGCCGTGCTTCAAACAAAGTTGGCTCAGCGTGTGCAGCGAGCCATCCCAATCCTTGCGCGGCTCGTGCGGGAAGACGGTGGCGGTTTCGACCAGCTTGCCGGTGCTGTCCACGAGCGCCACCTTGACGCCGGTGCGGATGCCGGGATCCAGTCCGAGCACCACCCGTGCACCGGCCGGCGCGGCCAGCAGCAGGTCGCGCAGATTGTCGGCAAAGACCTTGATCGCGACCCGCTCTGCATCCTCGCGCAACCGGGCAAACAGATCACGCTCGATCGATAGACTGAGCTTGACGCGCCAGGTCCAGGACACGCATTTGCGAATCAGATCGTCGGCGGCACGACCCTCGTGACTCCAGCCCAGATGCAGTGCAATACGTGCTTCGGCCAGCGACACACCGGCTTTGACCTCGGGCAGCGGCTCGGGCGCCTTCAGGTTGACCTGCAGAATATCCTGTGCACGCCCCCGCAACACGGCCAGAGCGCGATGCGATGGCACACGCCCTATGGGCTCACTGTAGTCAAAGTAGTCGCGAAACTTGGCCACCTCGGCCAGGTTTTCATCCTTGCCCTCGACCAGGCTGGCGCAAAACTGACCCTGCAGCCACAACCACTCGCGCAATTCGCGCACCAGAGCCGGCGCTTCGGCCCAGCGCTCGCTAAGCAGATCGCGCACACCATCGAGCACCGCCTGCACGGTGGAAAAATCAGGCTGCTTGTCCTCGCCCTCGACCACGGGTCGCATCGGAATAACGTAGGCGAGCGCCTCGTCGGCGGGCACGAGTGTGGGATCCTCCAGCAAGGCATCGGCCAGCGGCTCCAGCCCGGCTTCGCGTGCCATCTGCCCCTTGGTGCGGCGTTTCAGTTTGAACGGCAGGTAGAGGTCTTCCAACTCCTGCTTGGTGGCTGCCAGGTGCAGTGCCTGCAACAGCGCCGGCGTCATCTTGCCTTGCTCTTCAATTGCCTTGATCACGCTCTGCAGTCGGTCCCGCAGTTCGCGCAGGTAAGCCAGCCGCGCCTCGATCTCGCGAAGCTCGATATCGTCCAGTCCGTCGGTCGCCTCCTTGCGGTAACGCGCGATGAAGGGCACACTGGCACCACCGTCGAGCAAATCAACCGCAGCCTGTACCTGTTTGTCCCGAACCCGGATTTCCTGCGCGATTTGCGCGATGATTTTTTGCATCCGCCTTGTCAGCCCTTCAGAGCCTGCCTGAGCGCCACGCCAAGCTCGGGCTTGTGGGCAAACGGATCGGTCGGATTGCGTGCCAGCATGATGTCTTCCATGCGCGTCTGCACACTGGCGATGGCTTTGGGGTGGCTGTAGATGTAGAACTGGTTGGCGACGATGGCATCAAACACCTTTTGCGCCACTTCGGCGGCCGTCACTTTTCCAGAACCGACCGCCTTGTCACTCATGGCCTGACCGATGAGTTGACTGCGTGTCGGTTTTCCTGCTGCCATGTCGGCTGGCCGGTTGCGCTGGCTTTGCGTGATGCCGGTTGGCACAAAGAACGGGCACAGGACGCTGGCACCGATCTGCTGGGTCACCAGCGAGAGGTCCTGGTACAGCGTTTCACTCATGCTGACCACAGCGTGCTTGCTGGCGCCGTAGATGCCCATATTGGGCGCATTGAGCAGACCGGCCATACTGGCCGTATTGACGATATGACCCTGGTAAACCGGATCCTTTGCGGCAGCTTCGAGCATCATGGGTGTGAAGACCCGGATGCCGTGCGCAACCCCCATCAGGTTCACGCCAATCACCCACTCCCAGTCCTGCGTGGTGTTTTCCCAGATCAGGCCACCGGCCCCGACGCCGGCGTTATTGAAAACAAAATGAGGGGCACCAAAGCGCTGCTGCACAGCGCGCCCAAGGGTTTCCATTTCGGCGGCCTTGGAGACATCCACCTTGAGCGCCAGCACGGCCGCACCGCACGCCTGTATCTCAGCGGCTGCTTTGTCGAGTGCGTCCTGCTGCACGTCCACCAGCACCAGGTTCATGCCCAGGCGGGCGCCAATACGTGCACATTCCAGGCCGAAACCGGACCCAGCGCCGGTCAGAA
>JBAXFI010000333.1:0-2164 GCA_037139995.1 Comamonadaceae bacterium | reverse complement strand
TTAGTTTGCCGGGCGCCGCGTTTCCAGATAGGTCTTGATCGCCCAGACCGCCTCCTGATTGAAAGTTCCCTTGAACGCTGGCATCTTTTCGGTCCCATTGCGCACCTTGCCTTTCATGGTGATGGACATGAAGAAGTCATCGACTTCCTTGAAGCAGGCTTTCTTCTTGGCTTCGTCTTTCTGATCCAGACATTCGCTGTCCATCTCACGCAAGTCTGGTGACATTCCGCCCGATACGGCCTCAATGCCATGGCAGCGGGCGCAATTTTGGGTATAGGCGGAAACCCCGACCTTGACCGCTTCGGCCAGGCCGCGATACGGATTTTCGGTGCGCATTTCTTCGCCCAATGGCGGCAGGGAGTGCGTGTCGACGGCCTGCGGCGTGACGTCACCGTGTGCCAGTGCGTGCATGGGCGAAAGTGCTGCCACACAGAACATGAAGCAGCCATAAACGATGGATGTCCTGAATTTCATGAAGGGTCTCCTGGTCAATACAAAATGGTTGATGGACAGGCATTGCAATTGGCGTGCCAATTGCGCGAACTGGCTGCTGTCACCGGAGATGTGTTGGATGTTGCATCGAGGTGCTCCAAAACGAGTCAACTGGTGCGTCGTCATTGAACTCATGGTGCGCGGGTTTATGGCAGTCGATGCTTCAGACCGTAGCCTTGCACGATGCGCGTCACCGTACCATCGGCCATCAACTCACTCATGGCAGTCTCCAGCGCGTTGGTCAGTTCGACGTTTTCAGCCTTGACAGCCAGGCCGATGCGCCACTGCTGCATTTTCAAAAGTTGGTTCGGCGGCAGATCAATCGCGAAGCGCGAATCGGCCCCGACGCCATTCTCAAGCTCGCCCTGCTGTCCCAGCACCGCAGCCACCGCGCCCGACTTGAGTGCGGCAATAGCGTCTTCGGTGCTCTTGAAGATTTTCAGCTTTTCGCGGTATCGCCCGCCGTCGGCGGACAACATGACGAGCGCGCCCATGCTTTCGCCTTCGACGCCCAGCGACAGCTTCTCGAACGGCTCCAGGTTTTCCAGCGACGGCAGTGCTTCAAGCTGGCGTCCGATGGCAAAGCGCTCGCGGTGGTAGGCGCCGAAGATTTTGACCTGATCGACCTTCGCCATGTACTGTGGATCAACCGGCACGTGCATCATGAGGTCGGCCGGACCGTAGCCGATGGGTGTTCCCTTCCAGACCATCTTGCGCAAGTCGCCAGCCACATCGTCGGCTGCGGTGAACCACAGGGGCGTCATCTTTACCCCCAGTTTGCCGGCCAGCGCTTCTGCCAACTCAACGTCGATGCCTTTACCGTTGTCGGAGAAGGGCGCGAAATCCTTGTACAGGGCGACCGTCAGTACACCGCGTTGCTGAATCTTCTGCAAAGCCGTCTTATCCTGGGCATGCGCGAACGTTGCGGTCAGAATAAAGGCCAGCGCCAGCGTACCGATCGCAGCGAGGCTGCGCCCGGCTTTGTGAAATCGGCTTGAGGCAGCGCAGCAAAATGAGCATGGAAGCATGTGTAATCCTCTTCAAATGACAAGTGCGTCCGGCGCTGACGCGCTCGGACGCAGAAAAAATGGATCGACGCCAACCCGCGTTGCGCCGACCATCACAAGGCGGTGGTTCGTCAAAGCCAACGAGCCACCGTCACCAACTCCCTGAACTATTTGGCCTTGTGCAACTTGAATACCCAGGTCATGCCGCCTTGGGTGATGTCTGCCACTTGCTTGGCCACATCGCCACCCCAGAGTGGAACCGCACCGCCCCAACCACTAACCACCGAGATGTACTGCTCGCCGTCTTGCTCCCAGCTAATGGGCGGTGCAATGATGCCGGAGCCGGTCTGGAACGACCAGAGCACTTTGCCGGTCTTGGCATCAGCTGCCTTGAGTTCGCCGTGTGGTGTACCCCAGAACACCAGATTGCCCTTGGTCACCAGTGCGCCACCCCAGAGCGGAGCCGGATCCTTGACTTCCCAGACAATCTTGCCGGTCGCTGGATCAATAGCCCGCAGTGCGCCGATGTAGTCGTCAAACACCTTCTTGATCGTGAAGCCCGCGCCCAGATAGGCAGCGCCCTTCTTGTAGGCCACCGGCTCATTCCAGATGTCCATGCCCCACTCGGTTGTCGGGACGTAGAACAGACCGGTATCCGGGCTGTA
>JBAXFI010000332.1:0-2171 GCA_037139995.1 Comamonadaceae bacterium | reverse complement strand
CATGGCTCGGCGGCAGGAACGGCTTTGGTCATGGTGCACACTGATTGTTGAGCTTCCGGACTTCGAACCTGTCATCCCGGACCTGATCCGGGGACGCAATGACAAATTGTGCCGCAATGACCATGCTGTATCCGTTCCTATGGGACAGTGTCATGAATTTCAAAAACATCAATTGGACTGCGTTAGTGCTGCATCGATGATGGCAAGGCGCGTGGCCAGCTCGGGCATGATCCAGCGCTGCACCGCCTGCGCAGGCGCCGTCCAGCGCGGCGCGGCGGCATCGCTGCTGCGAGCAATCTGCATCCAGGCCCAGTCCACCAGTGTCAGGCCGACGGCCCGCAGAAAATCCTCGGCCAGCCAGTAGGCCAGGGTGTCGTCCTGTGCTGCAGCCTGCAGCAGGCGCTGTGTGTGCTCGCGCAGACTGGTCAGGCGCGAGAGCAAGCGTGCTTGTGCCGGCACAGCCGGGTCCAGATCGGCGCCCAGTTCGGCCAGCCAGAGATGGAAGGCCAGCGCCCCATCGGGCAGGACCTTGCGCACCAGCAGGTCGATCGCCTGGATCTCATTGCTGCCCTCGTAAATCATGGTCACGCGCGCATCGCGCACATGCTGCTCGATGCCGGATTCACGCACATAGCCGTGGCCGCCAAAGACCTGCAGACACTCGCTGCCGCCGTAAAAAGCCTGCTGTGTGAAGAGCGCTTTCAGGATCGGTGTGCTCAGGCTGCACCAGCGCTGCGCGGCCTCGCGGCGCTCTGCACTCGGGTGCTGTTTGGCGATGTCAAGTTCGAGCGCCGTCCGGTAGGCAATCACGCGTCCGGCATCAATCCAGGCGCGCTGGCTGTCCAGAATGCGGCGCATCGCGGGGTGCTCGCCGATCAGATCGGCGGCGCTGGCAGCGCCCGCGTTGGCGCGTGCCTGTGCCGCCTTGTGCCCCGGTGCGCGCATCTGCCGGCGCTCACGGGCGTAGTCGTCCGCTTTCTGCCAGGCAGCTTCGAGCAGACCGATGCCCTGCAGCGCCACGTGCAGGCGCGCCGAGTTCATCATGACAAACATGGCGTTCAGGCCGCGCCCGCTCTCGCCAATGAGCCAGCCGGTCGCTGCTTCAAAGCGCATGACGCAGGTGGCACTGCCGTGCAAGCCCATTTTTTCCTCAATGCGCTCACAGTGCACGGCGCTGCGCGAGCCGTCCGGCAGAAACTTCGGTACCAGAAACAGCGACAGGCCCTTGGGTCCGGGCGGCGCATCGGGCAGACGCGCCAGCACCAGGTGCACGATGTTGTCGCTCAGGTCATGCTCGCCGCTGGAGATGAAAATCTTGCTGCCACTGATGCGGTAACTGCCGTCTGCCTGCGCCACGGCGCGTGTGCTGACCAGTCCCAGGTCGCTGCCAGCATGCGGCTCGGTCAGGCACATGGTGGGCAACCACTCGCCAGTGGCGAGTTTGCTGAGGTAACGCTCCTTCAGTTCCTGTGTGCCATGGGCTTTGAGGCAATCGTAGGCGCCGTGCAAGAGGTCCGGCGCCATGGTCCAGGCGTGATTCGCGCCGCTGAGCATCTCGAACAGCATGGCTTCCAACACCGCCGGCAATCCCTGGCCACCATCTTCCGGCGCCGCAGCGAGCGCCGGCCAGCCGGCTTGCCAGAAGGCCTGGTAGGCGTCCCGAAAACCCGGTGGCATGGTGACAGTGCCTTCACTCCAGCGCGCGCCGGTCTCGTCACCAATGCGGTTCAGTGGCGCGATCACGCTGGCCACAAACTTGCCGGCTTCATCCATCAGTTGCGTCATCAGGTCGGTGTCGACTTCAGCGTGTGCTGGCAGTTGCTGCAACTGACGCTCAGCGTGTACGACCTGCGTCAGTACATAAAGCATTTCATCGGTACGGGGTTTGAATAGCATCTTTGTCAGTGCTCTTGAGCGTTGAGCAATTCGCCGGCGCAAGTCTCAGGCTTGTGTGGGCCGCGGGCGCCGTGGTGGGTGACTCCGCGGATGTCCCCCGGCCTTCGGCCTCCGCCTTTACTCCGCTGCGTCACCCACCGCAACGCCGGCGGCAACAAGCGTATGTGGTCGACCCTGCTGGCATCCCAGCACTGCATGCTTGATCGGGCTGTTGGGGCATTCAGCGCAGCGGCATAAAGGAGGAGTCCGAAGGACGGGGGACAGCCGCGGAGCTG
>JBAXFI010000331.1:0-2180 GCA_037139995.1 Comamonadaceae bacterium | reverse complement strand
CTCGGCCCGGTGAATGCCGAGTTCGAGAAGCAGTTTGGCAAGGCCAATATCGACAAGATCCGCAATTTCAAATAGACGTCCACCACGCACGATGCTGCCGAGCCGGTAGCAGTCAACGCCCGCCGAGCAAGAGCGACGGGCGTTTTTTATTACTGTACCCTGGGGTTGCCCATGAAGAAGACCTTTCTCGACATCGAGCGCTACACGACGGGCTTTGCCATGCTGGTGGCCTGCGCCATGATGAGTCTGGCGGCCAGTCTTGGCCTGTTCCAGATCGTCATGCGCTTTGTGTTCGAGGAGCCAGCCGAATGGACCGAGGTGTTGATCCGCTTCAGCCTGATCTGGATGGTCTTCATGGGCATCCCCGCCGCCTTTCGGCTTGGTGCCATGGTCAGTGTGGACGTGGTTTACCGCTGGAGCCCACCGCGCATCAAGCGCGCACTCGACTGGTTTGTCAGTGCCGCGGCACTCTCGCTGATTCTGATCATCATCTGGTGGGGCTGGGACTATGCACAGCGCGGACGCGTCCAGACCGTGATTGGCCTGGAGAACGTGACCATGTTCTGGGCCTACCTGGCGCTGCCCGTCGGTGGCGTGTTTTCCATCATCGGCATCATCGGCAATCTGATCGATCCGCAACGCCTTGAACTGGAGACCGCACAATGACCATCGTCATGCTCACGACCATGGTGTTGTGCTTTGCACTCACCGTCTCGGTCGCTGTCTCCATCGGTCTGGCAGCCATTCTGGGCATTCAGGCCAGCGACGCCCACATGCTGATTTCCGTCAAGGAAATGTTCAACTCGATCAACAAATTTCCGCTGGCGGCGATCCCCTTCTTCATCCTGGCCGGCAACATCATGGAAACCGGTGGCATTTCACGCCGCCTGGTTGAATTTGCGAAGAGCATTGTTGGCGGTGTGCAGGGTGGCTTGCCCATGACCTGTGTGCTGACCTGCATGATTTTTGGCGCCGTTTCCGGCTCCTCGGTGGCAACCACTTTTGCCATTGGCACGGTGCTGATTCCGGCCCTCATCAAGCACGGCTATCCGGTGACCTATGCCGCCGCCTTGCAGGCCACCAGCGCCGAACTGGGCGTCATCATTCCGCCCTCGATTCCGATGATTCTGTACGGTGTCAGCGCCGAGGTTTCGATTGGCGAATTGTTTATTTCAGGCTTTGGCCCGGGCATTTTGATTGGTGGCGCGCTGATGCTGTTTGTCTTCATCAAATGCCGGGTCATGGGCTGGGGCAAAAACGACGGAGATGGTCGTCTGAGTTTTGGCAAAGCCAGCTTGCAGGCGGGTTGGGCGCTGCTGATGCCGGTCATCATTCTGGGCGGCATTTACGGCGGCGTCTTCACGCCAACCGAGGCCTCGGCCGTGGCGGTGTTTTACGCACTGGCAGTGGGTATGCTGATCTACCGCGAAATCAAGCTCAAGGACCTGTTCATCATCCTGCGCAAGTCGGTCATGTCCAGCGCAGTGATCATGTTCATCATCGCCAATGCCGGACTGTTTGCCTTTCTCATCACCCGTGCCGGCGTGCCCGATGCGATTGGCCACTGGTTGCAGGAAGTGCTCAGAACCCCGGCCTACTTCCTGCTCGGCGTCAACGCGGCCCTGTTCCTGATTGGCATGTTCATCGAAACCAGCGCCGCCATCATCGTGCTGGCGCCGATTCTGGCGCCGGTAGCCATGCACTTTGGCATCGATCCGGTGCACTTTGGTCTGGTCATGGTGGTCAATCTGGCGCTCGGTATGATCACGCCACCTTTTGGTGTGAACCTGTTTGCCGCCTGCACGGTCGCGCGAATTTCGCTGGACCGCATCATCAAGGACCTGGTGCCCTTTGTGATTGTGGTGCTGTCCTGTCTGATGGTCATTACCTACGTGCCAGCCATCTCGCTGACCTTGCGCGATCTGGTTTACGCGAAATAGTAGAATCCGACCTGTCAGGAGAGAGCACTTGTTCGCAAGTGCCGCCGAAGGCGCAGGAGACCGCAATTGCGGACTGTGAACGCTCAGGCAAAAGGACTGACACACGTTTTGTAAAAAGCGTTTTCCCACTGGAGAGAGGCAGCATCCAATGCTGCCCACCGAAGGAGCAACCCTGCATCGTCAGGCGAATCTCTCAGGTAAAGCGGACAGCGGGGGGTAGCCCATGACTTCGGTTATGGA
>JBAXFI010000330.1:0-2190 GCA_037139995.1 Comamonadaceae bacterium | reverse complement strand
GCCCGATAATTCACACTCAACGCACCGGAGAACACAGATGAAACTTACCGCCGCCGTGATCCAGACCTCGTCGGTCTTGCTCGACACCCCTGCCACAGTGGAGCGCGCACTCGGCTTGATGAAGGAAGCAGCCGCGCAGGGCGCGCAGGTTCTGGTGTTTCCGGAGGCGTTTCTGGGTGGCTACCCTAAGGGTGCGGATTTTCATATCTACCTGGGTGGGCGCACCTTGCAGGGCCGCACCGAGTTCAAGCTTTACTTTGACGCCGCGGTTTGCGTCGACGGCCCGGAGATCGCCCAACTGGCCAAGGCGGCGAAAGAGTACCGGCTCTACGTCTGCGTCGGCATCATCGAGCGCGATGGCGGCACGCTTTACTGCACTGCTGTTTATCTGGGGCCCGACGGGCAGGTGCTGGGCAAGCACCGCAAGCTCATGCCGACCGCGCTGGAGCGCTTGATCTGGGGCTTTGGCGATGGATCCACGCTGCAGGCGGTGGATACGCCGTTCGGCAAGATGGGTGCGGTGATCTGCTGGGAGAACTACATGCCGGCCCTGCGCATGGCGATGTACCAGCAGCGCGTCACGCTGTACTGCGCGCCCACCGCCGATGACCGCGATACCTGGATTGGCACCATGCAGCACATCGCGCTGGAAGGGCGCTGTTTTGTGCTCTCCGCCTGCCAGCATCTGCGCCGTTCTGACTTCCCGTCGGATCGCATGAGCAACCGCCTGCCGCAGGCCAGCGACACCGTGTTGATGCGCGGCGGCAGCGTCATCATCGACCCGCTGGGGAAAATCCTCGCCGGTCCGCTGCGTGATCAGGACTGCTTGCTGACCGCAGAACTTGATCTCGATCTGATCCCCATGGCTCAGCTCGATTTTGATGTGGTTGGGCACTATGCACGTCCCGATGTGTTTTCGCTGCAGGTCAACACGGCTGCGCAGTCGGCGGTTTCTTTTGTCGGAGGACCGGTTTGACAAGCGCTTCTCGCCGCCGCTGGCTCGCGCTGCTTCTATGCGTGATTGGCTGGCACGTTGACGCCAGCGAATTGCCAAAGGCTCGTGCAACGCCGGGGGGTATTGCACGAGTTGATTTAGGCGCCTCGGCGCAGGCACCGCAGGTCAGCTTCAACGGTGTTCCGGTGTGGGTGACGCAGCAGAGCGGGCAGTGGACGGCTCTGGTCGGCATTCCCCTGTCGGCGGCGCCTGGTGCTTTGAGCCTGAAGGTCAAACGTCAGGGCTCAAGCGAGTCTGTCGTGAAGTTTCAGATCAAGCCCTTTCGCTACGCCGAGCAACGCCTGACGGTGGCGCCTGGCCAGGTCGATCTGTCGGCTGATGACACAGCGCGCTACGAGCGTGAACGCCTGCACCTGGCGCAGGTGATGGCGACTTTCACCGAGGTCCAGCCCGAGGCCTTGAGGTTTTTGCAGCCAAACAGCGGCCGGCTTTCCAGTTCCTTTGGCTTGCGGCGCGTCTTTAACGGCCAGGCGCGCAATCCACACAGCGGTATGGACATTGCCGCCGGGCAGGGTGCGCCGGTGCTGGCCGCCGCGTCTGGTGTGGTGATCGACACGGGCGACTATTTCTTCAACGGCAACACGGTCTGGCTGGATCATGGCTCAGGTCTGCTCACCATGTACTGCCATCTGTCGGAGATCGATGTCAAGACCGGCGATAGGGTCAGCGCCGGCGCCCTGATCGGCAAGGTGGGCTCGACCGGTCGCGCCACCGGACCGCATTTGCACTGGTCGGTGAGCTTGAATCGGGCAATGGTCGATCCGGCGCTGTTTCTCGAAGCAGCGGCAGCAACAGATCTGCCGAAAAAGAAATAGGCGGCAGCGCGTCTTAGCGCCAGGCGGCGCGGGCACGCTCACGAACCTGAATGCTGGCCGGGCCGCTGTGCGCGGCACCTGGCGTAGCGGGACCAGCCGGTGGCCAGAGCACAGTCTCGAATTTCGCCGCTAGGGCGTCCGGGATGAAGCGGCTGCGACTCGCGTAGAGGTGCCGGTCGCCACGCGCTGCCTGCTGTGTCACATAGAAGCGATGCGGCACCAACAGATGCAGGTGCTCCTTGGCGCGTGTCATGGCCACGTAGAGCAGGCGGCGTTCTTCCTCAATCTCGTCCTGCGTTTCGGTGCTCAGGTCCGACGGGATGCAACCGTCCACCACATTGAGCACATGAACCGAAGTCC
>JBAXFI010000329.1:0-2217 GCA_037139995.1 Comamonadaceae bacterium | reverse complement strand
TCATTGCGGGCCTGACCCGCAATCCAGTGGTGGTGTGGCACTGGATCCCGGATCAGAGCTTGCCCCGGGCTCGATCCGGGGTCCGGAATGACAGGACCATAGGCCCATGACATTCGCGGAGCCATCCAGCGCGGCGCCCTTGGCTCACACGCGGCTGGCGCTGGCTTCCCAAAGCAAACAAGTTCTTGAATCTTCAGGGCTAGCGCAGCAGGATCAGCGCCGTACCCAGCACGGTCAAACCGGCGCCGAGCCACGCACCCGGAGCGGGTGCGCGACCCAATCGCAACCACAGCAAGGGCAGCAACAGAACGGGCGACACCGAGGACAGAATCGCGACCATGCCGACATCGCCGCTTTGCAGGGCCAGCAAAACCAGGGTCATGCCGACCCCCATCGCGATGAAACCATTGAGTGCCGTTTGTGCCAGCACGCGCAGCGTCAGGCTATGGTGCGCACGGGCTGCTGGAAGACCGAACCACAGCAGGATGAAATGGGCAATGCAGGCCACCGACACCCGAACGGCAGAGGCCGAAATCGGATCCAGGTCGCCACTCATCAAGGGTTTGGCAATCAGTGATCCGATCGCCTGGCACAGGGCTGCCAACAGCCCCAGAGCAACGCCAACACCGACGTGCCCGCGATCTGCCTCCCAGGCGTGCTGGTCGTCCTTGTCGCGGCCCAGCAGGATGGCGCTGATGACGCCGACCATGGTCAGGGCGCTACCCCAACTGGCCTGCAGGCTCATGCGCTCGCCCAGCAGCCAGAAACCCAGCAATGCACCGAACATGGCATGGGTCGCAAACAGCACGCCCGAGCGCCGTGGCCCGAGCCGGTTCATGGCGGCAAACAGGGCGGTGTCGCCGACGAAGATGCCAATCAGGCCGCTCAGGGCCATCACGCTCCAGGACTCGGGTGCAAGACTGCGCCAGCCGCCCGTGGCGATTGACACCGCCCACAGCATCAAGGCGACCATCAGCATGCGCCAGCGCGTAAATGCAAAAGCACCCAGATGGCGTGAAGGTGATACCGAAATAAGGCTGGCGCCGGCCCAGCAGGCCGCCGCGCCCAAGGCAAACAGATCGTGGGAGGCCAGCATCTGGCGTGTAAGCGGTCAGGGCTTCTGCTGGTCTGACCCGGCTTGGGCTTGATGAACCAGTGTGCTCAAAGGCAGGCTGTCCATCTCCGCCAGTAAAAGGGACAGACCGCGCCCAGCCGCGTTGAGCAGGGCGAGTCCCTTCTCGGCGCTGGCAGCGGCAGCATTGCCAACCGCACCTGCCGGGTTGTAATCCTGCATTTGCCAGCCAAGCTTGGCGCTCTTGCCGTTGCCAAGAATGCTCAGAGACTGTGCGCGGTCTTGGGCCGTCGATGCAAAGTTCTGTGCCTGCGCCATGTCCACCAGGGAAGCTTGGAGCGCCAGCATCATGGAAGTCTCGATCGCGCCGCCATGGATGCCAAAACGGTGTTCGTCAGCACTGAAAAGCGCCGTCACATCCCGCCCGCTTTCATCTACCAGCGGCAGATTGAACCAACTCGCGCTGTAGACCAGAAGCCCCAGGCGCGCGCGCAAATCACGCGCGACCAGATCCATCACACTGACCTGGCCGCCATGCGAATTGAAGATCAGCAGTTTCTTGATGCCCGCTGCTGCCACCGACTCGCCAATGTCGGTCCACAAGCGCAGAATGGTTTCGGCTTTCAGTGTGAGTGTGCCGGGAAAGGCAGCATGCTCGGGGCTCAGACCCACGGCCTGTGTCGGCAGGAAAAGCACCTTCAGTGCTGGTGCCAGTTTCGGCAAGGCAGCCGCCAGCACGCCGTCGACCAGCGCCGTGTCCACACAGAGCGGCAAATGCGGCCCATGCTGTTCGGTGGCCGCGACCGGCAGGACTGCAATCGTCTGCGCTGCCTCGCCACTCTTGATCAGTCGGGCAAAGTCCTGCGTTGTCAGGTCGGCCCAGAATCTGGATTTATTGCTCATCGCTCTATCTTAGACCCTGATTGGGCTCCAGATGCCGTCCCTGCCTTGGCGCCAAACGCTTTGACCTACCAATCGTAGGCGCAGGCGGCTTGGGCAACAGTCCTTGCAGAGCGTGCGGGTTGGAGCGTGCCCCACTGCCGGTGTAGTCGGACAGCAGCGCCTGTTGCACGTCCTGGCTGTTCATGCCGCAAGCACCACAGAGATAGTCAGCCAGCGCATCCACCAGCAGTTCCGGCGACAGC
>JBAXFI010000328.1:0-2217 GCA_037139995.1 Comamonadaceae bacterium | reverse complement strand
TGGCCGAGCGCGGCTACAAGGGACCGATTTATCACAATCACGGTACCGTCAACCTGCCCTTCATTCAGACCGGCAAGAAGGCCGTCGAGGGTGCCATCGCGCCGACCGGTGCACTGATCGTGGCAGAGGAACTCAGCCCAAGCTTTCCCACCAAGGCAGTGTCACTGGACTTTGTCAAGCGCTATGAAGCCGCTTTTGGCGCAGGCAGTCGCAACGCTTTCGCCGGTTACAGCTATGACGGTGTGCTCCTGCTCGACGCCGCTGTGGCTGTGGCCTTGAAGAAGGCCAAGCCCGGTACGCCGGAGTTTCGGGCGGCCCTGCGCGACGCCCTGGAAAATGTCAAGAATGTGGTCGGCACCCACGGTGTCTACAACATGAGTTCCGCCAACCACAATGGCCTGGACGACCGCGCGCGCGTGCTGGTGCAGGTGGTCAATGGTGAATGGCGTCTTCTGAAGTAACAAGATGAACGGTGACATCGCGCTGTGGCTGATTCAGGACGGCGTAACCAGCGGCGCCATCTACGCGCTTCTTGCGCTGGCGCTGCTGCTGGTGTTTGCCGTTACACGCATCATCTTCGTTCCGCAGGGAGACTTCATTTCCTACGCAGGGCTTACCCTTGGCACCTTGCAACTCGGTCAGGTGCCGGGGACGATCTACCTGCTCGCGGGGGGCGCGGTCCTGGTTGCCGGGATGGATGCGGCCGAGGCACTGCGTGCCAGGGCGCCGGCGCGCTTGCTGCGCATCGGCGTGCTGAAACTGGGTCTGCCGCTGGCCGTTGCGGCACTTGCCGCTTGGGCCGCGCCACGCAAGTTTGCGCCGGTATTGCAGATGGCGATCACGCTGGCCATTGTCGTGCCGCTGGGCCCAATGCTCTACCGCATCGCCTACCGCCCACTGGCCAACGCGTCGGTACTGGTGTTGTTTATCGTGTCGATGGCTGCGCATTACATGCTCACCGGTCTGGGTCTGGTGCTGTTCGGCGGCGAAGGCTTGCGCTCCAACGCGATCTCTGATTTGAAGTTCAATCTGGGCGTGCTCAACATCAGCGCGCAAAGCCTGTGGGTGATGGGTTCCAGCCTGGTCTGCATGACCGCGTTATGGCTGTTCTTTGAACACACGCTTTACGGCACAGCATTGCGCGCGACGGCCATCAACCGCGTCGGAGCCCGCCTGGTGGGGATTCCCAGTGTCCTGGCAGGGAGCCTGGCATTCTGGCTGGCGGCGGCGATTGGTGCCCTTTCCGGAATCCTGATTTCGCCTCTGACCACCATCTACTACGACACCGGTCTGATGATTGGTCTGAAGGGTTTTGTCGGTGCCATCCTGGGCGGCATGGTGAGCTACCCGCTAGCGGCACTCGGCGCCCTGGCCGTGGGTCTGATCGAGGCCTTTGCCTCGTTCTGGGCCAGCGCGCTGAAGGAGAGCATTGTCTTTACCTTCATCATTCCGGTGCTGCTGTGGCGATCGCTGGTGTCGCGGCACGCGGTAGTCGAGGACGAGGAAGAATGAGCGCTGCATGATGAATCCTTCACAACGTTTGCTCATCCTCTGTCTGCTCGCACTGGGCGTGGCTCCGCTGCTGTTGCCGGAGTTCTATGTCACGCTGCTGTGTTACATCGGCCTGGCAACGCTGGTGGTGTTGGGTCTGGTCGTGATGACCGGGGTGGCGGGCATTGTTTCCTTCGGGCAGCAGGCCTTTGTCGGCGCTGCTGCCTATGCCACGGCCGGTCTGACCACGCTGCTCGGCTGGTCGCCCTGGGGCTCGCTGGCAGCGAGCATCCTGCTGGTTGCCGCGATGGCGGTGCTGATCGGCATTGTCACCTTGCGGCTGTCAGGACATTACCTGTCGATCGCCACCATCGCCTGGGGCATTGCCATCTACTACCTGTTCGGCAATCTGCCGCAGCTAGGCCAGTACAGCGGCATCGACAACGTGCCTGCGGTATCGATCGCCGGCTGGGAGTTCAATACCGGACGCCGCGCCTACTTCCTGATCTGGACCTTTACGGCGGCAGCGCTGGTGGCGGCCCACAACCTGCTCGATTCGCGCGCGGGTCGAGCCGTGCGTGCGCTGCGCTTTCGCAGCGTGATGGCCGAGAGCTTTGGCGTCAATACGGCGGCGCTCAAGCTGGTTATCTTTGTTCAGGCCGCTGTCCTGGCGGGCCTGGCGGGCTGGTTGCACGCTCACTATCTGCGCTTCGTCAGCCCGCATGC
>JBAXFI010000327.1:0-2227 GCA_037139995.1 Comamonadaceae bacterium | reverse complement strand
CTCCTGCGGCAAGGGTTGGGAGCAGTATTGTGAGAACGGCGCAACCTATACCTATTGTTACGTCCCGAACTAATTTCGAGTCACTATCCCATGCTGTCTGAGGCCGAACATGGCGTGGCGTTCCAGAATAATTTGGGTGGTGCGTACACCTGACAGTAGGTGGGATGGCGTGGGCAAGGCGCAAATGGGAACGCCGCCAGGGGTAAAGCTGGCGGCGGCGGTGCGTTGAATATGAGCGTTGTTCAGTTGGGGAAGTCGCCTATGTCAAGCTCTGGAGCATCCTGCCAAATGGACTGGTAAAAGCGTTCGATCTGCGGGCTGTAATGGTCCTCAAACATATCCAGGGCCAGATGCAGGAAGTCCTGGATCTGAATGACGGTCTCATCACTCAGGATGGGCATCTCGATGGGTTTGGCGCGGCGCGTCATTGCAGCTCCTTGATGGCTTGTTGCAAGATTTCATCAGGCAAGTGGTTCAAGCCTTTGGGCACAGCCAATCGCATGGCCGTACTCAGGATCCGCCCGGCCTGACGGGGAAGACCTTTGGAGGCCTGGCGCAAGATCTCCATGCCAGTGTCGGCCAACAGGTTGTGCTGGCTTCCAGCGCTCTTCAATGCGTGGGCAATGAGCAGCGCAAAGCGCTCACGTTCCAACACGGGTTTGAGCTGCACATGGACCTGAACGCGACTGTTCAGCGCAGCGTACGGGGTCCTCTGCAGGACCTGTGCCAGCATCGGGTGCCCCACCAACCACACCGTCATGAGGTCGCGCGAATCGAACGCAAAGTTCAGAAACGAGGGGAAGTCGCGGAAGAATTCTGCTGGCAGGTTCTGCGCCTCATCAATGATCCACAAGGGGGTGAGCTGTTTGCTGTCGACCATTGTCTGCACACGCTGCTTGATGTCGCGCCATAGTTGTGCACGCCGGTAACTGGGCTCCAATCCCAGCTCGCGCGCCAGACTGCGGTAAATGTCCACCCGCCCGAAGTCTGTCTCTGCCTGGTACAGCACTTGATAGCGATGAGGATTGAGTGATTGAGTCAGGCTGCGCAGTGCGGCGGTCTTACCCACACCGGGCTCGCCAGTGAGCAGCCCGATGCCAGGGGACTGCAGCAGCCAGTTAAAGCGCTGGCCCAGTTGCGCCAGTACACCGTCGTCCCAGGGCTCGGTGAGGTTCTTGCCCAGCGGCGCGTGGCGCAGGCCAAAGTGTTGAAGGTACATCTCAATCCTCCTTCTTTTCAGGGGCCCCAAGTCCGTGGTACTTCGCATGGGCCAGCTCCACCAGATTGGGCCCACTGCGCGTGGGAGCCAGCTCAACCACTGGTTGTGGTTTGCGCCGGGTACGGTTGATGTTGGCCAGCATGTCCAGAGGGGTTGCCTGGCCCAAAGAGACGCCTGCGCCATCCTCCACCCCCACCACACGAGCGGCGTGCGGGTCGACCACCAACTGCACAGTCTTGCCCGACAACTCATAGGGCACCTCAAAGCGCTGACCCAAATAGGACACCGTGGCGTCCTTCCTCACAAAACGCTGCACACGGTGCAGAAACAGTGCGTCGAGCTGTGCTGCCTTGGCCCCCAGACTGCGAATCCTGGGCAAGTCGCGCTGGTAGCGCGCCAAGGGGGTCAAGCCATTGAGCCCAGCATGCGCGGTATGGTGGTAAACCTGTTCAAGCCAAGCCCACAACCGGGCGTTTAAATCGGCTAGATCGGCAATCCGGCGCTCATCGAGCTCACTCAGGAACGAATCTCTACATGTCCTATGCCAGCGCTCCAATTTCCCCTTCCCCTCGGGCGCATAGGGCCTGCAAAAGATAAGATGAACGCCTAGGCGTGCGCACACCCCCTGCAGGGTGGCCGCACGGTAAGCAGCCCCGTTATCAACAATAATTTTCACAGGCACTCCTCGACGCAGAAGCGCTTGTTTGAGCACTCCTTCGATGTCCAGAGCCGTTTCGCCCAAGCAGAAGGCACTGTGGGCCACCAGACGCGAGGCGTCATCAATCAGTGAGACCAGATAGGTCTTGCGCAGTTGGCCCTTAATGGCAACGCGGGGGCCATGCATCACATCGCCGTACCAGATGGAGCCGGCGAACTCGGCCGTAAAGCTGCGCTTCTCCTGGGGCAGGCTGGCAGATCCCCTCATCTGCGACAAGCCGTTTTGCTGCAGCAGTCGGTGCACGCTGGAGCGCGCCAGGCTCTGCTCGGGCGCCACTCCAGCGGCTACCA
>JBAXFI010000326.1:0-2262 GCA_037139995.1 Comamonadaceae bacterium | reverse complement strand
GACGGCAAGACCGACGCGTCGGTATGCAGCACGGCCTTGTTGGACTGGTAGCGGATGGCGCCCAGAGTGTCACGCTCTTGCGCAGTGGGTTCGGCCAGCAGCTGCAGCGCCTGGTCCGAGTGGGTGGCGATGACGACCTTGTCGAACAGCTGACTGCCCGTGTCGGTATGGATGCGCACGCCGGTCTGGCCGGTGGCGCCACCAGCCAGGTGTTCGATGCGGCGCACCGGTGTGTTCAGATGCTTGTCCGCAATGCCGGCGGTGATTTTTTTGACGTAATGCCTGGCACCGCCCTGCACCGTCCACCACTGAGGCCGGTTGGTGATTTGCAGCAGACCGTGGTTGTGGCAGAACCTGACCATGGTGGACACGGGGAACTGCAGCATCTGGGCCGTTGGGCAACTCCAGATGCAGGCCATCATGGGCAGGAAGTACCACTCGCAAAACGCGGTACCAAAGCCGTGCTCGCGCAGAAACTCGCCCAGCGGCTGTTGCAGCTGGGCTGTGCTGCCGCTGGCAGCCATGCGGGTGCTGAGGGCATTGAAACGCAGGAGGTCGCGCAACATGCCCCAGAAGCGCGGGTTGACCAGGTTGGCGCGCTGGGCAAACACCGCATTCAGACTGGTGCCACTCCACTCCATGTCACGGCCGCCGGCAAAGTCATTGGCCTGCACCGAAAACGACATGTCCGATTTGGCAGTGGCCACGCCGAGATCGGCCAGCAGGCGAATCAATTGCGGGTAGGTGCGTTCGTTCAGAACCAGAAAGCCGGTGTCCACGCCGTGGGTGACCGGCCCTTTCGGCGTCGGCAGTGTCACGTCGACCGTGTGCGTATGCCCACCAAAGTAGTCCCCTGCTTCGAGCAGCGTGAGCTCGACCTTGCCCCGCAAGGCATGGGCTGCGGCCAGGCCGGAAATGCCCGAACCCACGATGGCAACTTTGATCGACACACACACTCCTTCAAATTGATGAAGCGAATTCTAGACCAATTAGTTCACTTACATACTGTACGGTCTTATTTGGTACTTGCAAGTATTTATACCGACCAATTAGGCTACAATTTCTCCATGGCGACACCGATCAACCCCAAAGTTTCTTTCAAGGCGCAAATGCTGTTGGCGCGTGAAGACGCCATCATTGCGTCGGTCAACCGCCTGCTGGCCGAGAAGGGATTTGAAGCCATGACGGTGGACGAAGTCGCCGCCGATGTGGGCATTGCCAAGGCCAGTCTGTACAAGCACTTCCCGAGCAAGGAAGACCTGGCTGCTGCGGCCATGGTGTCGGTCATGCGCCGGGCACAGGCTTTTCTGGACGCATTGAGCCCGGAGTCATCCGCCGTCGAGAAGCTCAGGACGGTGGTGCAGTGGACCATGGGCCTGAAACTTGCCGGCGAGATGCCTTCACTGCCGAGCCAGAACTCCAGCCTGCGCAGCACGCTGATGGCAAACCAGGACTACATGCAGGGGCTGATGGACGTCAGCGACCGCCTGGGCGCCTGGATCGAATCCGCGCAGGCCGAGGGCGAGCTCAACCCGAAGCTGCCCGCCATTGCCGTGCTCTACACGCTGTACGCCCGCGCCTGCGACCCGGTGCTGGAGTTCCTGAAAATAGGCGACCTGTACAGCAACGAAGAAATCATTGCCCTGGTGCTCAGCACCTGCTTTGACGGGCTCGCAGCGCGCTAGTGCATGCCAGCTGTGATGCGCCTTACTTGAACCCGAAATCCTCTTCCATACTGACAGCCGGGTAATGAAACCGGACCGGACCATCCGGGCGCTGATTGACATATTGAAACACCAGCGGATCGGTACTCTTGCGTACTTCGTCCACGCTACCCTGGAACGCAAGCCGTCCACTGTCGAGAATCACAACGTGATCGGCAATTTCAAGCGTCTGCTTGATTTCATGCGACACGAAAATACTGGTCAGCCCCATGGAGTCATTGAGTTGCCGAATCAGGCGCGCCGTGACCAGAACTGAAATCGGGTCCAGACCGGAAAAGGGCTCGTCGTACATCAGGAATTCCGGGTCCAGCGCTATCGCGCGCGCTATTCCAATACGCTTGGCCATACCACCCGAGACCTCACTGGGCATCAGATCGCGGGCGTTTCGCAGGCCCACCGCATTGAGTTTCATCAAGACGATGTCGCGAATCAGTGATTCAGGCAGATCCGTATGTTCACGCAAGGGGAACGCAACATTCTCAAAAACACTCATGTCGGCAAACAGGGCTGCAAACTGAAACAATATCCCCATGCGCCG
>JBAXFI010000325.1:0-2264 GCA_037139995.1 Comamonadaceae bacterium | reverse complement strand
GGCCTGCCAAGTGGCGAGAAAATTCAGCCCCAGGCCAAAACCGGTTTCCAGCACGCGCCATTGCCGTTGCTGGCCCCAGGCTTGCGGCAGGCCGCAGCCTTGCAGGAACACCACGCGCAGGGTAAATTTGTTCTCCCGAAAATATTTAGGCGGCAGCTTTGCGGCAGGAGTTTTCCGTCATGCGCAGGTAGTCAAAAACCAGACGGGTGTTGCGGTTGAGCTGGGCCATTTTTTCCGCGATGCTGGTTTTCCCACTGGAAAACAGGCTCAGCACGCCTACTGCAAAACGGCGCAAGCGGGTCACGTTCTCGGGTCCAAAGCCCGTGCGAATGCGGCTGCGGTCTTCATCAAAGTTCCAATCGATCACGTAGTGGCAGCGGTTCTCGATCGTCCAATGGCTGCGATTGGCTTTGAGCACCTGCTGTGGATTGGCTTGGGATGATGTCTGACTTGTCAGACCCACTGCGATCTCCAGTGTTTGCTTGCCATTTTTTTTGTGAAACACCTCACGCTCGATCAGAAAGACTTGCGCGACATGTGGGAAATCCACATAGCCGTTGAGGGCCTGGCTGCACCAGATGCGCCGGGTTTCAATGCGACCATGATCTGGCGGCGAGACTTGCGTGAAATCGGGGGCTTTGCGATCTTGAAATAGCTCAGCGATATTTTTCTGTAGCGTGGGCTGATTGCCTTTCGCGGTAAAGTGGTAATGTGCTGCGCGCTGCACAACAATATAGTCTGCCAGTTTGCGCTGCGTTAGCAAGGCATCGGCGGTGATGAGTTTGTCTTTAATATCGATGGCATCGAGCAATTGAGTGAACATGCCGATTTCATTGGTCTGCTTTTGTTCACCATTGCCTTCTACTGGCAAAGTACCGACTTTTTTTGGGTGTAGCAAATGGCCGACTCATGCCCCACCGCACTCATGATGTGGGTTTTGTGGCCCTTGGCATCAATGGCGTTGCACATGGTCTTGCCATCGACAGCGATGCTCTTGTCAATGGGGGCGAAAGCTTCGTTCCATTGTTGCAGCGCATGATCAAGCACGCCCGGATCCACACGTATGAGCACATCGCGGATGATGGACTCGCTGGGCACCACATATTGGCCATCGACACGACGACAGCCCAAGCGCTCGCGTGCCTTTTGACCCAGGTCTTGCGCCCAGCCGGCCATGGCCTTGTAGCCCTTCATGCCACACAGCGTGGCCGCTGCGGCGATGCTCAGCACCATCGACAAGCGGTGGCGACGACCCGAGGGCGATCTGGGGTCCGTGATGTCGCTGAAGAAGTCGGGCAGTATGCGCATTTGATTGGCTGTGAGCATGGTGTTGGGTTTACCTGTGAGTTGGAGTTGCGTTCGATCAGCTTGGGTTAAAAGAACTTGAGGGTTGCGGCATAAGGGGTAGACGAAGACGCGCTTTGGTGCTTGGTGCTGCTCGCTGTACCCTGCTCGGGTGCGCCGGTAGCCTTGGGTCAAGCCCAGTTCGGTCCAGTTCGAGGCACGGTAAACACCGCCATAAAAACGCTGCGGGTCAACAAATGTTTCCAGCAGTAGCACAGGGTGACCAAAGCGTGCCTGCCAATCAGCTCTCAGGCGGCGTTGCATCAATGACAGCACGCGAGAGCCGACATTGGGATGGTGCCAGTCGGGCAGGATCAAGAAACGGCTGTTGTTGGCGATGAGTTTGAGCCTTCCATATTGGGAGGTAAAGTCCCAGCCAATCCAGCGGTCCCGTACGCCGCACTTCAGGGCAGCAGCACTGATGCTAAGAAGTGCGACCCACTGCTCGCCCCAGGTGGCCACGTACCACAGCGTCTCGCCAATCTTTGCAAGATCGCCAAGATAGTGGTGCAAAGCCATTTGTTTTTTGTAGTGTGGCTCTTCATGCCGCTCTACCGGGCGAACGTGGAGCGCGCAAAGAGCGGCACTGGTGAAGGCATCGGGGTGCATAGCAGCGGTTGTAGCGGGTCTGGGGCGGGATGTCCAGCGCCAAGGGGTGCGCTGTTGATTTAAAACAACATCTACCGGAAAACGAATTCACCCTGCGAGTGGGCTGCTGGGGGCGTGTCCGGGTAGGCGCGACGGGTCGAAGAAAAGGATCTCCGCGACGCGGCGGCCTGCAAGGCGAGCAACGACCCCGGGCGCGTCGTCAGTGGCTCAATCGGGTGCGTAGCGCTGTCACCCGCTGGGTGAACACCGTTAAAGGCAAGGAAGTGACTATTCATGCGGCTTTCCAGGTCATTGTTAGCGGTCAACTGCGC
>JBAXFI010000324.1:0-2275 GCA_037139995.1 Comamonadaceae bacterium | reverse complement strand
TTGCCGGGGCCGCTTTATCGCAGCTACCTGACGGTAGGGACTGGCTACTGCCGGCGTGTTGCCCATCGTGTGACGGGCCAACAAAGTCTAGACCACTGCATGGGCAAGTTCAAGTTTTGTTTACGGATAAGAGATAGGTTTCATATGGTTGACTCGATATATAATGTCACCCTAGAATCCGCTTTCCCTCGAATATTCAGGGATAACCCGAACCCGCTGCCGAACCCGGCATATTCAGCCTTCTGCAAGACTTCTGTTCAGACTGCAGGCGGTTGATGGCGTACCAACCCAAACGAGGTGCCGCGTGTGTGCCGCCCCCGGCAGTGCATCACAGCAGCCCGCGCGAACGAAGGAAGAGCTATGACAGCGTCGAAAAAACTCACCCAGGGCCTGCGAACCTTCGCCAGCGATGTCGCCCAGGGCTTCTTTGAAATCACGCACAACGGTTTTGCCCTGATCGGACTGGCAGTGATCTTTGCCGTCATCGCCATGTCGGTACGGCCGGAACTGCGCCAGGTGGGTGAAATCGAGCTGTTCAGCTGGCTGAAAACCCGCCAGATCGCACTGACCGGCTGGTCCAGTGAGATCGATGCCAGCGATCGTGCCACCGCCATCAATCCACAAGATTTGCCCCGACAGCAGGCGGCCGTGGCCTATTGGCTGAGCAAGAAGTACCGGGTCGCTCCGGAGCCCATCAGCGCCCTGGTCACCGAAGCGTATGAGATCAGCCGGCACACCAAGTTGGATCCGACCTTGATTCTCGCGGTCATGGCGGTCGAGTCGGGATTCAATCCGTTTGCCCAAAGCCCGGTCGGCGCGCAGGGCTTGATGCAGGTGATGACCCAGGTCCACAGCGACAAGTACGAGAGTTTTGGCGGCAAATTTGCCGCCTTTGACCCACTGAGCAACTTGCGGGTCGGCGCCAGCGTCTTGCAGGAATGCATCAGCCGCGCGGGCTCCATTGAGGGCGGTCTGCGCTCATATGTCGGCGCCGCCAACGTTGAAGACGATAGCGGATACACCGGCAAAGTCATGGCCGAGCATGCCCGGCTCCAACTGGTGGCCAAAGGCCTGAACGTGCCCTTGACTCCTGCCGCGCCCATGCCAGCCAAAGCAGACCGCAGCGTCGAAAAACTTGCCCTTCTCTCTCCTTCCTGAACCACCATGTACGACCGTCAATTTCTCATTGAACAAACCGATCCTGAAATATTCGCCGCCATCCAGGCCGAAAATGCCCGCCAGGAACAACACATCGAGCTGATCGCCAGCGAGAACTACGCCTCGCCGGCGGTGATGGCCGCGCAGGGAACTCAACTCACCAACAAGTACGCCGAAGGTTATCCCGGCAAGCGCTATTACGGTGGCTGCGAATTTGTCGACCTGGCCGAGCAGTTGGCCATTGACCGCGTCAAACAGATTTTCGGCGCGGATTGCGCCAACGTGCAGCCGCACTGCGGCGCCTCGGCCAACGAAGCCGTTTTCCTGGCTTTTCTCAAGCCCGGCGACACCATCATGGGGATGTCGCTGGCTGAGGGTGGCCACCTGACGCACGGCATGGCACTGAACATAAGCGGCAAGTGGTTTAACGTTGTCAGCTATGGTCTGAACGCCAAAGAGGAAATTGATTACGACGCGATGGAGCGCAGGGCCCACGAATCCAAACCCAAGCTCATCATCGCCGGGGCCTCGGCCTACAGTCTGCGCATTGATTTTGAACGCTTTGCCCGGGTGGCGCGGGATGTCGGTGCGATTTTCATGGTGGATATGGCGCACTACGCAGGCTTGATCGCCGCGGGCGTGTACCCCAACCCGGTACCACATGCTGATGTAGTGACTTCAACCACCCACAAGAGCCTGCGCGGGCCGCGCGGCGGCATCATCCTGATGAAATCGCAGCATGAAAAAGCGATCAACAGCGCGATCTTCCCCGGCTTGCAGGGCGGCCCATTGATGCACGTGATTGCCGCCAAGGCCGTCGCCTTCAAGGAAGCACTGGCGCCCGAATTCAAGGTCTACCAGCAGCAGGTACTGAAGAACGCCCAGATCGTTGCCGAAACGCTGACCGAGCGCGGTCTGCGCATTGTCAGTGGCCGCACCGAAAGTCATGTGATGCTGGTTGACCTGCGGGCCAAGGGCATCACCGGCAAGGAAGCCGAGAGCGTGCTGGGTGCGGCGCACATGACGATCAACAAGAATGCGATTCCAAACGACCCTGAAAAACCGATGGTCACCAGCGGCGTGCGCATCGGCACACCGGCACTGACGACACGCGGCT
>JBAXFI010000323.1:0-2304 GCA_037139995.1 Comamonadaceae bacterium | reverse complement strand
ATAGCGCTTCCCCGCAATCGCTCACACGCCAAACCACCGCCCTGGTACTCGCCGGGGGTCGTGGCTCGCGACTGCAGGCGCTAACGGACAGTCGCACCAAACCGGCGGTCTATTTCGGCGGCAAGTTCCGCATCATCGATTTCGCCCTGTCCAACTGCTTGAACTCCGGTGTGCGCCGCATTGGTGTCCTGACACAGTACAAGTCGCACAGCCTGCTGCGCCATTTGCAGCGTGGCTGGTCGTTCCTGCACAGCGAATTCAACGAGTTCATTGACCTGCTGCCAGCACAGCAGCGCATAGACGAGTCTTCCTGGTACCAGGGCACGGCGGACGCGGTGTTCCAGAATCTGGACATCCTGCGCGCGCACCGGCCCGAGTACATCCTGATCCTGGCGGGCGACCATGTTTACAAGATGAACTATGCGAACCTGATTGCCGACCACGTGGCGCAAGGCGCACACTGCACCGTGGCCTGCATTAAAGTGCCGCTGGCCGAGGCCAGCGCCTTTGGCGTCATGGCTATTGACGAACAGCGCCGCATTGTGCGCTTTAACGAAAAGCCGGAGCACCCGGCACCCATGCCCGGCAGAAACGACCATGCACTGGCCAGTATGGGAATCTACGTGTTCGACGCCGAGTACCTGTACGCGGCACTGAAGACCGACGCCAGCCTGGCGGGATCGAGCCGCGACTTCGGCAAGGACCTGATTCCAGCCATCGTGGCGCGCGGCGAAGCGGTCGCCCATCCATTCGAACTATCCTGCGTCAAGAGCACACCTGAGGCGCCGGCCTACTGGCGCGACGTTGGCACCATCGACGCCTACTGGGCGGCCAACCTCGACCTGACGCACACCATACCCGAGCTCGACATGTACGACCGCGACTGGCCAATCTGGACCTATCAGGAGCAGTTGCCGCCGGCGAAGTTCGTTTTCAACGATGACGAGCGTCGCGGCATGGCGGTCGATTCGCTGGTCTCGGGTGGCTGCATTATTTCAGGCGCACTGGTGCGCCGTTCCGTCTTGTTCTCCAAGGTTCGCCTGCATTCCTATAGCAGGGTCGAGGAATCAGTGTTGCTGCCAGAGGTCGATGTTGGAAAGCTTTGCCACTTGCGCAAGGTCGTGATCGACAAAGGTTGCCAAATACCGGATGGCATGAGCATCGGCCTGGACCCGGTCGCCGATGCGCTCCGCTTCTACCGAACCGAGCAGGGTGTGGTCCTCGTGACGCGCACCATGCTGGAGCGTCTGGCACAAGGCACTCACGCTGAGCAAACCACATGTTAAAGATGCAAGTTCGTTGGGGGAAGGCACGTTTACAGAACCGGCCCCAAGTACCATGTACAGCAATAGCGAACGACTGATTGTTTTTGATGTCGATGGCACGATCATTGATGCCTATCGCGCCATCGTTGATACCTTTACCAGACACGGTATGGAACTGGGCGATCTGGAGCGGTTTCAAAAGCGGCACCATCTCTTCAAGTATTTGGGTGGCATCAAGGATTTCCCACTCAATTTGAGGAAGCAGCTAGGCAAGCGCAGTCGCAAGAATATTCTGGCGACGCTAACGGATGTATACCGCGATGATGCAAACCTCTATCCCGGTATGGCCCACCTGATCCGTACACTCGTTGCGACACCTGGCATCCGGGTCGGTCTGGTCACCCGCAACATTACCAACGAGCCCCTGTTGACGATTCGCAAGGTGTTGTCCCGCCACGATATTGATCTCGATGCGTTTGACTTCGCGCTCCACGTCCCCTTGCGGGAGGAAAAAACCCTCGCGCTCCGATCGGCCAGAAAGCGCTTCGACATCAATCCAGCGCGTTCCTATGCCTGTGGCGATGAGCACAAGGACTTCACCTCTGCCATCGAGACTGGCATGCACCCCTTTATCGGGTCCTATGGTTTTGAGGACTACATGCGTTTGACCAAGAAATTCAAGGTGCCGGAGGACGTGATTTCACGAACCCCGGAGGAGCTCAGCACTCGTGTCCTTCATGCACTCGATCTCGGACCAACCGAATGAGGGTGGTACCGAATCAGTCCATGTCAATCCCGTTGGCACGGATGACCTTGCCCCACTTCTCGATCTCACTCTTGACAAACTTCGCAAATGCTTCGCTGGGTTCACCCCCCACAGCGGCGCCCTGCTGGTGCCAGATACTTTGTAAATCTGGTGATTTGAATGCGATCGCGACTTCGGCCTGCAGTCGTTGACGAATGTCGGCCGGCGTACCGACCGGCACCCATAGGCCGTACCAGGACAATGACTCAAAATCCTTAAGGCCGGCCTGTGCGG
>JBAXFI010000322.1:0-2308 GCA_037139995.1 Comamonadaceae bacterium | reverse complement strand
CCGGTGGCCTCCAGTTCTTCGCAGAACGCCAGGGGTGTCAGCCAGTCGGTAACGATCATGTCGATCCGGCTCAAGGGGCTGGTGAGAAAGCTCGATACGCAGTTCATCTTGGTGTGGTCGGCCACGATGATCACCTTGCCGCTGGAGTTCTCGATCATGGCCTTGTTGACGCTGGTCTCCGTGCTGACGGCGCTGGTGCAGCCCTTCTTGATGCTGACGCCGTTGATGCCCAGCACGGTGATGCTGGAAAAGATGCCGTGCAGGCCGCTCAGGGTCAGGTCCCCTACCAGTGACTTGGAGTGGATCCGGTAGTCGCCTCCCAGCAGGATCAACTCCTGTTGCGGGTCCAGATCCAGCGCCAGGCAGGCGGCGTTGTTGGTGACGATGCGGGCCTTTTTGCCGCGCAGATGGTGGATCACTTCCAGCGTGGTCGAGCCGCCATTGGCAAAAACGGTTTCGTTCTCTGAAATCAGAGTTGCAACGTAACGTCCGATCAGGCTTTTTTCGCGCTTGGCCGAATGGTCTTTTTCCTCAAAGAACTCTTCCATGCGCAGTCCGGAGACCGAGATCGCGCCGCCGCGCGTGCGCTCCAGCAGCTTGTGCGTGGCCAGGGCGTCGAGGTCGCGCCGGATCGTGATCTTGGAGACACCGAACTCGGCCGAGAGTTCGTCGGCCGAGACCGACTGGCGCATTGATAGCATCTCCAGAATTTTCTTGTGCCGGTAGTTCGACACCTTGGTGATTTCGCTTGGTTTGGGTTTGCTCATGTTTCTTTAGTCCGATGTTTTCAGCAATTCGCGCAGCGCCGGTGTGGCCAGCGCCTGGTACAGCGCGTGCGACTGCGCTCGCCGCTGCGCATAGACGCCCGCGTTGGCGGGATCGGGCTCGTAGCGGAACGAGCGACTGCCGCTGTGGGCGCGTAGAAAGGCTGCCGGGTAGCTGGCTTCGATACCCAGGGTGACGGCGGCGGCTATCCAGGCGCCCAGTGAAGTGGCTTCCGTGTTGTCAAAGCGAACCACCGGGCGCTCGAACACGTCACTTTGTATCTGGTTGAAAAGCTCGGATTTGCTCATGCCACCCGAGACCGTGACCGACTGCACGGTGCCGCACAGGTCTTCCACCAGTTCCAGGCTGGCCTGCATCTCGATGGCGATGCCTTCCAGAATGGCGCGCGCCATCTCACCGCGCGTGGTGCCCAGTGTCAGGTTGAAGAAGACACCTCTGGCCTGCGCGTCCCAGTAGGGTGAGCCGCTGCCCTTGAAGTGCGGCAGGGCCAGCAGCCCGTTGCAACCGGCCGCTGCGCTGGCAGCCTCGGCATTGAGTTGCTCGAAGCTCAGCTCGGGCCCGATGTTGCTCTGACAGAGGGACTCCTTGAACCAGCGATAAATCGTGCCCGAAGTCAGCACGGCGGCTTCGACGATGTAAGCGTTGGGCACGGCAGAGACGTTGCAGGCCAGTCGCATGCCAGCATCAAGCGCTGGCTTGGCACTGTGCCCGATCAGGTAGGAGCCGGTGCCGGCGTTGCAGACAGCGCGCTCGCCGGAAAACAGGCCGAGTCCGAGTGCTGCGCACTGCTGATCCCCCGCAGCGGAAATCACCGGCAGACCAGCGGGCAGTCCGGTCGCATCAGCCATGGCGTGGGTCAGGCTACCCACCACCGAACCCGGCGCGACCAGTTCGCACAGCATGGAGGCGGGCACTTCAAACAGTTCCAGCAGTTCGGCGTCCCAAGAGCGCGTCTCCAGGTTGAGCAGGTTGGTGCGGCTGGCAAAGCTGTGGTCGGTGACAAAGCGACCGGTCAGCAGGTGAATCGCCCAATCCTGAATGCCCAGCAGCTTGTGCGTTTTGCTCCAGATGTCGGGGCGGTGCTGGCGCAACCAGCGCATCTTGATGGCCGAGAAAACGGGTGAAATCTTGAGGCCAGTCTTGCCATAAACCAACGCGTTGGAATCGCTCATGGCCTGCGCCATGTCCGCGCTGCGCCGGTCCTGCCACATGATGGCCGGATGCAGGGGCGTGCCCTGATCGTCAACAGGTATCACGGAAGAGCGCGACGCTGTGACGGCGATGCAGAGCGGCTCCAGCCCCTTGGCGCTTGCCGCCTGAGCACAGGATTGCAAGGTGCTGGACACCACCTGCTGCCACAGCAGCGGGTCCTGCTCAACCCTGCCGTCATCGAAGAAAACCGGCAGGTTCTCGCGCTGGGCCAGGTGCACCGCATGGCCGCAGGCGTCGTACAGGGTCGCCCTGCTGCTGCTGGTGCCGATGTCGACGGTAATGATCGCTTTCATGCCCACCTTGAGGAGTC
>JBAXFI010000321.1:0-2317 GCA_037139995.1 Comamonadaceae bacterium | reverse complement strand
GCGACCAGCAGTGCCGCGCCCAGTGCGGCCCATGAAGCCTTGAAATTGATCATTCGTGTTCTCCGGTTATATGAGGCTGAAATGCAAAATAGAACGCTCGTGCGATTTTTTGATTTAGATCATATAACCCATTGAAAGTCGAAAAAATCGGGGTAAACCCTCTGGCACTTTGAATCAGTGCAGTAGAAGGCGTCGACGTGAGGGCATCGGTCTGGTGCGCTCACAGATAATGGCTGCCATGCATTCCACATCGACCCTTCCAGGCAGTGGCTCTTCCCCACGCACGGTGGGTCTGGTGGCTGCGCTGGTGACAGTACTGATCTGGACCTCCTTCATCCTGATTGCACGCGCTTCGGCCGATCCGGCGCGCGGTGGCACGCTGACGCCTTTTGACATCGCTTTTTGTCGCATCCTGGGTGCCAGTCTGATTCTGCTGCCCTGGGGCGCCTGGCTGGTTCGGCGCGACCGCGTGCTGGGCCAGGGCCACGCCTGTCTGCTCGGCTTGTCGCCCTTGCCCTGGCGCGTGACCTGCATGATTGGCCTGTTTGGTGGTTTGCTCTACGCCCTGATTGCCTACAACGGCTTTGTTTTTGCACCGGCGCTGCACGCCTCCGTGCTGATGCCGGGCAGCTTGCCGCTGTGGACCACCTTGCTGGCGCTGTGGCTGCTCAAGGATCGCGTGACCGCGGCGCGCGCCCTCGGGCTCGGTCTGATCGTGCTGGGTGATCTGCTGGTCGGTGGCGCCAGTCTGCTGCGCGCCTTCGAGGGTGGCTCGGTCTGGATTGGTGACTTGCTGTTCATGCTGGCCGCCTCTTGCTGGGCCATGTACAGCGTCTTGGCGCGCCGTCATGCGTTGGATGCAGTACGCGCCACCATTGCAGTGACCGCCTTTGCATTTTTCAGCTTCGTTCCGCTGTACGCCTTGCTGGTGCTTAGCGGCGCCGTGGCAGGCCATGTGTTTGTCGCACCATGGCGTGAAGTGCTGTTCCAGACGCTTTACCAGGGCTGGGGATCGGTGGTGATCTCGGGCATTGCGTTTACCAGGATGATTCAATATTTCGGTCCGGTGCGCTCGACCATGATCACTGCGTTGGTGCCTGGACTCTCTGCCCTGGGCGCTGTGCTGTTGTTGGGTGAGCCGCTGCACTGGAATCTGGCAGCCGGCCTGGCCTTGGTGACCATGGGGATTCTGTTTGGCGTGCGTGCCGGGGTCAGGCGATGAAACTGCTGGCTTTTGATACCAGCACCGAGCTCATGTCGGTGGCAGTCCAGCGTACCGTATCGGGTGTCTGCCAGACTTGGCAGCACAGCGGCGAGGGCGGTGCAAAAACTTCGACCCAGCTGATTCCGGTGATTCAGGATCTGATGTTGCAGGCCGGCCTGCAGTTTGGTGACCTCGACGCGATCGCTTTCGGCAGGGGCCCGGGCTCCTTCACCGGTCTGCGCACGGCCTGTTCGGTGGCGCAGGGCCTGGCATTTGGCGCAGAGCTAAAGGTGCTGCCGATAGACACCTTGCTGGCGCTGGCCGAGGAGGCGCGCTTTCAATTTGAGCCTCTGCAGGAGCACTACGAAGTGACTGCCTTGCTCGACGCGCGGATGAATGAGATGTACCTGGCTCACTATGCGTTTCACGGTGGGCAATGGACGCAGAGCGGCGACTACGATTTGATCCGCCCGGAAGACCTGCAGGGCGACGCACAGCGCCGGTTGGCGGGCAATGTCTTTGGCAGCTACGCGGCGCGATTGCCGGCGGCATTTACCCAGCGATTCAATGCATTGCCAACGGCCACTGCCATGTTGCGACTTGCACCCAAGTTGCTGGCCGGTGGAGCTGCACTGGAGCCGGCCCAGGCGCTACCGCTTTATCTGCGTGACAAGGTGGCGCAAACCACGCTGGAGCGTGCAGCGCAGAAAGGTGTTTTGTGAGTGCGGTGCTCAAGGCAGTTGAAGCGCGCTTTGAGCCGCTGGCCGAGCAGCATCTGGATGCCGTCTTGCGAGTTGAGCAGCAGGCCTACGCGCACCCCTGGCTGCGCGCCAACTTTTCGGACTCGCTGCAGTCGGGCTACCAGGCCCAGTTGCTGCTCGCCGATGAAACCCTGCTCGGTTATTTTGTGGCCATGAAGGGGGTCGACGAAGTGCATCTGCTCAATATCACCGTTGCGCCTCTGTACCAGCGTCAAGGCTGGGCCCGCGTCATGCTCGATGCGATTGCAATCTGGGCCAAAGGGCAGGGCGCACTGTGGCTCTGGCTGGAAGTGCGCGCCGGCAACCAGCGTGCCATGGAAGTTTATGAGGCGAGCGGCTACCGACGCGTCGG
>JBAXFI010000320.1:0-2317 GCA_037139995.1 Comamonadaceae bacterium | reverse complement strand
GCACTCGCTCAAGACCCGCGTCACGCTTTTCACGCTCGCCATCTTCCTCGGCAGCATCTGGGTGATGACGTTCTACACCAGCCGGATGCTCCGCGAGGACATGGAGCGGCTGTTGGGCGAACAGCAGGTCTCCACCGCTTCCTTTATCGCAACACAAGTCGATGACGAGATGCGGGATAGGTTGGCGGCGTTGGAACAGTACGCCACCAAAAGAATGGATCCATCCATGCTAGGTGACTCTGTAGCATTGCAAACTCGTCTGGAGACTAGTCCAACCATTCAGATCATGTTCAATGCCGGCCTCTTTGTCACCGGCTTGGATGGCACGGCGATTGCCTCTGTACCGATCTCTTATGGTCGTGTGGGCCTCAATTACAGTGACAGGGATTACATAATCACCCCGACCAAGGAAGGCAAATCAGCTATAGGTAAGCCACGCATAGGTGTAGCAGTGAAGGCTCCGATTTTCGCCATGTCGGCACCCATTCGTGATGCCAAGGGCAAAGTGATTGGTGTTCTCGTGGGAGTGACCGACTTGACCAAGCCCAGCTTCCTCGACAAGGTCACCAAAGGCGGCTACGGCAAGACCGGCGGCTATATGCTTATCGCGCCAAAAGACCGGCTGATTGTCACTGCCTCACTCAAGAGCCGCATCATGGAAACATTGCCGTCCCCCGGCATGATCCCGACGATGGATCGCTTTATTCAGGGATACGAAGGTTCTGCCGTTTTCGTCAACCGCTTTGGTATTGAAAGTCTGACTTCGGCAAAACGCATACCCAGCGCGGACTGGTTTGCGGCGGTTGATTTGCCCACTGGCGAAGCCTTTGAGCCCATTCGCGCCATGCAACGGCGAATGCTCCTTGCCACGTTCTTTCTGACTCTACTGGCAGGTGCCATGACCTGGTGGATGTTGCGACGACAGTTTTCACCGCTGATTGCAACTGCAGAGGCGCTCACTGCCCTGTCAAGCGCCAACCAGATTCCGCCGCTGTTGCCCGTCACCAGTCAGGACGAAATCGGCCAACTGACCCGCAGCTTCAATCGTCTGATCGAGACTTGGACGCAGCGTGAAGACGCACTGCGAAAAAGCGAACAAGACCTGGCCATCACACTGAATTCCATCGGCGATGCGGTCATAACCACCGATCCCTCAAGTCGCATCACTGGCATGAACCCAACGGCTGAGCGCCTGTGTGGCTGGTCGCTGGCCGACGCGATGGGCCAGGGCCTTGCCGAAGTGTTTCACATCATTGATGCCGGCACGCGCGAACCGGTGGCTGACCCGGTGCAAATGGTGCTGGCGCATGGGCAGGTTGTTGGCCTCGCCAACCACACGGTGCTACTGGCCAAAGACGGGCAGGAGTACCAGATTGCCGACAGCGCCGCCCCGATCCGAAACGCTTCTGGCGAGATCGTCGGCGTGGTCCTGGTGTTCAGCGATGTCACGGCGAAGTACCGGATTGGGGAGGCGCTGCGCGAAAGTGAAGAACAGTTCCGCATCCTCGCAGCATTGGCACCCGTGGGCATTTACCTGACTGACGCGAAGGGCGACTGCCTGTACGCCAACACGCGCTGGTGTGCAATGGCGGGAATGGACATGCAGGCAGCACTCGGGCGAGGATGGGTTCAGGGTTTGCACCCGGATGATCGGGCCGCCGTCTTGGCGAACTGGAAGCAGATGGTGGACTCCGAGGGGACGTGGGGAATGGAGTACAGATTCCAAACGCCGGACAAGCAGGTCACGTGGGTCTATGCCCTGGCTACCCCCTACCGCGATGAGGCGGGCAAGATCGTCAAATACGTCGGTATCAATTTGGACATCACCAAGCGCAAGCAGGCCGAAACGAAACTTCAACTTGCCGCCAACGTCTTCACCCACGCACGTGAAGGCATCATCATCACTGATGTCAAAGGCACCATCATCGATGTCAATGAAGCCTTCACCCGCATTACCGGCTATGGCCGCGAAGAAGCGCTGGAACAGAACCCGCGCATCCTCAAATCGGGTCGGCAAGACAAGGCGTTCTATGAAGTCATTTGGCGCGACCTGACCGAGCAGGGTCACTGGAGCGGGGAGATCTGGAACCGGCGCAAGGACGGTGAAGCGTACGCTGAATTGCTCACCATCAGTTCGGTGCGTGATGCTTCGGGCGCGGTGCAGCAGTATGTGGGATTGTTCTCCGACATCTCGGCGATGATGCAGCATCAAAGCCAGTTGGAGCACATCGCCCACTTTGATGACCTCACCAACCTGCCCAACCGGGTGCTGCTGGCTGACCGCCTGCAGCAGGCCATGGCGCAGGCTCAGCGGCGC
>JBAXFI010000319.1:0-2334 GCA_037139995.1 Comamonadaceae bacterium | reverse complement strand
TACACAGCGCGCCACCGGTGTGCGGATGATCCGGGTTGCCACCCACCTTGATGGCAACGCCGTCGCGCACTGTGGTCAGCAGCGAGCAGGTGTCGGGGCAGTCATGCGGGCAGGCGCCCAGGATTTGGGTGGTCTTGACGTCGGGAACTGCGGTAGAAGTTGGGTTCATGGCTGCAAGTTGAGTGTGAAGGCGCATTTTGGCGCATAAAGCAGTGTCTTGCGGTTGGCGATAGACTCGCAATATTAGGAGTACCCATGAAAGTTATCGATTCCATCGTCACCCAGGCGGCAGGCATTGCTGCTATTCGCCGCGACATTCACGCCCATCCCGAACTCTGTTTTGAAGAAGCCCGCACCGCCGACCTGGTGGCCAGCAAGCTGACCGAATGGGGCATCCCGATTCATCGGGGCATGGGCACCACCGGCGTGGTGGGCATCATCAAGAACGGCACCTCTTCGCGCGCGATTGGCCTGCGCGCCGACATGGACGCGCTGCCGATGCAGGAGTTCAACACCTTTGGCCACGCCAGCACGCAGGCCGGCAAGATGCACGCCTGCGGCCACGACGGCCACACCGCCATGCTGCTGGCAGCAGCGCAGCACTTTGCCAAGGAACGTCATTTTGACGGCACGGTGTACCTGATCTTCCAGCCGGCCGAAGAGGGCGGTGGCGGTGCGCGCGAGATGATCAAGGACGGCTTGTTTGAGAAGTTCCCGATGGACGCGGTCTTTGGCATGCACAACTGGCCGGGTTTTCCGGTGGGCAAGTTTGCCGTGGCAGCGGGTCCGGTGATGGCATCAAGCAACGAGTTCAAGATCATGATTTACGGGCGCGGTGGTCACGCTGCGACGCCGCACACGGGGCTCGACCCGGTACCGGTGGCGTGCCAGTTGGTGCAGGCCTTTCAGACCATCATCAGCCGCAACATGAAGCCGATCGATGCGGGTGTGATTTCGGTCACCATGGTCCATGCCGGTGAGGCCACCAACGTGATACCGGATCACTGCGAGTTGCAGGGCACGGTGCGCACCTTTTCGGTGGAAGTGCTGGACCTGATCGAGCAGCGCATGAAGAGCATTTCTGAACACACCTGCGCTGCCTTTGACATGCGCTGCGAGTTCGAATTTGTGCGCAATTACCCGCCCACCATCAACAGCGTGGCCGAAGCCGAGTTTGCGCGCAAGGTGATGCAGAGCATCGTCGGTGTCGACAATGTGCTGCCGCAGGAGCCGGTGATGGGCGCGGAAGATTTCTCCTACATGCTGATGGCCAAGCCAGGTTGCTACTGCTTTATTGCCAATGGCGACGGCACGCACCGCGAATCCGGGCACGGCGCAGGCCCGTGCATGCTGCACAACCCGAGCTATGACTTCAACGACGACATGATCCCGCTGGGCGCCACCTACTGGGTGCGCCTGGCCGAAGAATGGTTGAAGCCGGCGGCTTGAAGGAGTTGGCGCCATGATCAATGTGTCGGACGCTTTTTCTGCCAGCTACGCGCAGGCCCGGGGCAAGTTCTTTGCCGCTGCGGTGGCCGCCAATTTGCCGGTGAGCTCGCACGCGCATCCGCTTGCCGGGCGCGACGGCGAAGCGCTGGCAATGGATGTGGTGCTCGATGGTGCAGCGGATGCCGAGCGCCTGCTGATCATCAGCAGCGCGTGCCACGGTGTTGAAGGTTATTGTGGCAGTGGCGTGCAGGTGGCTGCCCTGCACGATGAAGCGTGGCGTCAGCACGCACGTGAAAAAAATGTGGCGGTGTTGTATGTGCATGCACTCAACCCCTTTGGCTTTTCGCATGTGCGCCGGGCCACCCACGAAAACGTGGACATCAACCGCAATTTTCATGACTTCAGCCAGCCGCTGCCGGTGAACCTTGGCTACCGCAGAATCCATTCACTGCTGCTGCCGGATCACTGGCCACCGGGCGCTGACAACGAAGCGGCCATTGCGGCTTTTATTGAGAAGAACGGCGCGAGCGCGTTCCAGTCCGCCGTCTCGAGCGGGCAGCATGAGTTTCCCGATGGACTTTTTTTTGGTGGCACCGAGCCGACCTGGAGCAACAGGACGATTCGTCAGGTGCTGCGTGAGCATGGCCGCACGGCACACAAGCTGGCCTGGATTGACATTCACACCGGTCTGGGTCCCAGTGGTCTGGGCGAGCGCATTTTTGCCTGCAAGGATGACAAGGCAGCGTATGCCCGTGCCAGCCAATGGTGGGGTGGCAACGGTGCGACTCCGGTGACTTCGATTTACGACGGCTCGTCCACTTCTGCCTTCCTGACAGGTTTGATGTGGATGTCAGCCTACGAGGAGTGTCCGCAGGCCGAGTACAC
>JBAXFI010000318.1:0-2335 GCA_037139995.1 Comamonadaceae bacterium | reverse complement strand
GGGGGGATAGGGGGGGGAAATAAATAGATGAAACAAGACCGTTTGAAGATAGGCATCAGCGCCTGCTTCCTGCACCCCGACCCAACCCGCACCGTCTTCGCCAAAAAGACCCTGCAGTACATCGAACAGTCGATGGCGCACTGGGTCATGTCCACCGGCGCCTTGCCGGTGATGATCCCTTCTCCCGCTGGCGACAGCGTACAGGGCGAACCGCATTTTGAGGACTACGCGCAATGGCTCGATGGTCTGGTGCTGCATGGTGGCGCCGATGTCTGGCCCGGCAGTTACGGCGAAACACCGCTGGAAGAACGCTGGAGCGGCGACCGCCTGCGTGACGAATACGAGCAGGCGCTGGTGCGTGCCTTTGTCGCCGCCGGCAAACCGGTGTTTGGCGTGTGTCGCGGTCTGCAACTGATCAATGTGGCCTTTGGCGGCACGCTGTACCAGGACATCGGCACGCAACGCCCCGAGTCACTGGTGCACCGCGACGCCGACCGCTACGACCACAACTTTCATCAGCTTGAGATTGTTCCCGAGACACGCCTGCAAGACCTGCTCGACGGCGCGCAGAGTTGCAAGATCAACAGCATCCACCACCAGGGCATCAAGGATCTGGCTGATGGCTTTGTGGTGGAGGCACGCTGCCCGGACGATGGCATGATCGAAGCGATTCGCCACACCGGGCCGACCTACATTGCTGCCGTGCAATGGCATCCTGAATTCCACCGCAGAGAGCTCGACACGCTGGACGACACACCGCTGCTCAATGACTTTCTGGAAGCGGCGCGTGCCGCCAAACTTGAAACGGAAAAATGAAATGAACCAACTCGCCATTCATAACCCCGCCAACGGCGCCCTCATCACGCAGGTTCCAGCCGACGATGCCAACTCAGTCGCAGCCAAGGCGGCGTCGGCACGCGCCGCACAGCCCGGCTGGCTGGCAGTGCCGCTGCCGGAGCGCAAAGCCTGCATCACGCGTTTCCGCGCCGGCGTGGTCGCCGAGCTCGACACGCTGGCGGGCATCATGACCAGCGAGACCGGCAAGCCGATCAAGATGTCACGCAACGAGCTCAATGGCCTGCTCTCTCGCATCGACTTCTTTCTGAAAGAGGTGGACGCGCTGCTGCAGACCGAGACCGTGTTCGACGAAGGCGGCATGACCGAGAGAATCGAGCACACGCCGCTCGGCCTGGTGGCCAATATCTCGGCCTGGAACTATCCCTGGTTTGTCGGCGGCAATGTCTTCATCCCCGCGCTGCTGACCGGCAACACGGTGCTCTACAAGGCCTCCGAATACGCCACGCTGACCGGACTGGCGATGGCGCGCCTGCTGCATGCTGCCGGCATTCCGAAAGACGTGTTCATTGCCGTGGTCGGCGCGGGCGATGTTGGTGCCGCGCTGATGGCGCAGACGATCGACGGCCTGTTCTTCACCGGCTCCTACGCTACCGGCGCAAAAATTGCGCAGTCACTGGGCCCGCGCCTGGTCAAGCTGCAACTCGAACTCGGCGGCAAGGATCCGACCTATGTCTGTGAAGACGCGAATCCGAAGACGGCCGCCGAATCACTGGCAGACGGCGCCATGTACAACACCGGCCAGAGCTGCTGCTCGGTCGAGCGCATCTACGTGCACGAGAAAATTTACGACGCTTTTGTGGCGGCTTTTTTGCAGACCGTGCACGACTTCAAGGTCGGCGATCCGACGGCGGAGGACACCTACATCGGCGCTCTCACGCGTGCGCAGCAGCTCGACGTGCTGGACGCCCAGGTGGCAGACGCCAAGGCCAAGGGCGCCACCCTGCTGTGCGGCGGACACCGCCTGAACGGCCCCGGCAACTGGTATGCGCCCACCGTGTTCTCCGACGTCAATCACAGCATGGAATTGATGCGCGAGGAGAGCTTTGGCCCCATCATCGGGATCCAGAAAGTCGCGGGCGATACTGAGGCGGTGCAGCTGATGAACGACACGCGCTACGGCCTGACGGCAGGTGTCTTCACACCCAACGAAGCACGTGCCAAAGCGCTACTGTCCCAGGTCAAGGCCGGCAGCGTTTACTGGAACTGCTGCGACCGCGTCAGCCCGCGCCTGCCCTGGAGCGGCCACGGCGACTCCGGTGTCGGCCTGACCCTGTCCACCTACGGCATCCAGACCTTCACCCGGCCCAAGGCATGGCATCTGCGGCAGGCATGAGCCTGCCCCCCGCCGTCATCGCGCCCCCAGGCTGTCATTGCGCCCGGTATTGTCATTGCGGGCCCCGACCCGCAATCCAGGGCGCGCGTAGCACTGGATCCCGGATCAAAGCTTGCCCCGGGCTCGATCCGGGGTCCGGGATGA
>JBAXFI010000317.1:0-2351 GCA_037139995.1 Comamonadaceae bacterium | reverse complement strand
AGCAACTCAAGAAACTGGTCGCCGGCATCCTCACCGACTCCCGCGCACCCGGTGAGCCCAAGGAAACCGAAGGTTCGGCCCTGTTCCAGATTTACCAGGCTTTTGCCAGCGGCGAAGAAACCGCCGCCCTGCGGCAGGCCTACCTCGACGGCATCAGCTGGGCTGACGCCAAGCAGGTGCTGTTTGAACGCATTGACCGCGAAATGGCGCCGATGCGCGAGCGCTACACGGCCCTCATGGCAGCGCCCGACAAAATGGAAGATATCCTGCGCGCCGGCGCACAGAAGGCCAGAAAGCTGGCTACGCCCTTCACCGCAGAGTTACGCCACGCTGTTGGCCTGCGTGATCTGCGCAGTGCCAGCGCATCGGTCAAGGCGGCCAAGACCAGCAAGGCGGCACTGCCGGGCTTCAAGCAGTACCGCGAGAGCGACGGCAAGTTCTACTTCAAGCTGCAGGAGAGCGCCGGCCGCGTGCTGCTGCAAAGTACCGGTTTTGCCACGCCGCAGGAAGCCGCCAAAGCGATCGCCCTGCTGCGCGAGCAAGGCGCGCTGGCGCTGGGGCAAATGCAAGAGACTTTTGTGTTGCAGACCGGTATCAGCGAGGACGATGTGCTGCTGGCCTTGCAACAGATGGACGCTGCCCAATAGCAGCCACTGGATTGCGGGTCAGGCCCGCAATGACGACGCTGCGTCGTTTCTTATGGACCGTCGCTTCACTACTTTAAGGTCGCGCCAGGAACGCCGACAGGCTGCTCTGCTGAAATTCACGTTGCGCGGCGCAGAGTCGGATCGTCTCCAGCGTTTGCGCCAGGCTGCTGGCGCCGCCTTCAAAGTGCGCCAGTGCCGGACCAAAGAAGCGCTCCGCGGCAAGTGCCTGCTCCGTGCTGCACAGACCGCTGAAGAAGCGCGGGAAGCGACTCACCGACTCAGCCGGCAGGCGTGTAGCCAGAGCGGTAAAGTTTTGCCGCATGAAGTCCAGCATGCCGCTGGCCGACGCTTGCCCGGCGGTGCGGTCCGAGGCGGCTTCCAGCACTTCGCGAACGTCGTGCTGCGCTGACAGCCACAAAGCTCGCGCCGCGCTCGCCAGTTCCGGCGAATGAAAGCGGCTCAGCGCAGCGTAAATGTCGGCGCGCTCCAGGCGGTCATCGCTGGCCTCTGCCCTGCGCTCCAGCGCATCAAAAAAGACCTTGTCGCCGTCGAGAGCCGCAACGCTCAAGACCAAAGCACGACTGGCGACGGCCAGCGTCGCCGGGTTTTTCAACCAGCCCTGCGCCAAGACTCTCGCCTGTGTGCGAAGGCTCTGGTCGCGCCCCAGATCTGCCAGAACGCCAACCCAATTTTCGCGAATCAATCGTTCATCGTCCGAGTCTGCGGCGCGCTCCAGCAGGCCCAGCGCCCGCCCCCGCTCACCGAAGGCGCGCTGCCACAAAGCGGCGTAGGCGTCACGCTGTTCAAGAGCCAGCGAAGGTTCGACCGATCGGATGATATTGAGCGCCGCATCCAGCACTTCGCGGCGCGAATCTGGAGCGTAACGAAGCGCCAATGCCAGCGCATCGTCCAGCGTCAGGTCGCCGGACTCGGTGAGTGCCTGTGCATCGTCCAGGTTGGCCAGTAGTTCGGCGATATTCGAATCTGCCTTGGCCAACAGCTTCAGCAACTGCCCCGGCGCATAGACCGGACGGTAGTAGCCTGCGCCATCGGCGTTCGCTTCAAGCCAGGCTGGGCAGCTGCTGTCAGGCAGCGGCAGCTCGCCCGTGCGCTCTTGCAGCAACAAGCGCGATGAGCCAGCCGGTGTGCGCACGGTCACCGGAATCTGCCAGACCGAATCCGGCGCAACGCTGGAGCCTCTTGGCAGAAAGCGCGACTGCGAGAGTTGCAGATACGGTTTGCCATCGCAAACCAGCGCGACGTTCAGACGCGGTATGCCAGGCTGATCGGTAAAGCTCTTGAAGGCGCTGGCCAGTTGCGCCTGGCCCGGCGCCAGCGCAGCAACAAAGTCGTCGCCCGTCGCACTGCCCCAGGCGTGCTGCTTCATGTAGCGCTGCACACCGGCGCGAAACTCCTGCGCACCGAGCCAGCTTTCAAACATCGCCAGCACCGCCTGACCCTTGCTGTAGGTGATGCTGTCAAACGCACTCTCCAGTGCCTCTGCGTCTTCCACCGGTTGATGGATGCGTCGCGCCACCGCCAGACGATCCAGTTGCATGGCCGCACTGCGTGCCTGCTGGACATTGGTTTGCGAATGCCACTCGGGCACCACCTGCGCCGTGATCTTGTCACCCATCCAGGAAGCAAATGACTCGTTGAGCCAGAGGTCGTCCCACCAGGCCATGGTGACGTAATTGCCGAACC
>JBAXFI010000316.1:0-2353 GCA_037139995.1 Comamonadaceae bacterium | reverse complement strand
GGCGAGGTGGCGGTGAACTGATCCCTGAGCTTGACTGGATCACCCACCCAGGTGTCGAGCACGTAGTTCAGTTCCGGATCGTGCGAGCGTCCCGACGATGCGTGGTAAAACAGGTTGGTCACCCCCAGCAGGTTCACGCCGCAGCGGTACAGGCCAGGGTCTTTCACCAGCCCCATCATGGTGGCGTAACCGCCGTAGCTGGCACCCATGATGCAGACCCGCTTGGGGTCAACCGTGCCCTGCGTGACCAGGCTTTGCACGCCATCGGTGATGTCGTCCTGCATCGACAGACCCCATTGCCCGTAAGACTTCTTGAGGTGTTCGCTGCCAAAGCCGGTGGAGCCGCGAAACTGCGGTTGCATCACCGCGTAGCCCATGGCGGCCAGCATTTGCACTTCGGCGTTGAAGCCCCAGCGGTCGCGCGCCCATGGGCCACCGTGAATCAGCGCAATCAACGGCAGGGCCTTGGCCTCTCGTCCCTTCGGCAGCGTTACGTAGGCCATGATCGGCAGACCGTCACGCGCCCGGTAGTCGTACACCATTTGAGGTGAGAGCTTGCCGGCGTCGATCCAGGGGCGCGTGACAAACAGGTTTTGCAGCTTCTTCTGTTCGGGGTGGTAGAGCGCATATCGCCCGGGGTTGGTGGACGAATAGCTGTAGACCAGCCTTGGGGTGTTGGCGTTGGTGATTTGCAGCACGTTCACGTGCCCGGCAATGGCCTTGTCCAGCCCGGCTTGCAGGGCGGCCAAGCCTTTGTCCAGCCACAGGGTTTTCGGCGGCTCGCTGGGAATGTTGATACCTATCACCTGGCGCGTATCGGGTGCAAAAACCAGTTCGTTGACATCGACCGCGCTGTCAGAGGCCAGCAACTCACCAGGGGCGTTTTTCTCGAAGTCAAACTTGTAGACCCCCAGGCGGCTGGATCCGGGTGTGTTGGCGGACACCAGCATGGTCTTGCCGTCGGCATCGAAGGCGAGCACCGTAAAGCGCGGCTCCAACGCCGGATGCTCGGATAGCCTGCGCCAGGGTGCGCTTTCGCTTTCGCGATACCAAACCGTGAGCGCGCTGACCTCGCGGTTGGCGGTGACCACCACGCGCAGCGTGTCCTGCGCATCGAACACAAAACCACGCGCGATGCCATTGAGTTTGTAGTCGATTTCACTGCGCCTGCCAGTGAGTGTGTTGACGCGGTAAGGAACGGCATCGCGGTTGGGGTAGTAGCCGATGGCCAGAATGTCGTCAGGCTTGTCACGCACCACACTCAGCATCTGCATGGCGCGTGCCTCGGACAGCCACGTGCCCTGATCGACAAAACCGGCTATAAGCTCCGGTGCAGCCATCAACACGCGGTCATTGCTGCCGTCGCGGTTCACTGCAAACAATCCCTGCGCAGAGTTGCGCTGGTCGCCACCGCGGTGGATCACGCTGTAGACCAGGCGCTCGTTGCTCAACCAGCGCACGCTCACGATGTCAATGTCCTTGAACCCGGCGATGTTTTTTGGTGTCATGGTTTCCAGTTCCACCACCGCCAGTTGCATACGTCCGTCGATGTTGGCTGTGGTGGCCAGAAATTTGCCGTTGGGAGAGAGTGTGGCGCTGGCTATTTGCGCTGGCTTGAACAACTGCTCCACCGAAACCGGGTCGGTGGTTGTTGCTGGCGCCTGGACTTGTGCCAGCGCGGCGGTGGCACCAAGTGCCAGCAGCACAGCGGCCGCAGCACGGCACCAAGTTCGGGTCAGGGTTTGATACACGTTTTTTTTCCTCTGAAGTGTAGGTCTGTGACACGCAGACATTCTCGCGGCTGCCGTCGGCAAAAGGTAACAAACAGGTTACGAAACTTTGCGACCGGGTTCTGAACAGCACTCGCGGGCTTGGAGTTGATCAAGTATCGCTGCATCACCGCCGAGTGAGCCTGAACATCAACGCTGTAGAACAGGTTCACCGCCACCATGGTTTGACCGCTGGGGCAGTCCAACTGCCCCTTACGGATCATGTGCATGGTTTCGATCCCGGCGATGATGATCCTGGCGCTCCAGATTGCTGAGGTTCAGTTGGCGGCATCCCATCCACGTCGCTGACGTCGACGGCGGAGATTTGGTCGACAGGACCGCAGCGTCAAGAGTCGTTCGCAACGGTCAGCTTCTAGGTAAGCCAATTGCATGATTGTTGGTTCGGGTCGGTCAGGTATGGCGAAGTGTGCAGACCGACAGTGCAGCGAATGCGGTCTTAGCCCGCTCGCTACCGAGCCTGCTTCTTGGCGCTTAATAAATCTCAATCTTTACGCCACCTATGTGATGCTACATTGCACCCGAGCGCGAAAGCGTTTCCTGCTTTTCCTCCCTGAGCAGGGCCT
>JBAXFI010000315.1:0-2361 GCA_037139995.1 Comamonadaceae bacterium | reverse complement strand
CATCTTTGGCGCGCTGGTGGCCTGGCTGGTGGCGGTGGTGATTCTGGCGGTTCCGCTAGCCGGAGCTCTCGGCTTGCCGCTTTGGGCTGCTATTGTTGTCGGCGTCGGTGTGGTGGCGGTGGTGCTGGCAGCCAATGTGCCAGCCCTGTCAACCATTCCAGCGACGGTCTTCGGTTTTGCCGCCAGCTTTGCCTTCTTGTTGCAAACCCCGGATGTGCTCAAACTTGATGTGCTGCTGTCAGCCAGTCTGAAAAACTCCCTCGTGGTGATTTCGCTGTCCCTGATTGCAGGCACTGTCTTTGGCCTGCTCTCGGCACGCTGGGGCGCTGCAATGACCAAGGAGTGATTGGGCCAAAGCGGCACTACTCTGCGAGGTGAATCAGCCCGTGGCGTAGCGCCAGCAAGGTCATCTCGGCCTGGTTGCTCAGGCCGAGCTTTTGTTTGATGTTGTAGAGGTGGGTACCCACCGTTGAATTCGATAAATTGAGGGTATCTGAAATTTGCGCCACCGACTGTCCACGCGCAAGTTGCACAAAGACCTCGAATTCACGCGCCGACAATTTCTCGACCGGCCCCTTGTCCCCACCGATGGCCTGCAGGGCGATGCGTTGCGCGATCTTGGCATCGACATAACGCTGGCCCTTGGCCACTGCACGAATCGCGTCGATCAGTACCTCGGGGGCGCTGCGTTTGGACAGATAGCCCATGGCGCCAGCCTGTATTGCCCGTATCGGATGGCTGATGTCCTCGTGCGCCGACAAGGCCAGAATGCGCACACGGCTGTCTTTGGCCGTGAGTCGCTTTATCGCCTCGATGCCGCCCATGCCGGCCATGGCGATGTCCATCACCACCACATCGGGCGCGGCCGCCTCGCACATCTGGCATGCCGCTTCACCGCTGTCGGCCTCGGCCACCACCTCGATGTCATCGCTGGCCTCAAGCAACAGCTTGAAACCGACCCGTACCACCGCATGGTCATCGACCAGCATGACTTTCAATTTATGCATCAATTTTCTTTGTAAGTGGCAAGCTGACCTTGATGCGCACACCGCCGGGCTCCACCTGCTGCAGGACAAAACTACCGCCCAAGGCCTGCGCGCGCTCGCGCATGCCCGACAGACCGTAATGCCCCTCGGTTTGAAACTGCGTCACCCGACCAATGCCATCGTCACTCACCGCCAAGTGCAAGGATTGGTTTGACGCCGACAGCAGCACGTCAATGCGATTGGCCTGCGCATGGCGCAGCGCATTGTTCACCGCCTCCTGCACGATCCGAAAGACGGCGGTAGCCTGTTCGCCGTCCAGTTTGTCAAGCGCCTCCGGCAGGCTCGCGTTGACCAGCAAATCCGGGTGGTGCAACTGGCTTTCTCCCAGCAGATCACGCAGCGCATCTTGCAAACCAAACTGGTCTAGCGCCAGCGGGCGCAGTTTGGAAATCAAACGGTGCATGCCGTCATATATTTGATCGGCGCAGTCCATCACCAACCGCGCCGACTGTTCGATGCTCGGATCCGTGCCGGCCGCGCGCCGGGCAATTGCCAGCCCTACGCTTTTGATGGCAGTGACTTGCTGCCCCAACTCATCATGCAACTCGCGCGAGATGGCGCCGCGCTCCTGTTCGATGCGGTTCTGAATAGCCTGCGTGAATTCCCGGTTTTCGGCCAATGCCAGTGCGGCCTCCCTTGCCTGCCGCTTGGCCTCGATGCTGTCCTGAACCGATTGCGCCATGTGGTTAAAGGCAGCGCCAATCTGGCGCCCCTCACGTCCAGCCAATTCAGTCAGGCGCGTGCCGTAGTCACCGGCCGCCATGTCGCGCAAACCCTGTACGACCTGGTGCAAGGGCTTCAAGGCGCGCCCCATCAAGGCATACACGACAACATTACCCAGGACAAAGCCTGCCAGAACCATCCACAGCATCGGACGCAAGTCATCCCAGCCGTCGAGGACTGCACGCGAGGCGTCGGCCCGCAGCAACAGACGCCCGGTGGGCAAGCGAATTTCTTGCGGCAGCAAGGGTGGCGAGACGATGCTGGCGTACCAGAGCGGCGCTTCGCGCCCAACCTTGTAAACGGAGGGCGGTGAACTGAAGACCAGATTGTTCTGGTCGTCACGCAACTCGACTTCATTGGCCCGGATGCGCCCGACCTGGCCCAGGAAATCGGCCATGCCAGCAAGGCCACCGGTGCCGTACACCCACTGCATGCGCGAGAGCAGCTGGGTCGCCACCACATTGGCGCCCATCACCTCGTCATGCACGCTGCGCCGGGTGTTGTCGATCTGCAAGCCAATCAGCACGGACGCAAAAATGGCCATCAGTGCAGTGATGATCAAGTTCACCTGAAGTCGAAGGCTCATAAATTT
>JBAXFI010000314.1:0-2367 GCA_037139995.1 Comamonadaceae bacterium | reverse complement strand
AACCTAACTCTGGAGAAACCATGAAGGCCTTTCAAGACTACTACCCGGAAAACGTCTCACATTGCTACGGCTGCGGCTCCAAGAACATCCATGGGCACCGGATCAAAACCTTTTGGGACGGCGAAGAAACCGTGACGCACTTCACCCCGGAGCCCTACCATACGGCGATACCGGGCTTTGCTTATGGTGGCCTGATTGCCTCGCTGATCGACTGCCATGGTACGGGAACCGCTGCCGCCGCCATGTACCGCGCCAGCGGCCGCGAGATGGATACGCTGCCACCGTTTCGCTTTGTCACCGGTTCCTTGCACGTTGACTATCTGAAGCCGACACCGATCGACGGTGTGCTGGAAATTCGTGGCCGTGTCAAGGAGATCAAAGGTCGCAAAGTGGTGATTGAAAGCACGGTCTTTGCCAAGGGCGTAGCGACCGCACGTGGCGAAGTGGTGGCACTGCAGATGCCTGACGGGTTTGGCAGCCAGTGAAGGCGCTTCAACATCGTGTGTGAATTGCTGGGCATGTCGAGTCGGCGACTTACTCGCCTGACTTTTTCCCTGGAAGCGCTGGCGGCTCACAGTGGCCCACTCAGCACCACCCGCGATGGCTGGGGTGCCGGCTTTTATCAAGGGCGCGACGTTACGCTATTTCGTGAGCCTGGTGCTGCCAGTGACAGCGCCATGGTGCGATTGCTTGAAAGTCAGGGTCCCGATACCACACTGGCTATCTCGCACATTCGGCATGCCACGCTCGGCGAGATAAAGCTTGCCAACACCCAGCCTTTCTTGCGGGAACTGGCGGGTCGCACGCATCTGTTCGCCCACAACGGGCATCTGCCAGGGATTTCCCAAAGTGAACATTTCTGTCTGGATCGCTTCAACCTGGTGGGTGAAACGGATTCCGAGCACGCCTTTTGCGTGCTCATGGAACGCATGAAGATTCTCTGGCAAAGCCCGTCTGCATCTCCTTCGATTGAAGAGCGACTCTCGCTGGTTACGGCCTACGCTTCTGACCTGCGCCGACTTGGTCCGGCCAATTTTCTGTATGCTGACGGCGAAGTTCTGTTTGCTCATGGTCATCGACGGATGCAGTCTGTCACCGGCAAAATCGAGCCACCCGGTTTGTTCATGCTGGCACGCCAATGCTGCTGCGAGAATGACGCATTTGAAGCCGAAGGCGTATCGGTTGCGCCTGGCTATCAGGAAGTGGTCTTGCTGGCCAGTGTGCCACTGTCGGATGAGCCCTGGCGACCCTTGCAGGAAGGGGAAGTCGTGGCCATCTCCATGGGCAGACCTGTCAATCACCATCAAACCGCGCATTGAGAAACGTACCAAAGGTGTCCCATGGATTTTCTGGATCTTTTAAAAAACAACTGGCCATTCGTGGCTTTGAGTCTCTGGTTTGCGCACAAGTGGTGGAATTCAAAAAGAGTCATTGCCTTGCTGCCAGAACTCAAGAAGAACGGCGCACTATTTGTCGACGTTCGATCTGCTGGCGAGTTTGCCAATGCGAACGCTCCCGGAACAATCAACATTCCCCTTAACGAATTGGGAAACAGGCTCCGTGAGATACCGAAGTCTTCCCCGGTTGTGCTTTGCTGCGCCAGTGGAACACGAAGCGGGATGGCAAAACTGTTGTTAAGAGGCAAGGGCTACCGGAAGGTTCATAACATCGGTACCTGGAGCAAGTTGCTGGGCTGAGCACAAAATGTCGTGACACGAGCAGGCAAGCATTGAGTTGAAGTCATGACACCTTTCAATCAATTCCTGAAGACCTACCCAAGCTATGCAAGCACCCATGCCTTGGATGCGTTGCGTGCGTCCCAATACGCCAGGCTCGACGCTCAGGAGCAGGTCTATCTGGACTTCACGGGTGGCGGCTTGCACGCTGCGTCTCAGGTGCAAGAGCATGTGCGGATGCTCAACGAAGAGGTGCTTGGCAATCCGCATTCGGTGAATCCCAGCTCCACAAAAATGACGCGCCGGGTCGAAGAGGCTCGTGCAGCCGTGCTCGATTACTTCAATGGCGCGGCAGAGTACACGGCCATCTTCACCCTGAATGCTTCAGCCGCATTGAAACTGGTGGGCGAGTCCTATCCTTTTGGCCCGGGCGGGCGCCTGCTACTCACCAGGGATAACCACAACTCGGTCAACGGACTCCGTGAGTTTGCAAAGAAGGGCGGTGCGAGTGTGGCCTATGCGCCTCTGACGCGCCCTGAGCTTCGCGTTGACGTGACGGCGCTGGATGCCCTGCTGGCCCAGGCTGATGGCGCACGACCGAACTTGATGGCGTTCCCGGCGCAGTCGAACTTTTCGGGCGTCAAACATCCACTGGCGCTGGTCGCATCGGCGCGTGCTGCGGGCTGGCATG
>JBAXFI010000313.1:0-2376 GCA_037139995.1 Comamonadaceae bacterium | reverse complement strand
GAACGCGCTGCATCGCCAGAACGAAAACTACGCCCGCGAACTGCTGGAACTGCACACGCTGGGCGTGAACGGCGGCTACAACCAGCGCGATGTGCAGGAACTGGCGCGCGTGCTCACCGGCGTCGGCGTCAACCTGGGCACGGCCACACCCAGGCTGCGTCCCGAGTTGCAGGATCGTTACGTGCGCCACGGCCTGTTCGAATTCAACCCGGCGCGGCACGACGAAGGCAGCAAGCAATTGCTCGGACAGACGGTGCGCGCCAGCGGTCTGGCCGAACTGAATGAAGTGCTGGACCGGCTCAGCCGCCACGGCGCCACAGCGCACTTCATTAGCGGCAAGCTGGCCGTCTTTTTTGTCTCCGATGAACCAGCGCCGGCCCTGGTGGAGCGCATGGCGCAGACCTTCCTGCAGTCCGATGGCGATATTGCCGCAACCCTGCGCAGCATGTTCTCCTCTGCTGAATTCGCGCAATCGCTCGGTGGCAAATTCAAGGACCCCGTGCATTACCTGGTCTCGGCCGTGCGCCTGGCCTATGACGACAGGCCCATCACCAACGTAGCGCCGATGTTGAACTGGCTGACTCGCCTGGGCGAGCCGCTGTACGGCCACCAGACGCCAGACGGCTATTCGATGCTGCGCGCCGCCTGGTCCAGTCCGGCCCAGATGGTGACCCGGTTCGAAGTGGCGAAAACCCTTGCCTCTGGCAATACGGCTCTTTTCAAAGCCGACGGTCTGCCTGAGCAGCGACCGGCCTCGCTGCAGCAGGCCAATCCTGCCTATTTCGCGGCCTGGCAAAGGAACGCCAGTGCCGCAACGCGCGAGGCGCTCAAGCAAGCGGGCTCGGTGCCGGAGTGGGCTGCTTTCATGCTGTCATCGCCTGAAATGATGCACCGCTGAGTCGGAGAACTTTTCATGAAAAGACGCACGCTGCTTCAATCCTTGACCACCCTGCCGCTGGCTGCTGGCGCCACCCGGCTGTGGGCGGCACCGTCCACCGGGACACGTTTGCTGCTGGTTTTTCTGCGTGGCGGCTATGACGCGGCCAACCTCCTGATTCCGACCTCCAGCCCGTTCTACTACGAGACGCGCCCAAACATCGCCGTGCCGCGCCCCGGAGCCGACTCGGCTTCGGCGCTGCCGCTGAATGCCGACTGGGGCTTGCATCCGGCGCTGCGCGACAGCATCCTGCCCTTGTACAGCGCTGGTCAGGCCGCCTTTGTTCCGTTTGCCGGGACGCATGATCTTTCGCGCAGCCATTTTGAAACTCAGGACAGCGTGGAACTCGGTCAGCCCTTGCAGGGCAGCCGCAACTACCGCTCCGGCCTCCTGAATCGACTGGCATCAACGTTGGGCAGCAGCGGCGCCATGAGCTTCACCGACCAGTTGCCGCTGATCATGCAGGGCAACGCGCTGGTTCCCAATGTGTCACTGCGCTCGGTAGCCAAGCCGTCGCTCGATGCACGGCAAAGTCGCATCATCAGCACCATGTACCAGGACAGCGCTTTGAAGCCCCAGGTCGATCAGGGCTTTGTCGTGCGCGACGAAGTGCTGCGCGAACTGGGTGCTGAAATGAACAGCGCCAACCGCAATGCGATCAGCGCCAGGGGATTTGAACTGGAAGCGCAGCGCATTGCCACGCTGATGAAGGACAAGTACAACATTGGTTTCGTTGATGTCGGCGGCTGGGACACGCACGTGGCCCAGGGTGGTGCCGCGGGTTATCTGGCCGGGCGCTTCGAAGAACTGGGTCGCGGCCTGGCAAGCTTCGCCCGAGAAATGAAGGGCGCCTGGCGCGATACTGTCGTTGTCGTGCTCAGCGAGTTCGGTCGCACCCTGCGCGAGAACGGGAATCGTGGCACCGATCACGGCCACGGCACGGTGTACTGGGTGCTTGGTGGCGGCATTCGGGGTGGCAAGGTGCTGGGCGAGCAGCTGGCAGTCAGCCCCGGCACGCTGTTTCAGAACCGCGACTATCCGGTGCTTAACGAATACCGTGCGGTTCTGGGCGGCCTCTTCAGCCGCATCTATGGCCTCGATGCCACGCAGATTGAGCATATTTTTCCTGGCGCCAGGGCCGCAGACATCGGCCTCGCCTAGAGGTGCAGCGTTGCGAAAAATCAATAGATTGCCAGCCAGAAGTAGGTATTTACCCTAGGTGTTGGTTGCAAAGAACGGATTGAATCCAAGGGCGCCGTACCATGCGCCTTGAACTTCAACCTTAGGAGAAAAAGTCCATGCAACAACAGACCCGTACCCATCGCCTGCTGCAGACGGTGCGCCGCCCGGCCTTCGTGCTGACAGCGTTGTCTTGCCTTACCGGAATGGCCCACGCCCAGGCGAACGTCGAAATCTTCGGTCTGCTCGACATCGGCTAC
>JBAXFI010000312.1:0-2429 GCA_037139995.1 Comamonadaceae bacterium | reverse complement strand
TAACGACTAAGGTTAGATCGTGATCGCGAAGCGAGCCACGATCTGAGCCCTTTGTTGGACGAGCCCGGCCCATGAGTGATGAGGATGGCACTTTGTAGCAAATATCTTTTTGGAATGACCCCGGCGGCAAGCCGGATTGGTGCGGTCAGGGGCCGAATCGGCCGCATCGAGCCTGCCATTGAGGCAAGGCCGTGGTGAACGCGGCGATTCGCCTGCGCTGTCTGCTAATTTTTTGCGAGCCCGTCCCTCAGCTTATGGGCGCTGCTGCCCCGCCGTTCATCAGACGTGTTTCGCTTACACGATCAGCAGGCCCCCTCGACCGGCAAGCGTGGTCGTCGGCCCTCCCGCGCGCATTGCCGGAATGCGCGTGCGCACGATCTTCATCACCGCCCCGCAGCATGCGCAGACAATCGGCGCCCGTTCCTTCACCCACGCCGAGGCAAGGGGGGGAACAAACCTCAGCAGCAGATGCAGCAACGCGATCAGCCGCTTGCAATTCGGATGCAAAAATCCGAAATTGCGCGCCCGCCGAAACCCCTTCGGCAGCACATGCTGCAACACCAACCAAAGGAAGTCCGCGCCAGACACCGTGCGTTGCTCCATCCTTCCCGTCTTCGCATGGCGATAACGGAACGTCACCTGGCCGTCGCCGCAGGCGACGATGTCCTGCTCGCGGATGACGCCCCGGTACAAATACCGGCCGAGGTAGATCAACGCCGAGGCACCGCTGCCGACGGATTTGCAGTCGACCACCCACTCCGTCGGATAGTCAGCAGGCAGCGCCAGTCCGGCAGCCGTGAGGCCTGCCAGCACCTTGGCCCGAAACACCTTCGCCAGCGCCTTGTGGTTGAACAGGTAGCCCTTGCCCCGCCGCCGCTTGGTGCGCCAGCGCGCCTTCTCGGCATCAATCGCCGCCGCCGGGACCACCAGATGCACATGCGGGTGATAGTCGAGCCGGCGCGTGTGGGTATGCAACACCGCGATGGCGCCCGGCGTTCCGGCGAGCTGCCGGTCGTTCTGGCTGAAGCTGCGCACCGTCTCCCAGGCGCTCTTCATCAGCAGATCGTAAGCGATGCGCAGATGGGCAGCAGCCAACCCCCGGAATTCAGCCGGCAGGGTGAAGGTGATCAGGAAATAGTCCGCCGGCACCAGTCGTTGCATCTGCCGTTCAAGCCATTGCTGGCTCTCGTGATGCTGGCAATGCGGACAGTGACGATGGCCGCAGGAGTGCGGCACCAGCTTGTGGTGTTCGCATGCTTGGCACTGCACCTGCATCTTGGGGCTGGCCTCGCTGCGGCAGTGCCGGATCGCGCCGAGGGCGCGATAGTGTTCAGGTCGCAGGCGGTCCCGGTAGTGCGTGAGAAACGCGGCACCAAAGGTGTCGATGATCGAGGCGAGTCGGATCATTTGACCTGCCTCCAGCCAAGGGCGAAGCCGTCCATCAGGCCGTTGATGCGGTCGATGGCGTGGTGCTGGGTCTGATCGGTCAGGTGGGTGTAGCGGGCGGTAGTGAGGATCGAGTGATGGCCGAGGATCTTCTGTACCTCGATCAGGTCGACGCCGGCTTCGATCAGGTGAGTGGCATAGCTGTGCCGAAGACTGTGCGGGGTGATCTTTTTTTTAGGCCGCAGGCGGTGATGACTTTGTGCAGGGTGTTCTGCACGCCGCCCGGATCAAGCGGCGTGGTGACGGCGGCGGCGCCTCGGCGACCGGACGAGCGATTGGGAAACATCAGTACCGGATTGCCATGCACCGGCCAGAACCGGCGCAGGAGCTGAAGGGTTGCCTGGGGCAGCGGCACGAAGCGATCACGGTTGCCCTTGGCGTCGCGGATGTGCACGCGGCCACGTGCGGCATCGATGTCGCCGACTTGCAGCCGCAGCCCTTCGCCCAGACGCAGGCCAAGACTGTAGAGGGTGAAGAAGAACACGCGATAGCTGAGCACGCGGGTCGCCGCAAAAATCCGCCGGGCCTCAGCGACGGTGACGATGTCCGGCAGGCGCTGACTCTTGGGCGGCTTGACCAGACCGGGCGCCACCCAGGGTTTCTTCAGGACGTGCTGGGTGTAGAACTTCAGGCCGTACAGATCGAGCTTGACCGTGGTCCAGGAATGCGACGCCAGAAGTTCGGTGAAGTAGTTGGTCAGTTGCGGCTCGGTCAGGCTGTCGATCTGGTGATCGAAGTACGCGCCGATGCGGCGGATGGCGCGCGAATAGGCTTCGATGGTCTTGGGTTGCAGGCCCTTGAGTTTGAGATGCTTGAGGTGAGTCTGGTACTGCCGGTCAAAGTCGGCGGTGGATGATGGAGTCATGCTGGCGTTTCCTCACGATTGGTTGCAAAATCACTCCAACATCTGTGTCGGAGTGTTCGTGAAGATTACGTCGTGCCGCCTCAGTCTGCGATTTCTCCGCGTAGCGGCTTCGTCCAAC
>JBAXFI010000311.1:0-2442 GCA_037139995.1 Comamonadaceae bacterium | reverse complement strand
GCCGAAGGCATCTGGATTGAAGACACGGCTGGCCGGCGTTACATGGATTTTCATGGCAACAATGTGCATCACGTTGGCTATGCGCATCCGCACGTCATTGCCGCCATCAAGCAGCAACTCGACACCCTGAGTTTTGCGCCGCGCCGCTTTGCCAGTGACCGTGCGGTCGAACTGGCCGAAGTGCTGGGCGCGCGTTTCAAGTCGCTGACCGGAAGCCCCGGCAAGGTGCTGTTCACGACCGGCGGCTCCGATGCGGTGGAGGTGGCAATCAAGCTGGCGCGCATCGCCACCGGGCGCTTCAAGACACTGAGCTTCTGGGACTCATTTCATGGCGCCGGCTTTGGCGCCTCCAGCGTCGGTGGCGAGTCGCTGTTTCGCAGTGGTCGCGCCGTTGGGCCCTTGCTGCCGGGCACCGAACACGTGGCACCTTTTGGCTGCTACCGCTGTCCCTACGGTCACGCGGTGGACGATCATGGCCAGCCCCGGCTGGACCACTGCCAGCTGGCCTGCGCGGCCATGGTGCGCTATGTGCTGGAGCGCGAGGGCGATGTGGCGGCTGTGATTGCGGAGCCGGCGCGTGCTGTGCCCTTTATCCCGCCGCCGGGTTACTGGCAGGCGGTGCGCGCAGCCTGCCATGCGCATGGCACGCTGCTGATCTTCGATGAAATTCCTACCGGCCTGGGCAAGACCGGGCGCTTCTTCGCTGCTGAACATGATGACGCGGCGCCCGACATCGTGGTGCTGGGCAAGGCGCTGGGTGGCGGTGTGCTGCCAATCGCTGCCTGTATCGCGCGCGCTGATCTGGATGTGGCTGCTGCATTCGCCTTTGGTCACTACACGCACGAGAAGAATCCGGTAACAGCGGCCGCCGCACTGGCTACGCTGGAAGTCATCGAGCGCGAGCAGCTGGTCGAGAACGCGGCGCGTGTTGGCGCCTATGCGCTGGAGCGCCTGCAAGAGATGAAGCAGCGCCACCACTTGATTGGCGACGTGCGCGGCCGTGGCCTGCTGCTGGGGCTGGAACTGGTGAGTGATCGCGCTGCCAAAACGCCGGCCCCGGACGCAGCCGAGCGCGTACTCTACGCCGCCCTGTCACGCGGCCTGTCCTTCAAGACCACCATGGGCAATGTACTGACGCTGACGCCGCCGCTTATAACGACGCGAGAGCAGATGGGGCAGGCGCTCGATATTCTGGACGAGTGCCTGAGCGAGTCCGGTCGTGCCAACTGAAGGTAAATCTGTGAACCTGCTTTTTTTCAAGCGCCTCGGGCATACGCTTCTGCTGCTGTTCCTCGCCTTCAATGCGGGAGCCGCGCCCTACAGCATCCAACATCTGGAGCCACCCTCCTGGTGGATCGGGATGAAGCAGGGACAGTTGCAACTGATGGTGCACGGTGAGCAGATTGCAGACCTGACGCCCAGCCTGAGTTATCCCGGCGTGGCCATCCAGGACGTGACACGGGTTGCGAGCCAGAACTATCTCTTCATTGACCTTGAGATCAGCGATGACGCGCTGCCCGGTGAACTTTTGTTGCGCTTCACGAAACAGGGCCAGACGGTCCTCAGTCAGCCCTATCGTCTGGAGGTTCGTGCCAGGGATTCGGCGCAAAGGAGAGGCTTTGGCCCAGTCGACGCGATTTATCTGATCGTCCCGGATCGCTTTGCCAATGGAAATCAGAACAACGACAGCGTCACGACACTGAAAGAAAAAGCGAACCGCGCTGATCCGGCCGGTCGGCATGGCGGCGATTTGCAGGGCATCAGCGAGCATCTTGATTACGTTGCCGAAATGGGTTTTACGCAAATCTGGTCGACGCCACTGACAGAAAACAATCAACCCGAGACTTCGTACCACGGCTATGCATCAACCAATTTGTACCGTGTGGATGCCCGCTTTGGCAGCAATGAGGAATACCGTGATCTGGTGGACAGGGCAAAACGCAAAGGCTTGGGTTTCATTCAGGATGTGGTTCTGAATCACATAGGTTCCGGGCATTGGTGGATGAGGGATTTACCGAGCGCCGACTGGCTGAATTACCAGGACAAATTTGTCGTCACCAATCACAAAAGAACCACCATTCAGGATCCTCATGCCTCTCTTGCTGATCGCAAGAGGTTTTCCAACGGCTGGTTCGTTGAATCCATGCCGGATTTGAACCAAGGCAATCCATTGCTGGCGAACTACCTGATACAAAGCAATATCTGGTGGATTGAATATGCTGGCTTGTCGGGGTTTCGCGTTGACACCTACCCTTACTCTGACCCAAGGTTTCTAAGCAAATGGTCGAAACGCATCATCGACGAGTACCCGAATTTCAACATGGTGGGAGAGGAGTGGACCTCCAATCCGGCGATTGTGTCCTACTGGCAAAAGGGCAAGGTCAATTCTGATCACTACCTTTCCTACACACCCAGCATGATGGACTTTCCGCTCTATTACGC
>JBAXFI010000310.1:0-2447 GCA_037139995.1 Comamonadaceae bacterium | reverse complement strand
GCCATCAAGGTGGGTGGCAACCCGGATCATCCGCACACCGGTGGCGCGCTGTGTACCAAGGTGTCGCGCTACCCCGAGCGCACTTACCACCAGGATCGCATCCTGCAGCCACTCAAACGCGTCGGCCCCAAGGGTTCGGGTCAGTTTGAGCCAGTCACTTGGGATGCGGCACTCAGCGATATTGCGACTCGCCTCAAAGCCATCGCTGCGGATGGCCCCGACGGGGCGCAGGCGATTCTGCCCTACAGCTACGCCGGCACCATGGGACTGGTGCAAGGCGAAGGCATGGCTGCACGCTTCTTCCATAAACTGGGTGCCTCCCTGCTGGATCGCACGGTCTGCTCTTCCGCTGGCGCCGAAGCGCTGACGCAGACGCTCGGTGGCAAGCTTGGCATGCACCTCAAGTTTTTTGCCGAATCCAAACTGATCCTGATCTGGGGCAGCAACTCGATCACCAGCAACCTGCACTTCTGGCGCTATGCGCAGAAGGCGAAGAACCAAGGCGCAAAACTTATCTGCATCGACCCGCGCAAGAGTGAAACGGCCGACAAGTGCGACGAACACATTGCGCTGCTGCCCGGAACCGATGGCGCGCTGGCGCTCGCCTTGATGCACGAACTGATTCAGCATGACTGGCTGGACCACGACTACCTGACTCGCCACACACTGGGCTGGGACTTGCTGCGCAGCCGCGCCCTGCAGTGGCCGCCCGAGCGCGCAGCGCTGGTCTGCGGCATCGCGCCCGAGCAGATCCGCGCACTGGCCAAAGACTACGGCGCCTGTGCCACCAGCGGCGAGCCGGCCGCCATCCGCCTGAACTACGGCATGCAGCGCGTGCACGGCGGTGGCAACGCGACGCGCCTGATCGCCGCGCTGCCGGCGCTGATCGGCGCCTGGCGGCATCGCGCCGGTGGTGTGCTGCTGTCAAGTTCAAGCAGTTTCCCGATCCAGCGCGCCGCACTGCAGCGGCCCGATCTGCTTGGCGGCCGAAGCCCGCGCACGATCAACATGAGCACCATCGGCAACGACCTGCTGCGAGCGGCCAGCCAGGACTTCGGCCCGGCCGTGAAGGCGCTGATCGTCTACAACAGCAACCCGGTGGCGATTGCCCCAGACTCTGCGAGGGTGGTGCAGGGTTTCGCCCGTGACGATCTGTTCACCGTGGTGCTGGAACACTTCCAGACCGATAGCGCCGACTACGCCGACTACGTGCTGCCCGCCACCACCCAGTTGGAACACTGGGATGTGCACATGAGCTACGGCCACACCGATGTACTGCTCAATCGTCCCGCCATTGCGCCACTGGGACAGGCCAAGCCGAATTCCCAGATCTTTCGGGAACTGGCGCAGCACATGGGCTTTGCTGAACCCTGCTTTGCCGACGACGATCTGGCGCTGTGCCGCATGGCTTACGGTGAGGCGGTCGATTTTGACGAACTGCTGGAAAAGGGTTTTGTCACACTGCAATTGCCCGATGCGCCGTTTGCCCAAGGGGGCTATCCAACGCCCTCGGGAAAGTGTGAGTTCATTAGTGCCCGGCTCGCTGCACAGGGACTGGACGGCTTGCCCGACCATGTGCCCAACTACGAGCCCTTCAACTCGTCAGCCGACTATCCGCTGGCCATGATCTCACCACCGGCGCGCAACTTTCTGAACTCCAGCTTCGTCAACGTCGACAGCCTGCGCGCACTTGAAGGCGAGCCGCTGCTGGAAATGCACGCCGATGACGCCGCAGCGCGCGGCCTGCAAAACGGCGACACGGTGCGCGTGTTCAACCAGCGCGGCGTCTACCACTGCAAGCTCAAGATCTCCAGGCGAGCACGCGTTGGCGTGGTCAATGGTCTGGGTGTCTGGTGGCGCAAGCTCGGGCTCGACGGCAGCAATGTCAACCAGCTCACCAGCCAGGCCCTGACCGACATCGGTCGCGCACCGACCTTTTACGATTGTCTGGTGCAGGTGGCAGCGGCGCCCTGACCCTCAGCGCACCACTGCGTGCGCCAGCACGAAGGCCGCGATGGCGGCGGTGTCAGCCAGGTCCAGTTGCGCCAGGCCGGGTGTCACGCTGTGCTGCACTTCGGCTCTCGGTGGCGTGTCGCTGGCAATGGCCAGAATACCGGGCCAGTCGGGCCACAGGGTCTGGGTGCCCACCTCAGCGCGCCAGACTTCAATCTTCGGAAAATTGCCATGCTTGAAGCCTTCGATCAGCACCAGATCGCAGTCCATCATGCGGTCCAGCAGGTAGTCCAGCGAGGGCTCGGCGGCGCCGCGCAACTCGTGCATCAGGGCCCAGCGGTCATTGCCCAGCAGCAGCACCTCCTTGCAGCCTGATTCACGCAGGCGGTAGGAGTCCTTGCCGGGGCGGTCGATGTCGATGTTCTTGTGGCTGTGCTTGATCAGGGACACGCGCAGGCCGCTCTTGGTGAGCTCAGGCACCAGCCGCTCCAGCA
>JBAXFI010000309.1:0-2449 GCA_037139995.1 Comamonadaceae bacterium | reverse complement strand
CGGGCAGCAGCCGAGGGCGTGAGCATGAACACCTACCTGGTATCGGTGCTGGCGCAGAGTATGACGACTCACGGCTGAGGTGGCCACGAAGTGCGGTTTTCGGGGCAGGGCAGGCGCCAAGCTGGCGGACGTGGTCAGCGCAGGAACCCGAGGGAATAAACCTGGGGCCGCAATTTGTCGGTCAACGCCTGGTAAGCCGCTTCGAAGGGGCCGAAGTTGACGGGCGCGCTGTCGCCGCTGACGTTGCGGGCTTTCAGCGCATTGCGGATTTGGTACCAGCCGACGTCGGGGCGATTGAGTTTGTATTCGTCGCGCAGAGTACGCACATCGGTGTCGGCAAAGTAGCTCTGCCACAAGCCGCGTCCGGCATCCAGCACGGCCAGGGCTTCGCCTGACAAGGTCTTGTCTGCCAGGTACTGCACCATGAAGTCGGATTCAAACCGGTCGGGTGCGCCCACCTCGGCTTCGGTGAAGGGGATGAAGTGATTGACTAATGACCATATTTTGCCGTTCCACTCCAAGCCATCGGCCCCCGCAGTCCGGTTGCAGCGGTTGAACAGCATCCACATCAGGCAATCGGTTTTGAACTCGCCCGAGAGAGGCGCAGTAGGCTGCAAGAATTGGTCACGATCATTGAGCCAGGTGGGCCGTATCAAACGGCGAACGGCAAAAACAATTGCAGCTTGCCAAAGGTTCTTGTCAGTAATAAGAAATCCACCGGCACTCCCGTAACCAGACGAAAAAATTACTGAGTGTTGCTCGGCATGCTGCAAGTCATTTCCAGCGCAATCCATGCAGGCAATTGCACCGTCGGTCCACTTTGTTCCCCTTAAATCCTTGGTCGCTGTGGCAGGGGTGACCGCGTTTTTCAAAGGGATTACGTCGATGTCATTGGTTTTGGGGCGAACAATCCAAGCACTCAGAAACTGCGACGTTGGAATGTTGAAGAACCTCTTCTCGCCGATTGCACGCGCCTCTTTATCAAGGGCTTCCACTACGACTTCGGCTATGCGTGATTTTGTTGACTGATCCGTTTGCCATATTAGAAATCCGATGGGGAACTTCCCCTTCAAACCATCGAATGCCTGGTTATGCACAACAAAACCACCTCGATATGTTGCGCTCCATTTTTCGCGAAACGTTTCAAAGTCAGGGGCATTGATGTACTTCAACGTACTGAACATAGCCAGCGTGGCAGTCGGCATCTCGTGGGCAATGCGTGCCACAAACTGCGTAAATAGTTCATTGCTGGCCTTGCCGTAGTCCGCCATTGCAGCCGCTGCGAATTTTGTCTTTGCGACGCCAGATTTGTATTCGGCATCACCGACCTGCGCAGTATTTCCTCGATTGGTTGCAGCCGCATACGGCGGATTGATCAGCACCAATATTTTCTTGCCTGCCGCAATTGCAGCCCGCAATGGCGCAGGAACCTTGTTGCTCAGGCTGTAGTCAATCTTGCCCTCAAGCGTGATGTCATCGTTCAAATAGTCGTACTGAAAACGCTGCGCCGCAACGCAGGTTTTGGTCGCCTTCATCACGTCGATGTCGGCCTGGTCCAGCGTGGACATGTAGATGTTGCGCGGGTTGCTGTGCTTGACTTCCAGGTTGCCAACGCCGCAGCACATGTCCCACACGATGTAGTCCTTCTGCCAGTCTTTGCCCAGCGTCTCGGCAAGCTTGTCGTAGGCTTTATCGACCACATGCAGCGGCGTGTAGTAGGCGCCTTTGAAGCTGCGCTCGTCCAGCGGGATCAGGCTGTCACGACGCTCCAGAAGATAGTCCCGGTATTCCGATTTGGGCGGCTTGTGGTAGATCGCCCAGAACTGGCGGTAGCCTTCCTTGCTGCCCAGCTCAAAGTTCTTGCCACCCAGGTTGAACACCGGCGCGCCGTTCTTGTGCAAGAGCTCGGCTGGCAGATTGCTGTGAGTAGAGACAGTGCCGTCATGCATGATGTCGGCAAAGAACAGCAGCGCGTAGTCTTCTTCTGCCACGCCCACAATTTCGCGCCCGACCATGGCCACCCATTTGTCGAACACCTGCTTCAGGTTGTCGGGTGTGATCTGCGTGCGAATGATGTCGCCGGACTGGATCGCCGCCTTGACGGTGCTGATGAACTCGTCTTCGTGCGTGGCGATCCGGAACGAGACAAAGTGGGTGCCGATGTGGGCCGATATTTCGTCCAGCGCTTCCTGGGTGTACTGGCTGGCCGACTTGCCCCAGCGAATCGTTTTCTTGCTCAGGAAAGGCAGCACGTCGGCGCTCTTCATCAGCGCGGCTTTTTCGGTATCGATCACCGCCAGGAACGGCGGCACCGCTTCGCCCTTGTTCAAAGCGACCTGCACGTAATGCAGCAATTGCGTGAACATGGCGTAGCTGGAACACTTGCCGTTGTCTTTGGCTTCAAACCAGATTTCCCTGGTTTGAATATCAATCAGCCCCTTGGTGTAGC
>JBAXFI010000308.1:0-2450 GCA_037139995.1 Comamonadaceae bacterium | reverse complement strand
CGGATCGGCTACAATCGCACGGCTTTGCACATTGCACAAGCGCACGTCAGGGGCAGTTCCAGCGCCTGACGCAAGTTCTACTACACAGGAAAATGAAATGATCGCATCCAGTATCAAAGCCGCTGTCGTCAAAGACAACGCACGCCAGGCCGGCGACACGGGTAGCCCCGAAGTGCAAGTCGCATTGCTGACAGCACGTATCAACGAACTCACCCCCCACTTCAAGACCCACGCCAAAGATCACCACGGTCGTCGCGGTTTGTTGCGCATGGTGAGCCGTCGTCGCAAGCTGCTGGACTACTTGAAATCCAAAGACGCTGACCGCTACACCGCGCTGATCACCAAACTGGGTCTGCGCAAGTAAGCGTCTAGTGAATGATGAACGCCTGAGTTAGGTTACTAGCTCAGGCGTTTTTTACTTCGGAGCAGGCAATAACGGAGCGAAGCTGTGTCATTCCAGAGCAATTCAGGCCGAATTTCTCTGGAATGGCATCGTGTTCTGTGATGCCGAATCCGGGCTCGGGCGAGGTGGCCTGCACTTCCCAAATTGACCAGGAGAAACAAATGAGCATATTCAAAAAAGTTAGCAAGACCTTCCAATGGGGCCAAAACACGGTGACCATGGAAACCGGTGAAATCGCGCGCCAAGCCAATGGCGCTGTCCTGCTCGACATGGACGGCACCGTCGTATTGGCAACCGTGGTTGGCAAGACCGAGGGTAAAGCCGGGCAGGATTTCTTTCCGCTGACGGTGGATTACCTTGAAAAAACCTATGCGGCTGGCAAGATTCCCGGCAGCTTTTTCAAGCGCGAAGGTCGTCCCAGTGAGTTTGAAACACTGACCAGTCGGCTGATCGACCGTCCGATTCGCCCGCTGTTTCCGGAAGGCTTCTTCAACGAAGTGCACGTGGTTGTGCACACACTGTCGCTCAACCCGGAAGTTGACGCAGACATCGCCGCCCTGATTGCCACCAGCGCCGCCCTGTCGGTCAGTGGCATCCCGTTCAGCGGCCCGATTGGCGCGGCCCGTGTCGGTTACATCAACGGCGAGTATGTGCTGAATCCTGGGCAGACCGCACGCAAGGATTCGGTGCTGGATCTTGTCGTCGCTGGTACCGAGGCGGCTGTTCTGATGGTCGAGTCTGAAGCCAAGCAGCTGAGCGAAGAAATCATGCTTGGCGCCGTTGTTTTCGGTCATGATCAGGGCAATATTGCCATCAACGCGATTCATGAGTTGGTGCGTGATGCCGGCAAGCCGGTGTGGGACTGGAAGGCTCCAGCCAAGGACGAAGCACTGATCGCCAAGGTCGGCGCGCTGGCCAATGACAAGCTGGCAGCGGCTTACCAGATCCGCAACAAGCAGGCACGCACCCAGGCATGTCGCGCGGCTTACGCCGACGTGATGAGCGCGCTCAAGGCAGAGGCTGCTGCGTTTGACGCCGTGAAGGTCGAAGGCATGCTGTTTGACATCGAAGCCCGCCTCGTGCGCAGCCAGATTCTGGCCGGTGAGCCGCGCATTGATGGTCGCGATACACGCACCGTGCGTCCGATAGAAATCCGCAACTCGGTGCTGCCGCGCACCCACGGTTCGGCACTGTTCACGCGCGGTGAGACCCAGGCGCTGGTGGTGACGACACTGGGCACGGAGCGCGATGCGCAGCGCATCGATGCACTGGCCGGCGAGTACGAAGACCGCTTCCTGATGCACTACAACATGCCTCCTTTCGCCACCGGTGAGACGGGTCGCGTCGGTACCCCCAAGCGGCGCGAAATCGGTCATGGTCGTCTGGCCAAGCGGGCTCTGATCGCGGTGCTGCCGAGCAAGGAAGACTTCCCCTACACCATGCGCGTGGTATCGGAAATTACCGAATCGAACGGCTCCTCTTCCATGGCTTCGGTCTGCGGCGGTTGCCTCTCGCTGATGGATGCCGGCGTGCCGATCAAGGCGCACGTGGCCGGTATTGCCATGGGCCTGATCAAGGAAGACAACCGCTTTGCCGTGCTGACCGACATCCTGGGCGACGAAGATCACCTGGGCGACATGGACTTCAAGGTGGCCGGTACCACCAACGGTATCACCGCTTTGCAGATGGACATCAAGATCCAGGGTATCACCAAAGAGATCATGCAGGTCGCGCTGGCACAGGCCAAGGAAGCCCGCATGCACATCCTGGGCAAGATGCAGGAAGCGATGGCCGAAGCCAAGACCGAAGTGTCCAGCTTTGCCCCGCGTCTGTTCACCATGAAGATCAATCCCGAGAAGATTCGCGACGTGATCGGCAAGGGCGGCTCGGTGATCCGTGCGCTGACCGAAGAAACGGGCACGCAGATCAATATCGATGAAGATGGCACCATCACCATCGCATCGGCCGATCCGGCAAAGGCTGAGGAAGCAAAGCGTCGCATCGAGCAGATCACGGCCGAAGTCGAAATCGGCAAGATCTACGAAGG
>JBAXFI010000307.1:0-2457 GCA_037139995.1 Comamonadaceae bacterium | reverse complement strand
GTAAGCGCTCTATTGACGACGGGGTTGACGCTGTTGGCGGAAGCAAAATAAGCGACGGTTGTCAGCCGGCGTTAGCCAGTCGCCAGGGCAGCAGTGCCTCGAAGTCGTCGACTGATTGCGCAGTTGGAAGTTTGCGGAACAGGCTGACGAGATAGACGTAGGGATCGATGCCATTGGCCTTGCAGGTTTCGACAAGCGAGTAGAGATTGGCGCTGGCGTGGGCCCCGGCGACCGTATCGGCGAACAACCAGTTGCGGCGGCCGACGACGAACGGGCGGATGGCGTTCTCGCACAGGTTGTTGTCTATGGGCCAAGTGCCGTTGTCGGCATAGCGGATCAGCTTCGGCCACTGCGACGACAGATAATGCAGTGCCTTCCCCAGCAGGCTGCCAGGAACCACGGCATGCAGGTGCATGAGCAACATCGCCTCGATTCGTTGCAGGATCGGACGGCTCTGTTCGTCCCGCAGCCGCAAACGCTCTGCGGTGGTCTTGTCCTTTGCCCTTGACTCGACGGCATACAACTCGCCAATGGCGGCGATGAACTGCGTGGCCGGTTGCTCTGGCGTACGGGCCGCCTTCGGAATCACTGCCTCCGCCTCGACGAAGTAACGCCGGCAATGCGCCCAGCAACCCAGGTGGGTGAGCCCGTTGGCCTCGGCAATACCGCCATAGACCTCGTAGCCGTCGCTCATCAATGCACTGCCCCGGTGGATGCCGGCATAGAGGGTGCTGGCGTGGTTGCCACCCCGCCCAGGTGCATAGGTGAACAACCGGACCGGCGGTCCGCTGCCGGTGACCTGCGCCCACAGGTAACTCTTCGTCTGCGCCTTCTTTCCCGGCTCCTTCAGCACCTGGATCGTTGTCTCGTCGGCATGGACCACATCGGCATCGAGCAGATGATCGCGCAGCAGGTTGATGATGGGTTGCACCGCGTCGCCAACCCGGACGATGCTCGCTGCCAGGGTGTTGCGCGACAGGTCGCCGCCAAAGCGGCCCAAGAGCGCCGCCTGCCGATAGAGCGGCAAGGCATCCATGTACTTCGAAGTCACCACCCAAGCCAGTGCCGCTTCCGTCAGCAACCCCTTGGGGATGATGCGCGCCGGCGCCGGCGTGACCTTGATGCTTGCGTCGCAGCACGGGCAGGCGTATTTCACCCGCTGATGCTGGATGACCCGCACCTGCTGTGGAATGATGTCCAACTGTTCGCTGATTTCGACACCGATTTCCACCAGGGCCGATCCGTCGTGAGCGCAGACGCGCTCCGATTCCGGCAACTCATGGCGCACAATGTCGCGCGGCAGATTGGGATCGAGCGGCTTGCGACCGCGTTTCTTGCGCGTGTGCGCGGGAATCTCGATCTCCGGTGTCGATTCTTCGGCTACCGGACTCCCGGCGGGCGCCAGGGCTTCTGCTTCGTTGAAGAACAGATCCTTCTGGTCGGTGCCGCGCACTTCTGACTTCGCGTCGAATAGCTTGCGCAGGAAAGCCTTGAGTTTCTCTTGCAGCAGATCGCGTTCGACGGTGACCGTCTTCAATAACTGGGTGAGCGTATCCCGCTCGGCGACGAGCGCGTCATAGTCTGCGGTATTGAGGGTGATTGTCGCCATGTCCGAAGTTAGACCAGCATGGCATATTCTGGTTCACCCTGCCTGCAAATATTTCCGCTCCGGATGCGGCTGCATGGCGGCCAGGTCGATGCCCGCCAATAGCCAGTGCAGTTGCTCGACGCTCAGCGTGACCACCGCGGCGTCCTTCGGCCACTTGAACCGGTCCGCCTCCAACCGCTTGATCATCAGCCAGAAACCCGTCCGCTCCCACAGCAGGATCTTGATCCGGTCGCGCCGCCGGTTGCTGAAGACGAACAACGCCGGTGCAAATGGATCCAGCCCCAGTGCCTGTTCAACCAGCAAGGCCAACCCGTTGATGGCCTTGCGGCCATCCACCACCTCGCGGTGCACATAGACTTTCACCCCCGGGTCGAAACGGAACATGGCAAGTGGGCCAAGTATGTCAGCAACTGCGACAGGTCTGTACGGTCTATGCTGCTCAGATCAAGTTTTACACCGTTGGGCAGTGTTGCGCTCAGGGCCAGGCCTGTCAGTTTGGGTGCCGCGAATGGCAAAACCGGAATGAAGGCCGGTAACGACATCGTCGGGTCTGCGGCTACGGACAAACTTCCCCCACGATAGTTGTCGATCCATCTGCGCAGCAAATTGGCATTGACGCCGTGCTCCAGCGCCATCCGTGCTACCGATATGCCCGGTCGCAGGCAGGCTTCAACCAACTCCCGTTTCGCTTCCCGATCGTAGCAACTCCTGCCATCCCGTTTGCGCCCCACGACCAGCGGTCGCGACAATTCAACCTTCTCCGCCATAGGTGTCCACCTCCTTCTACGTGGACACCATCTTCAGCTTTCTCGATCAGCCATTCAAGACGTGGTTAAAAGCGCGCTTAC
>JBAXFI010000306.1:0-2480 GCA_037139995.1 Comamonadaceae bacterium | reverse complement strand
TCGTGAAACTTGATGCTGCCCAGTCCCTTGGTCGGCCCCTGCTTGAACAGGAACTCGTCATCCGATCCCTCGTCACGCTGGGGCACTTCGGGGTAGCTGGCGGGCGCGAAGAAATAGTTGGCCATGAACTTGATGATCAGCGCCATGTTGACGTGTACCGTGCCCTCCAGCTTGGGCAGGCAGCGGATGTCGGCAGCGGCCATGGCAAAGAAGGGCTCTTTCTCAAACCCCTTGGCTGCGATCACGTCCCACAGCAGGTTGATCACTTCCTCGCCCTGCGTTGTGACCTTCATCTTGACCATCGGGTTGAATAACAGGTAACGGCGGTCCTCCAGACTCGCGCTCTTCATGTAATCTGCCGCGCGCAGCGCAAACAGCTTCATGGCCACCAGACGCGTGTAGGCATCGGTGAAGAGCTGCCTGACGTGCGGGAAATCGGTCACCGTCTTGCCGTACAGATGCCGGTTGGACGCATGGTCCATTGCCTCGTAAAACGAGTGCGTGCACATGCCAATGGACGCCCAGCCCAGGTTGTACTTGCCCACATTGATGGTGTTGAGCGCGGCGTCCCAGGCGTCGTCGCCATGGTGCAGCACTTCGGCCTCGGTGAACGGGTAGGCGTTGAGACGGTACTCGGCGACAAAGTTCTGGCTGTAGACGGTATTCTTCACCAGCTCGTAATTGGGGTGCTGAGAATCCGCCACAAAGAAGATGTAGGCGCCGCTGTCGGCCATCTTGCCAAAGGTCGACACCATCGCGGCTTCGTTGGCATTGCCGATGTAGTACTTGCTGCCGCTGGCCTGGTAGCTGCCGTCAGCCAGTTTGGTCACCACCATGTCCGAGGTATAGATGTCAGCGCCATGCTCTTTCTCCGACAGGCCGAAGGCAAAGATGTGGCCATCGTCAAGCAGCGCCTTGGCCTTGGCCTGCAGGGCCTGGTTGTGGCTCATCCAGATCGGGCCTATGCCCAGCACCGATACCTGGTAGGTGTACCAGTAGCACAGGCCGAAGAAGCCGAGCATCTCGGCAAAGCCGCAGACGCGCCAGCTGTCCCAGACCGCGTTCTCGCCGGGCTTGCCGTGGCGGGCTGGCGTCATCATGGACGACAAAATGCCTTCAGCCTTGCAGAACTCCAGAAAGTCGGCGTACCAGACCGCGCCGTTGTAATCTTCCTTGAGTCTGGTCAGCCCCTTGGCCTCAAAAAAGGCCACCGTCTTTTCCATGATCTCGCGCGAACGCTGATCAGGGTAGTTGCGAACCAGATGCCGAGGGTTGAGCAGAAACATGGGCGACTCCGTAGGTGGGTGAACCAACACTGCCGCAGCGACGCTGCGCCGCAGGCTTGCAGCGCAGTTTGCCACGACACAAGAAGCCGGATTGGAGCGTCGCGCCTAAAGTCGGCCTCTCACGCTGCGATCAATTCCCGCACTGCGAGCAAGCTGTCTTTCATTTCAGTCTGGGCGACTTTCAAGTCATAGCTGGTCTGCAGGTTCAACCAATACTGCGGCGTCTGCCCCAATGCACGCCCCAAGCGGAGAGCCAGTTCGGCAGTCACGGGGCGGTCTCCCTTGAGCAGGTGCGACACACGCATGGGTGAGACACCGATGACTTCGGCAAAAGCAGCCTGCGTCAGACCCAGTTCTTCAAGGGTCTCTCGCAGGAACTCGCCAGGATGCACGGCTGGCAAGTTGTTCACTGGTCTCTTGATCTTCATATGCATCACTCCTCAGTGGTAGTCCACGATTTCAACGTCAAACGCATTGCCACGATCAAACCGGAAGCACACCCGCCACTGGTCGTTGATGCGAACGCTCCATTGCCCAACTCGATCGCCGCTCAGGGCTTCGAGACGGTTGGATGGCGGCTGTCGAAAATCGTCCACGACAGTAGCCGCGTCAAGCTGCGTTAGTCGCATCACCGCTCGGCGCAGGATGTCGGGCGGCAAGCGCCGCGACTTGCCGGTGGCAAAGAGGCGTTCGGTCTCGGTATTGGCAAAACTCTCAATCACGCACCGAGTATAAACAATTTGTTTACTGTTGTCGGTCAGCCAAAACTGAATGCCGACAGCGTGGTCTCCATCACCCGATCCGAAAACACGCGCTGGCCTTTGTCGGCACCGGCAGCGCCGGCCACCACCATCAGCGGCAGCAGGTGTTCTTCGGCACGCGGCGGGTGCGACATGCGCGCCGACGGCGCCTTTGCCCAGTCGGTCAGGGCCTGGCGGCGTTGCTCCGGCTCGGCCTGAACGGCATCGGTAAGCCAGTGGTCGAACTCGTCGGAGATCGGACCGAAGCGCGGGTCGCCATAGCCGCGCATGTTGTGAAAGCTCATGCCGCTGCCAACGATCAGCACCCTCTCGTCGCGCAGCGTGGTCAGGGCCTGGCCCAACTGGAGATGGATTTGCGGGTCCAGATTGCTGTTGAGTGAGAGTTGCACCACCGGGATGTCGGCATCTGGAAACATCAGCATCAGCGGGATGA
>JBAXFI010000305.1:0-2489 GCA_037139995.1 Comamonadaceae bacterium | reverse complement strand
GGCTCGGTGTCTCGACCCAGGCAATGGCAGCAGGTTCGTACTCAATGTGCCAGCCGCGCATCAATAATTTGAGCGTCAAGTCACAGTCTTCGGCAAAGGTGTCGCGGTCATAGCCACCGACCTGCTGCAAAACCGACTTGCGGAACATGCCCAGCGGACCCGGGATGATGTTGACCACGCGGCCAAAACTTTGCGCCTTGCGCGCCATGGCGAGCCCTTCAACATATTCCAGAGCCTGAATTCGCGTCCAGATGTTTTCCCGGTTGATCACCTTGACGTTGCCGGCCACAGCACCGACTTTCGGGTTCTCAAAATGACGAATGCAGGCGCGCAAGGCGTTAGGCGAGAGTTTGGTGTCGCCGTCCATGTTGAGAACAAACTCGCCGCGCGCCAGGGTCATGCCGGTATTCAGGGCATCCGCTTTGCCGCCATTGCGCTTGGTGACGACGCGGACTTCAAGGGCCACGCTTTCACTTGCCACCCCCATCGCCTTCTCATAAGTGTCATCGGTTGAACCATCGTCGACCACAATAATTTCGTAGTTGGGATAGTCCAGTGCCAACAGGGCCCGCATCGCAGCCTGGATAACCGGACCTTCGTTATAGGCAGGCACAACCAGCGAGATCATCGGCAGGGAACTGTCTTCCCGATACAGGACGGCGGACTTGTCACGTCCCTTGTACAAAGACTCCAGGTGATCCATGAAGGAATAGAGGAGCAGCAAGGCAAAGCGAAAGATCAGCAGGACCAGAAAAATCAACAGATAGGAACTAATTGCCGCCAGCAGCCCGTTCTCCAGCAGGATCATGAGAGTGCCTTTGGCGTCCTGGACCGTGTCATAGGTCAATGCCAGTAGTACGAAGACAACGACTATGGCCAAGGCGGCCCAGCCATAGCGCCATGCATAGCGCCCGACTTTTCTTATCTCCAAAGCTTTTCCAGATTGATCGTTGCGGCCTGCGCCTTGTAGGCGGCATTGTCGCGCCAACTGTCAAGAGACCACAAGTTGACACTCAGCGCGAGGTTGCTGGTGATCCAGTACTTACCCCCGGCCGACAGGCTCCAACTGGTTCCGGCATCGCCGTACATGCGGACACCTGCTTGTCCCGAACCATAAAGGTTCCAGTCGCTCGCACCCCACTCTCCGATCAAACCTGCGTAGAGGGTGCCGGATCCTTGCGAGGGTGACCAATAGTTCGCCGTCTGCACCGCAGCGCCGCGGGTTTCCAGACCGACAAACGGCCTGAAGTGACTGCCCAACGGTCTCCATGAAGACGACAAGTGCAGGTTGCCTGTCCAAACCGAGTTGTTGTCCGAGACGTCATAGAAGTTAAACCGAGCCGACAGATTGCCAAATGAATAATCTTTTGCTGCATTGATGCCGGCGTGCATGGCCGACAGGTGCAGCGCCAACGCATTTGGGTTGGTCGCCATCCGGCCCCAGTTGACCCGACCCGCGCTGAGCGTTACTTTCTCGTCAAAAAGCTTGACCCGAACGCTGGCGTACAGGGAGTTATCGTCCTTGGTAGGCATGCTCAACTCAAGACTGGGCTTGAGTGCCAGGTTCAAATTCTGGTACCTGACGGTCAGGTCCTGCTGGCTTGTCTCCACTCCCGGCAAAGAGTCGACCACGAGACTGGTCTCGACCTCCATCACGTGCGCGCCGCTGCTGTCTCGCCAACGGTGATTGAGGGTGGCCGAGCGGCGCTCATTATCCGATGAATCTGCGCCGCGCCCAAAGCTCAGAAGCGTGCGCGGACTGGTCTCGCGGGTTGCCAGATCCAGACCTTCGAGCGCACTGCTGTTGCCCGGATCGTTGGCAAGAACCGCACGGTACAGAGGTACGGCCTGATCATCACGGCCCCTCCAGTGATAAATGCTGGCCAAGCCGACCGCGGCCTGGTCGGCGTATTTTCCGGCTCGCAAGCCCTGGTACGCTGGTATGGCCTCTTTCAGCCGGCCAGTCCAGGCCAGGCTGTTTGCAACAATCAACTGCAGTTCATCATCGGGCTTTTCTCTGGCCATCAAAGCCAGTCCTTCGGTGCCCACAGCCTGGTAATCGCCCGCTGCATTGAGGTCCACGATTCGCTGCAGGCTCGCCTTGCGCTTGGGTTTGTCTGGCTCCGTCGGTGCCGCGCTCTTGGTCGTGGTGTCGGCGCTGCTCGGAGCGATATATTTGAATGGCGCCAGGATCAGAGATTCGGTCGCGGGAGTACTGATGCCCTGGCGACCGCCTGCAGCGCTGGGTGAAAAATCGGTGGTTTGTGCCAGAGTGGTCAGCGGCAGCGTCTGCAGGAGCAACACCGGCGCCAAGATTGATCTGAGGGTGGGTAGACAAACGGACGGTTTCATAGGAGTCGAGCCACTTTCTAGTTTCCTGTGTCATTGTTGCATAGATATCTGCGCATCGACACTGCCGGGGGCGCACGCCATCACGGGTCTGGATCGTTGGGTGGTGCTGGGTTCTTGGGCGGATTCGCAACAGAGGC
>JBAXFI010000304.1:0-2493 GCA_037139995.1 Comamonadaceae bacterium | reverse complement strand
GGAGGGATTGGCGATCACCGTGTTGCCGATGCCGTACCACATGCTGGCCACGCCGACACCGCGCCGCAAGGGGCTGCCACCAGTCTCGGCCTGCGTATTGAAGGTATCTACTCTGGCTTGTGCGGCCTGCCAGGCCGGCCGCAGGACCTCCAGACATTGCGTCATGCCCACGCTCGCCTTCAGCACCTCGCCGGTCGCCGTGGCCTGGCCGACACGGATCGCGTTCTTCAGTCTGAATTCGAGTTGGTCGATGCCGACCTTGTGCGCCAGTTCATCGAGCAGTGCCTCGGTCACGATGTGCGCCTGCGGCACACCGAAGCCGCGAAAGGCACCGGAAATTGCATTGTTGGTGTACACCGCCCTGGTTAGCGCCCGCAGATGCGGCACAAAGTACGGACCAGTAGCATGCACTGGCACCCGGTTTGCTACCGTGGCACCCCAGCTGGCGTAGGCGCCGGTGTTGAAGTCGCCATGAAAATCCAGCGCCGTCAGCATGCCCTGGGCATCGCAACCAAAGCGGGCGCGGATGCGCGACGGGTGCCGCTTGGTGGTGGACTGCATGGATTCCCAACGGCTGTACACCGTGCGCACCGGACGCTTGAGTTGCCACGCGGCCAGCGCCAGCAGCGGCTGAATCGAGACATCGAGCTTGCCGCCAAAACCGCCGCCCACGGCCGACGGCACGATGTGCACCGCCTCTTTAGGCAGCTTGAGCACGCGTGCCACTTCGTCGCGGTCCATCACCGGCGTCTGGGTGCAGGCGAAGATGCGCAAGCGCTGCGCTCCGTCCTGCTCGAATACTTCGGCGTAACCCGCTTCGGGCTCGATGTAGGCGTGCTCGACATAGCCGGTGCGGTATTCATCCTCCGCCACAAAGGCCGACTGCGCCAACGTGGCAGCAGCGTCGCCCTTGACTACACGGCCGCGACAAAGAACATTTTCGGGGGCAAAGTCGTGCAGCAAATCACCGGTGGCGGTCAGCGCCTTTTCGCTGGTATCGAGCGCCTCCTCGGCTTGCCAGGTGATGGGGATGTCACTCTCGGCAATCGCCTTCACCGCGTCCATCTCGCCCACGATGAGCAGCACGGCCTCGCCGCGCATGCGCACATGGCCGTCCGCCAGCACCGGCTGATCCTTGGGCTCGGGAAAGACCGAGAAACTGTTTTCCGGCACATCGACGGCGCTGAAGACCGCCACCACTTGTGGATGGCGGCGCTTGAAAGCCGCCAGATCCCCCAGTGTGAAGCTGGCGCGTGCATGCGGTGAGCGCACCGTGCGCAGCCACAGACTGTTCTCCGGATACTGGTCGGCGCCGAATTGTTCGGCGCCAGTGATCTTGGCCTGGCCGTCCAGCCGCGCCAGCCGTGCACCCACCGCCTGCCCCGCCGACGGCTCGGGCAGATCCAATTCGCCATGCGCTACTGCAAGCACGGCTTCGATGATCTTGCGGTAGCCAGTGCATCGGCAGAGCACACCGGCCAGACCATCCTGCACCTGCTGTTCGGTTGGGTCGGGATGGCGCCGCAGCACATCGGCCGCAGCCATCAGCATGCCCGGCGTGCAGATTCCGCACTGCGACGCACCGTGCGCCAGAAAAGCCTGTTGCAATCGACTGATCTTGCCGTCGCAAGCGAGCCCCTCCACCGTGGTCACCTCCCGGCCAGCGCATTGCGCTGCGGCCGTGATGCAGGAGCAGATCTGCTGGCCATCGAGCAGCACAGTGCAGGCACCGCAGTCGCCAGAGTGGCAACCGATCTTGGTGCCGGTCAGTCCCAGATCGTCGCGCAGCAGATCCGACAAGCGCTTGGCCGGGTCGGCGAGAACCTCGACCGCTTTGCCGTTCAGGTTCAACCGGATTTTCTGCATGGCAGCGGTCTTATTCATGGATGGCCTCTTCGATGGCGCGCCGGACCAGCGTCAGCGCTGCATCGCGCCGGTACGCGGCGCTGCCGCGCACGTCGTCTATCGGGCTGAGCACCTGCAAGTCCTGCGGCTCGGCCAGAGCCGACAAACCCTTGGCCGCGTGCCGCCCCAGCAGCTTTTGTTCCAAAGTGTGCAGGCGTTGCGCCACTTCAGAGCAGGAGCCCACGGCAATACCTGTGTGGCGAATCACGCCTTCAGCGTCGGTGTCGATCAGCACCGAAACCATTGCAATCGAGATCACCAGATAGCGCCGGTTGCCGAGTTTGACAAAGCTCGATCGCGCATGCTCGCGCCGTGGCACCAGAATGGCGGTCACCAACTCCCCCGGCAGCCGCGCAGTGCGCCGGTTACCCAGCACAAACTCGCCCAGCGGCACGGTGCGCTGACCCGCGAGTGATGCCAGTTCCACCTGTGCGTCCAGCGCCAGCAGCACCGGAATGCCGTCCGCGGACGGCGATGCGTTGCAGACATTGCCGGCCACGGTACCGACGTTCTGCACCTGGATACCACCCACGTCACGGGCCGCCTGTTGCAGGCCACGAAATTGCGCGGGCAAGGTGGCACGCGCCA
>JBAXFI010000303.1:0-2506 GCA_037139995.1 Comamonadaceae bacterium | reverse complement strand
ATGCTGGCCGGCGGTGTGCGCCTGATCGCGGTGGAAGATGACGGCACCGGCATCCCGCATGATCAATTGCCAATGGCGCTCAAACGTCACGCCACCAGCAAGATCAGCAGCCTGTCAGAGCTCGAATCGGTCAGCACCATGGGGTTTCGGGGTGAGGCGCTGGCCGCCATCAACTCGATCGCCGAGTGCGCCATTTCTTCCAGAGCCGCTGGGCAGTCCAGTGCTTACCTGCTCGATGGCCAAAGCGGCGAACTCAAACCGGTGGCACGCAGCCAGGGCACCACGGTGGAGGTCAGGGAACTCTTTTTCAGCACCCCGGCGCGCCGCAAATTCCTCAAGACCGACGCCACCGAACTGGCGCATTGCGTGGAAGCGGTACGGCGCCAGGCGCTGGCACGACCCGACGTCGGCTTCAGCATCTGGTCCGAAGGCAAGCTGATCGAGCAATGGCGTCGCTGCGAAGGTCCGCAGGCCCTGCAGCAGCGCCTGACCGACGTCTTGGGACCTGACTTCATGGAACGCTCCATGCTCCTCAACTATCGCCGCGAAAATCCATTGCATGGCGCTGCGACGACAGTTGCAGTCTGGGGCCGGGTTGGAACACCCGAGGCGGCACGCTCGCGCGCGGACCAGCAGTTCTTTTACGTCAACGGTCGCTTCGTGCGCGACAAGGTACTGGCCCATGCGGCCCGCAGCGCGTTTGAAGACGTGTTGCACGGCCAGCGCCAGCCGGTCTACGCGCTCTACCTTGAGATCGACCCGCGGCGCCTCGATGTCAACGTCCATCCAACCAAGATTGAAGTGCGTTTTCGCGATAGCCGCGAAGTGCACCAGGCAGTGCGGCACGCTATTGAAGACGCGCTGGCGACGCCCCGACTGGGACAGTCCCCTGCTACGCTTGGCAACGAGCTTGTGACGCCGCAGATGGCCGAGTCTGCTAGGCCGGGCGGCGCCGTTTACACCTCACAGCGCGGCATGGCATTCGAGCCAGCGCAGGGCCACCGGGTGAGCGACCTGGGACTGCTCTGGAGCGCGTCCCCAGCGACTTCCGAGCCAGGCGAAGAAGCAGTCAATTGCTGGCCGCTGGGACGTGCGCTGGCACAGTTGCGGGGCGTTTACATCCTGGCGGAAAACGCGCAGGGCCTGGTTGTTGTTGATATGCACGCTGCGCATGAGCGCATCGTTTACGAGCGACTCAAAGCCCAATTCAGCAGCCAGGGCGGATCTCCCCGTCTGAGCAGCCAACCGCTGCTGATTCCAGCAACCTTTGCCGCCACCGCAACCGAAGTTGCCACGGCTGAAGCACACGTTGAAACCTTGCAGAGGCTGGGACTGGATATCACTGCCTTTTCGGCAAAAACGCTGGCGGTTCGTGCCATTCCCGCGACCCTGGCACAAGGCGATGCGACCGAACTGGCGCGCAGCGTGCTGGCCGAGTTGGCCGAGCGCGATGCCAGCACGGTACTCCAGCGTGCCCAAAACGAGTTGCTGGCCACCATGGCCTGTCACGGCGCCGTGCGCGCCAACCGACGCCTCAGTCTTGAAGAAATGGACGCCCTGCTGCGTCAGATGGAGGAAACCGATCGCGCTGACCAATGCAATCACGGTCGCCCCACCTGGCGCCAGATCAGTCTGCGCGAGCTCGACACCCTGTTTTTGCGTGGGCGCTGATTTGTTGCTAGACTTGGCACATGGTCGGGGGGGTAGCTCAGCTGGGAGAGCGCTGCGTTCGCAATGCAGAGGTCGTGAGTTCGATCCTCATCCTCTCCACCACCATCCAAAGGCCAGACATGCTCTGGCTTTTCTTTTGCGCCCGCGATCCCCAGTGCTGGCGGGGCTTCCCGGGCACTGCAAATTCAGGCGCCACGCATTTTTATTGAGTTCTGGCCCTTGCCCAGAGCATTTCTGTCTCAAATCTCTGTTTATGCGAAGGTCGTGCTGCACACCGAAGCTAGATTCCATGCGGGTTTGCTGGGAGGTGGTTTGACCTGAACATCACTGACCAGTCGCCCATTCAGATCAAACTTTCACTTACTCAAAGCGGCAAGAACCGGGTATTCGGCAACGGCAGCTTTCTGGAAGGTCAATTGCAAGGCTTGGCACAGGGAATGGCAGCCGCCGTCGGACGAATCGACTCCTTGCCTGAAAATAGTTCATCCTCTTCGACACCGACCACTAGCACTTTGGCCGTGACCTCGGAGAGTTCCTTTTCAACATTGAGCACATCGTTGCGCCCAACGATGTCGCCCGCGTCCATGAGGTCTCTGCCCAGACCGGCGCCAACCAGACCTATCAAAGCGTGCTCTTCAGTCTTGAACGGGGTATCGTAGTGGGGCTCTCATCGCAAAATGCCACATACTTTCGAGCCAATCTACCCAACCAGCGAGCGCGGCGTAAACTGCCAGTCCTAAGACAAGACTGCGGGGACTTGGGATGAATGCAATCAAACGCTGGCTTGCGCCACCTGTTTTTGAAGGCGACGAGGCAAAGACGCGCCAGGCGGGTT
>JBAXFI010000302.1:0-2530 GCA_037139995.1 Comamonadaceae bacterium | reverse complement strand
CGCACGGCGTCCCACTCCGGGTCATCCGGTGGCGTCTCGATCCAGATCAGCTTGACGTCCTGCTGGTCAAACTCGCGCAGCACGGCGAACAGTTGCTGTGCGGTCTGAGCGGCGTCCTGCGGCATGCGTCGACTCAGCAAGTGCCTGGACCTGATCTCGAGATCGGTGCGTGAATAAACAGCGATGGCGGGTGCAGCCGCGCTGGCAACCTGCAGGGCCTGGCCCATCAGGTCAATCGCAATCTGCATTTCCGCAGCATCCATCAAGCGCACCTTGGCATGCGGCGCGTAATGCGAGGCCAGGGTGCCCGATGCGCGTGGCGCTGCTGCCTCGGCGGCGATCCACTCATCGCTCAAGAACACCTTCTGGCCACACGCTGCCTGCGCCTGCTCGCGCGTGACCGCGCCCGGGCGCAGTAGCACCGGCATGCTGCGCGTGCAGTCGATGATGCTGGACTCGATGCCAACCGCGCACGGACCACCGTCGAGAATCAGCAGTTCGCTGCCAAACTCGCTCTGGACATGTTGCGCTGTCGTCGGGCTGACGCGCCCGAACTTGTTCGCGCTCGGTGCGGCAACACCCCAGACCACCGGCTGCGCTGCGCTGCCATCGGTCTGTCGGCACGCTTTGAGCAGCGCTTGCGCCACTGGGTGCGAAGGGCAGCGCAAACCAATCGAATCCTGGCCGCCCGCCGCGGCGGCGGCCACACCCGAGCGACGCGGCAGAATCAAGGTCAACGGCCCCGGCCAGAAACTCTTGATGAGTTGATGCGCAAATTCCGGCACCGTCGCGGCAAAGTGGGCAACGCTGGCTGCATCCAGAACGTGCACGATCAGCGGATGGTCTGGCGGACGCCCTTTGGCGCTAAAGATCCGGCTGATCGCACCTGCGTTGTCAGCGTCGGCGCCCAGACCGTAGACCGTCTCCGTGGGCAGTCCGAGCAATTCACCCGCTCGTATGCATCGCACGCCCGCTGCGATCGACTGCTCCGCTTGACCATCCAGAATCATGGTGAGCTACGCGGTCAAAACGGCGCTATGCCTAGCAGCGCTGCGGCGTCCAGCGCGGTCGCGCGGACTGCCAGCACATTGGCGCCGGTGATGGTCAGATGCCCCATCTTGCGCCCCTTGCTGGCCTTGAGCTTGCCGTACAGATGCAGATGCACTCCCGGCAGCGCCAGCACCTGGTCCCAGGCCGGCGTGACGCCATCGCGCCATAAATCACCCAGCAGATTGAGCATGATGGCCGGGCTGTGCTGGCGCGGCTGCACCAGCGGCAAACCGGCCAGCGTGCGCACCTGCAAGTCAAACTGCGACAGGTCGCAGGCATCCATCGAGTAGTGACCACTGTTGTGCGGACGCGGTGCGATCTCGTTGACGATCAGGCTGCCGTCCTGCAGCACAAAAAACTCGACACACAGGACACCCACGTACTGCAGTTCTTGTGCAATCGCCTTCGCAGCGGCCACCGCCTTCTGCGCAAGCGCCGGCGACACATTGCCTTCATGAACCTCGGTCACCGCCAGAATTCCTTCGCGGTGCAGATTGAGCTGCAGCGGCAAATTCACCATGGCGCCATCCCAGCCACGCGCAACTATCACCGAGCACTCGGCCTTGAGCGCCAGCATCTTTTCCAGCACACAGGGAACAGCATCCAGCGAATTCCAGGCGGCTGCCAGTTCAGAGCGGGTCTTTACCCGCATCTGGCCCTTGCCGTCATAGCCCAACTTGGCAGTCTTCAGGATACCGGGCAGCAAGTCGTCTGCAACCCTCTCCAGCTGTGCCGCGGTCTCGATCACCGCGTAGGGCGCACAGGCGACACCACAGCGCACAAAATGCGCCTTCTCGCGCGCACGGTCCTGCGCAATCGCCACCGCCTCGGCAGCGGGCGCCACCGGGCGCGCCGCGCCCAGTGTCATGAGGGCGGCAGCCGGTACATTCTCAAATTCAGTCGTGATGGCGGCGCAGCGCTGCATCAGTTGTGCGAGTCCTGCTTGATCCAGGTAGTCGGTGCGAATGTGGTAGTGGCTGACAAGACCGGCCGGGCTGATCACATCCGGATCCAGCACCACCGTGAAGTAGCCCAGGCGCTGTGCCGCTTGCACAAACATGCGTCCGAGCTGACCACCACCCATCACGCCCAGTGTCGCCTGCTGGCCATTCACTGCCGCGCCGGGCAGGATCATGGGGCCTGTCATAGCACCGGCGGCAGCGTCATGCCACGGGCATGCTCGGTCTGCTCGGCGCGAAAGGCATCGAGCCTGGCACGCAAGGCGGCATCCTCGTTGGCCAGCATGGCCACGGCAAACAGGGCCGCATTGGCAGCACCTGCCGCGCCAATGGCAAAGGTGGCTACCGGCACGCCCTTGGGCATTTGCACAATGCTGTGCAGCGAATCCACACCCGACAGGTACTTGCTGGGAACCGGAACACCGAGCACCGGCAGCGTGGTCTTGGCCGCCAGCATGCCTGGCAAGTGCGCAGCACCGCCCGCGCCGGCGATGATGGCTTTGAGGCCGCGCTCCCGCGCT
>JBAXFI010000301.1:0-2540 GCA_037139995.1 Comamonadaceae bacterium | reverse complement strand
CCGGCGCGCGGGTCGAGACGGCGCAAGGTGTAACGGGTACGGGTCGCCGCCAGCAGTTCGCCTTCAGTCGTTTCCTGGCCAAAGTTCTCGGCCGCAACCGTGACGCGGCTACCCAGGGGAATGCCGTGCTCATCCTGAAAAAAGGCATCGCTCCGAGCCTGCGCTGCGGTCGATGCGGCGCAGACAGCGATCGCCTCGGTTGACGAAAATCTCTCCATCTGGCCCTGACCCAGCGCTGCCATGCGGTCCATCCACGCCAGCACCAACGGTGTCGCATCGAGCACACCGGCCATCACTGGTACGCGCACACGCGAGAACCAGAGCGGGTGATAGGCAGCAAAGTCAGCGACACAGGGCGCGCTGCCCAACAGGAAGTTCTGACCTTCGAGCAGGTTGGCGATGCGCCGCAAGTAGGACTTGTAGGCGGCGCTGGCATCCCCCGGACGCAGGCGCGTCATGCCGGCGCTCATGGCGGCACGGTCCGCACCAAAGGCCTTGGCAACTTCGGGCGGGGCCCCGGCGAACATGGCGGCCGCACCTTTGGCCTGCAGGTTGTAGGCCATGGCGGCCCAGAACAGCGTGCTATCGGCCCATTGCGCCAGGATCCTCGCCAGACCTCGTTGCTGTGGCGGGTACAGCGTAGGTGCGGGCTGCAGGTGTTCCAGCACATCGCAGATCAACGCGCTGTCGCAGTAAACGTCGGAGCCGATTTGCAGGAAGGGCGTCTTGCGGTAACCGCCGGTCAGTGCCACCACATCGGGCTTGGGCATGATGGCCGGGATGACGACCGATTTCCAGGCCAGCTTTTTGTATCCCAGTACCAGCCTGATCTTTTCAGAGAAGGGCGACGTTGGGTAATGGTGAAGAATGATGTCGGTCATGTCCGGGCCCGCGCTGGTTCAGATCAACTTAACGAGCTGCTTGCCAAAGTTTTTGCCTTTGAGCAAGCCCAGGAAAGCTTCGGGCGCCGCCTCCAGTCCGAGCGCAATCGACTCGCGTGCGCGCAGTGTGCCGCTGGCCACCAGCACGCCGAGTTCCTTCAGGGCCTCGGGCCAGAACTCCATGTGTTCACTCACGATAAAGCCCTGCACCTTGAGGCGGTTCATCAGGATCAGTGCCGGATAGGTCAGCGGCAGCGGGGCGCCGTTGTAGCCGGCAATCATGCCGCACACGGCAATGCGGCCAAAGGCATTCATGCGCGACAGAACGGCGTCAAGCACCATGCCACCGACGTTTTCAAAATAGCCATCGATACCGGCCGGGCAGGCCTCTTTCAATGCCCTGGACAGCGAACTGGCGTCCTGGTGCAATTTGTAGTCAATGCAGGCGTCAAAGCCCAGTTCCTCGACCGCGTAGCGGCATTTGTCAGGGCCACCCGCAATGCCCACGGTGCGGCAACCGCGCGCCTTGCTGAGCGCGGCAAAAGCACTGCCAACGGCACCCGTGGCGGCACTTACCACCATGGTTTGCCCGACCTTGGGCTCAATGATCTTGACCAGCCCGTACCAGGCGGTCACGCCAGGCATACCGACAGCACCGAGGTAGGCGCTCAGCGGAACCTGGCGAGTATCGACTTTTCGCAGCGCACCCATCTGATCCCCATCCACCACGCTGTACTGTTGCCAGCCACCCATGCCAACCACCTTGTCACCGACGTTGAACTTGGCATTGCGCGATTCAATCACTTCACCGACCGTACCGCCACCCATGGTTTGACCCAGAGCCTGCGGTTGGGCGTAACTCTTGGCGTCGTTCATGCGACCGCGCATATAGGGATCCAGGCTGAGAAAATGATGCTGCACCAGCACCTCCCCCTCCTTGAGCGGCGCGGTCTCGCCCACCACCAGTTTGAAGTTGCTGACAAGCGCCTCGCCCTGCGGGCGGTTGTCGAGGTGAATCTGTTTGTTCTGGGGCATGGGGAAAATCCTGAAAAGGTGTCAATCGGTGGAAATGACGTTGAGCGCGTTGCTGCCTTTGGGTCCGGTCGGCAAACGCTTGACGTACTTGAAAGTGCCGGTGCTGTGCGCACAGGCTCGCCCATCTTCGTCGAAAACGGTCGCCTCTGCAAAAGCCATGGTGGCAGTACGGTGCATCAAGCGACCCTTGCCGCTGAGCTTGCCGCGCGCCGGCTGCATGAACGTGGTCTTCATCTCGATCGTGACCACACCCATGTCGCTTTGCACACTGCGCGAAGCGACCGCCATGGTGACGTCAAGCAGTGTCATCAAGGCACCACCGTGTGTCACCGAAAATGAATTGAGATGTTCGGGCTTGGGTGCATAGGCAATTTCCGACAGGCCGCCCTCAAACAGTTTCAGCTCAAACCCGAGGTGATTGACAAAGGGAATGGCGACGCCAAAACCCAGGCCGAAGTTGGGCTCAACCACCAGTCACCACGCTGACGCCGCCGTCCACGGCGAGCCACTGGCCGGTGATGTGCTTGCCGGCGTCGGAGGCGTACAGAACACACAGGCCCTTGAGATCCTCGTCGTCGCCCAGACGTTTCAGCGGCGCCCCTGCGGCAAGACGCTCCTCACCGA
>JBAXFI010000300.1:0-2554 GCA_037139995.1 Comamonadaceae bacterium | reverse complement strand
TATGGATAGCCATATTTTGTCATGGACGGGGATTTGGTGCAATGCGCCTCAGCTGCGCAACCGCTCAAGCATCTCTTTGAGGATGATGTGCTCGAACACTGGCGCAATCATTGCGGCGGGTACCGTGTTCCTCGCGGTGACGAAAGTGGCGGTACTGTTCATGCAAAGGAGCGTACCCAGCGCAGTGGAATCGCGCCGAGTTCGTGCGAACTATTCCAGGATCTGATTGCGCAGATGTTGCCGTAGCGACGTGGCGAGCCAGGTTTATTGGACACGTTGGACTTCAGGCATCAATCGCCACCAATTCTCCTGCGCTTATCTGAGCAAACCTTGCCAATATTCCAGCAAAGTGTGTAATTCTAAGTCGTTGTAAATAAACAATAAATACAGAAAAGGATGATGAAGTGGATATACTCACAGAGCTAACCTGAAATCAATCTCTTATGAAACTCGAAGAACGCATGTTGCGGTCTGTCAGAAAGCGTGCAGGCAATGTGGTCCTTAGGGCCGAACTCGCCGGTATCGGCAGTCCTTCGCAAGTCACAGAAGCGCTGCGGGCGCTTCAGCAAAGGGGTGTGCTTTTACGCATCGGGACAGGTGTCTACGCAAAAACTCGCAAGAGCTCTGTCACAGGCGCAATCATTGCGGCGGGCAGCTTGGAGAGCCTCGCCACCGAAACCCTCATAAAGTTGGGCGTCCAGGTTTTGGTAGGCAGCGCCGCCGCAGCGTACAACCGTGGCGAAACGACTCAGTTGCCGGGCCGGTTCGTGGCCAACACAGGCCAGCGGCGTATCAGCAGAAAAATCGCGGTCGGAGGCCGAGCGCTGACTTATGAGAACAATTACACCCGCACACAAACAAGCGCTTGAGGACCTTTCTGCTGAAGGCTTGCTGCGTGGCTTGCCTGTGCAGACAGCTGAGAAAGACATCCATATCACAGAGCTTCTCAAGGCCTTGAGCGAGATGCAGATTCTGCACGAGCACTTCGGGGACCTTGATGTTCGCAAAGGAGATACGCTGCGCCACGACGCCGGAATTCAGTTGGCCTTTGCCGGAGGTACCTGCCTGTCCAAAGCACACCGGCTCATCAACCGCATGTCCGAAGACATCGACATCAGAGTCTTGCTGGAGCCGACGGCAAAGCCTCTCAAAAAAGGTCGTGGCGACCGCACTCGCCTCAAAGCCTTGCATGACCGCATTGCGGCTGTGCTTGCCAGTATGGACTTTCCGCTGTTGCAGTACGCTGAGGGCGCGAACCCGGGCATCAGCGATGCGCATCGCTATTACGTCATCGGGGCTGGCTACCAGTCTGCTTACACCGAGATTGCCAGCCTGCGCCCGGAGCTCAAGCTCGAGCTAATTGAGCGCACGCCCCTGCTGCCACTTGAAAGGTGCCAGTTTGGTTACCTCCATGAGAGCGTAGCCGGGATGTCGCCCAGCCTGACTGTGTCAATGGACTGCATTGGCGTTGCGGAGACCACCGCAGAGAAGGTTCTGTCGTTGTTGCGTCGCTGCGCTTACAAGTGGGACGGTTACCAGACCAAGGGGGACATCGACCCGGCCTTGGTGCGCCACTTGTACGACGTCGCCCGCATTGCCCGGCAGTCGCCAGTTTCGCTGGAGGCAGCACGCAGCATCTTTGCCAGATTGGTGATTAGTGACCGTGACGAATTCAAAGGCCAGAACCCCGAGTTCGATGCAGACCCGGTGGGCGTTCTCAAGCGCACTTTGCAGGCTGCTCGGGTCAGTGCAGAACTGCGCACGCGCTACTCACAGGTCCTGATGCCGCTGGTGTACGACAGTTCGCCGCCAACGTTTGAGCAGGCGTTTGCCGACTTTGAATCTGTAGCGCAGACTCTGTTGGCGGCTTGTTGAACCAGATTGCGTGACTAGGTGTATTACGGATGGCGTCCGAATTTACCGGATGAAGCAGACAATCATCTGATAGAACTGGCGCTGGCCGGAAACGCCAGTTCAGTGATTACGCACAATGTGCGCGACCTCAGAGGCGGTGAGTTGCAACTTGGCAGGCTGCGTGTACAGACGCCAGCACAATTTTTGGAGGAGTGGCGATGAATACTTTGACCATACGGTTGCCCGACGATACAGCGGCAAGGCTTAAGGACCTGGCGCGTAGCCGTGGGTTGAGCACCAACAAGCTTGTGGAGCAGTTGAGTGCGCACGCGCTGGCCGCATGGGACACTGAAAACCACTATCGGGCTCTGGCCGCCAATGGCGACGTGAATCAGGCTTTGGCCATTCTGGATCGACTTGATGCCGATGACCTGCGTCAGGCCAAATCAAAGAAATAGTCCGCCACGACCTGGATGAACTCACGCGTGTGATACCGGTGCACTACGCCGTGCAGTTCACCCAACTGCGCGCAGCTTTCTTGGGCTGCCTATCTCTTCCAGCGCGGCCAGAGCCGTTGAGGCACCGGTGGTGCGTGCCGGGCCTCGAGGACATTGACGAACAGGAAGGTGACCGCCAGAAACCGCAAAATGGTGACCAAGGTGACGGTCCAAGGGACCGAGAGGTTGATGTTGTAGATATA
>JBAXFI010000299.1:0-2557 GCA_037139995.1 Comamonadaceae bacterium | reverse complement strand
TCGTCGTCGCCCAGACGTTTCAGCGGCGCCCCTGCGGCAAGACGCTCCTCACCGAATAACTTGAGCGTGCCCATGGTCATCTTGCTGGGAAAGAAACCCGGACAGATCGAATTGACCGTGATGTTGTACCTACCCCACTCGGCGGCCAGGGCACGTGTGAAGTTGATGACGGCACCCTTGGAAGTGTTGTAAGCGAGGGTGGAGAGACCCGGTGGGTTGCCGTTCAGTCCGGCAATCGACGCCACATTGATGATGCGGCCGTGACGGCGCGCAATCATGCTCTTCTTCGCGATCTGCTGGCTCAGGATGAAGTAACCCCGGACGTTGAGATTCATCACCTTGTCCCACGCATCAATCGGGTGATCTTCGGCGGGTGCTCCCCATGAAGCTCCCGCGTTGTTGACCAGAATATCAACGTCACCGAGGCGCTGCAGTGTTTCATCGGCCAGGCGCACGATCTCGGACTCTTTGGCGCAGTCAGCAGCAATCCAGCGCGCGTCGATGCCGGCGGCCTGTAACTCGGCTGCAGCATGTTCCAGATCTTCCGCCTTGCGCGAACTGAGCATGATTTTGGCGCCGGCTTCACCCAAGGCGTGCGCCAGTTGCAATCCCAGGCCACGCGAGCCGCCGGTGACCAGGGCGGTCTTGCCTGTCAGGTCAAAAAGTTGTTGGATGGTGCGAGTCATGGTATCTCCGGTTAAAACGCATCTTCGGGCATGCTGGCGCAGGTCGGGTCGCGCTGCGCTACCACCTGCAGCCAGGCGCCGATCTTGGGCAATTCATAGTGGAAAAAATAGCGCGCGGCGCGAAGTCTGCCGACATTCTCGGGCAGTTCGTTCGCCTTATCGGCCACGCTTGCTGCGAGCGCGACCTCAAGCCAGATCCAGGCCAGTACGGTGTGACCAAAGGCCTGCATATAAGGCACGGCATTGGCCAGCGCGTCCGACGGATTGCCGGTCGACCAGGCAGCTTGCGTTGCGACACCGACGTCATGCAGCGCCTTGGCCAATGCTTGCGCGTGTGGCGTCAACTCGGCGACCTGGTTTGCGCGCTGCACCGTTGCCATCATGCGTGCACCCAGCAGTTGCATGCCGCGTCCGTCTTCCATCAGCACCTTGCGCCCCAGCAGGTCCATCGCCTGGATGCCATGTGTGCCCTCATGAATCATGTTCAGACGGTTGTCGCGCCAGTACTGCTCCACGGGAAAGTCGCGCGTGTAACCGTAGCCACCGTGAATCTGGATCGCCAGCGAATTGGCTTCCAGGCACCACTCGCTGGGCCAGCTCTTGGCAATCGGCGTCAGGACTTCCAGCAGCAGCCGAGCCTCGTCGGCCGCCTCTGGCGCGCCAGTGTGCTGCTCATCGACCAGGCGCGCACAGTACAACTCGAGTGCCAGCGCGCCTTCACCATAGGACTTCTGCGCCAGCAGCATGCGTTTGATGTCGGCGTGCTCGATGATGCGCACCTGCGGCTGCGAGGCATCCTTGCCACCGGCCGCCAGTGCCCTGCCCTGCGGTCGGTTCTTCGCGTAGTCGAGCGAGGCGTAGTAACCGGCCAGGCCCAGCATGGTGGCGGCAATGCCGACGCCGATGCGCGCCTCGTTCATCATGTGGAACATGCAGCGCAGGCCCTCACCGGGTTTGCCCACCAGATAGCCCACGGCACCGGCATGACCAGCGACCGGGTACTTGCCCTCGCCAAAATTGAGCAGTGTGTTGACGGTGCCACGCCAGCCCAGCTTGTGATTGAGACCCGCCAGCGCCACGTCATTTCGTTCCCCGGTGAGTTCACCCGCCGCATTCACCATCTTCTTGGGCACGATGAAGAGCGAGATGCCACGCGTGCCGGCGACGAGTTTGCCGTCTGGCCCCGGGATCTTGGCCAGCACCAGATGAATGATGTTCTCGTTCAGCTCGTGCTCACCCGCTGAAATCCACATCTTGTTGCCCGTCAGGCGGTAACGTGCTCCCAGCGGATCGTCCTCAAAGCCAGCGCCATCGGGCACGGCACGTGTCGCCACATCCGACAGGCTGGAGCCGGCCTGCGGTTCGCTCAGGCACATGGTGCCGGACCAGCGCCCGTTGAACTCGTTCTTCGAAAAGACCTCTTTTTGCAGCGCCGTGCCATGCACCATCAGCAGATTGGCGTTGCCGGTGGTCAGCATGCCGATGTTGATGCTGATCGAGGCGCAGGCAAAGAAGGAATTGGCCGCGGCCTCAATCGTGTAGGGCAACTGCATGCCGCCAACGTCGTAGTCCTGCGCCGCGCTGAGCATGCCGGACTCGGCGTAGGCTCGCTGCGCTACCAGTGTGGCTTGCGGCAGGATCACCTTCTCGCCGTCAAAGCGCGGTTCCTCCACATCGACGGTCCGGTTGAAGGGCGCAAATTTCTCGCGTGCAATGCGCTCGCAGGTGTCAAACACCGCGTCGAAGGTTTCCCGCGTATGGTCGGAAAAACGTGATCGCTGACTCAGGCTCTCGATACCCAGCCAGTCGTAGAGCAGGAACTCGATGGTAGTGCGTAGTGTCATGGACTGCATTGTTACGCAGCTTTAACG
>JBAXFI010000298.1:0-2564 GCA_037139995.1 Comamonadaceae bacterium | reverse complement strand
AAATTAGCCCCCTCGGGGGGCAGCGCAGTACGCGAAGCGACAAGCGTGGGGGTCGTCATACTAATCTCCCATCCAAGAGCGCCAACACACGGTCGCAGCGGCTGCTCAGGCGGCTGTCGTGCGTGGCTATCACAAAGGCGGCACCCTCGGCGTGACCGAGTTCGCGCATGAGTTCAAGCACCTGATCCGCCGTGTGCGAATCCAAGCTGGCGGTGGGCTCATCGGCAATCACCAGCCGTGGTCGCTTGACCAGCGCGCGAGCAATCGCCACGCGCTGGCGCTGCCCGCCCGACAAGGCGTCGGGTCGGTGTTGTGCATGTTCCAGCAAACCAACCGCCTTGAGCTGCGTTGCCACCCGCTCGCGCCGCTCGGCGGCGGGTACACCGGCAATGAACAGCGGGTAGTCCACGTTCTCTGCCACGGTCATCACCGGCACCAGGTTGAAGTTCTGGAATACGAAACCGAGGGCGTCACGCCTGAGCAGCGTGCGCTGCATTTCGTTCAAACCGGCGACGGATTTCCCGCCGAGCACGATGTCGCCCGAGTCCGGCGTATCGATCAATCCGCACAGATTGAGGATCGTGCTCTTGCCACTGCCCGAGGGGCCGGTCAGGGCCAGCAACTCGCCACGCTCTACCTTCAGGTCAATGCCCTGCAAAGCCGGGATCACGTGCTCACCCAGGTGGTAGGTCTTGTGCACACCATGCATTTCGACCACACTTGCCGCAGCTTGACTCATGATGCGAGCGCCTTCATCTGTGCGCGTGCCACCTCGGCCTGCGGCGCCTTGGCCTTGATCACTTCATCCAGGAACTTGCGTGCATCGTCCTTGCGCTTGTCCTTCAGAGCCTGTTGGGCGCTGAACAGCCAGACATCGCCCCGGAAAGCCACTGGGCTGGTCACGAACAGCGGGCTGGCGAGCACTTCGCCCAGCAGTTTGGCACCCCGCGCGCCCCGGTTCATGAAGCCAGGGACTGCCAGGAACGTATTGGATGCAACAAATTTGACCTCCAGCGAGGCGGGCAGATTGTGCTGCAGTACCGCATCGTGGGCCGGCGTCAGCAGCGCAAGTGCCTTGTCCAGCATCGCCATGCCGTCTTCGGCGTAACTCATTTTCTTCCACGGCAGCATGGTCGTCGTCGCCTTCATGCTGGTGGAGGCACCCGCGTAAGCCAGCAGCACCGGATTGGCGGGTTCGCTCTTGAGCAGGGCGACAAAGGCTTCGGCCGACTTTTCGATGGCGCTCTCGCTGCCTTTGCTGGCCTGCTGGAACTGGGCGAAAGCAGGGTCGAACTGGGCATCCGGCGTGGCATGAACGGCGCCAACCAGCAAGGCGGTGGCGCCGAGTGCCAGCAAATGGTGGGAAAGACGGGATAGCGATTGAAGTTTCATGGGTAAGTCCTCTCTGTGAGAAATTTGTGGGAACGGGCTGAAGCGTATTCAGCCCGTTCCACCCATGCACCCGGTTTGCGACAAATCAGCCTTTCGCTGGCGCCAAACGCCAGAAAAGTGGCGTGAAAATCAGCGCGTCTAGCCGCGCCGGTCGTGTTCACCGCGGTTGTTGTGCTGTTCGTCCCGGCGCTCTTGGCGCTCCTGCCAACCATGGCGGTGGCCGCCGAAACGCCAGTCGGTACGGATGTACCGGGGTGGCGGCACAAAGACTGGCGCTGGCTGCGCGTAGTAGACCGGGCGCGGTGCCACGTACAAGGGACGCGGCTGCACATACACCGGCTGGTAGCTCGGTTGCACCAGCATCACTTGCGGCGCACTGCTGAATCCCACCTGCACGCCGGGCGACGACAAGCCCACCGACCAGTGAACCGGCTGCGCCTGCGCGGCAGCGCTCAAACCCAGAGTCAGCAGGGCTGCCACACTTGCAAAAGCGGCAATGGATCGGGTCTTCATGCGATTTCTCCTTGGAATGTCTTTGGAGCAGCCATCTGCCCCTGACACTCCAACGGCGCAAGGCCCCCTGCGGATGTCGGCGCTTGTGTGAAGATCGTTGCAAAACGTAAGCGGCAGCCAGCACGGGCCGACTAAAATCAGGTCATGAGCGCACCTACCCCCGTTGAATCCGCCCCCAAGCCCAGCAACTTCCTGCGCCAGATCATCGAGCAGGATCTGGCCAAGGGCACTTACGCCCAGCGCCGCTGGGGCGGCGGCCCGGGCGATGCGGCACACCACGCCAAGGGTGACCTTGACCCGGCCAAAATTCGCACCCGCTTTCCGCCCGAGCCCAATGGCTACCTGCACATCGGCCACGCCAAGAGCATCTGTCTGAACTTTGGTCTGGCGCGCGACTATGGCGGCGTCTGTCATCTGCGCTTTGACGACACCAACCCCGAGAAGGAAGACGTCGAGTACGTCAACTCGATCCGTGACGCCATCCAATGGCTGGGCTTCGACTGGAACGGCTCGCCCGACGCCGAACCGTATCAGGCCAGCGACTACTTCGACTTCATGTACCGCGCCGCCGAGTACCTGATCGAATCGGGCCACGCCTATGTGGACGAGCAGACGGTGGAGCAGATCCGCATCAACCGTGGCGACTTCGGCAAGCCCGG
>JBAXFI010000297.1:0-2566 GCA_037139995.1 Comamonadaceae bacterium | reverse complement strand
AGCGGCGCCCTTACAAGGCGTAGGTCGGCGGTTCGAGCCCGTCAGCACCCACCACTTCTGGCCAAGGCGAACAATGTGTTCGCCTTTTTTGTTTTCTACTGGAGTAGCACTGCATGTTTGATTTTGTCCGCAAGCACACGAAGATCATGATGGGCCTGATGTTTCTGCTGATCATCCCGTCCTTCGTGCTGTTTGGTATTGATGGCTACAACCGTATGCGCGAGAACGGCGCCGCCGTGGCTCGCGTGGGTGGACAGGATATCACCCAGGGTGAATGGGATGCGGCGCACAAGGCTGAAGCGGACCGGCTGCGCGCCCAGATGCCCAACCTGGACGCCAAACTGCTGGACTCCCCTGAGGCACGCTATTCGACATTGGAGCGACTGGTGCGTGAACGTGTGATGGCGCAGGCCGCCGACCAGTTCAGGCTCACCACCAGCGATGCGCGACTGGCGCGTGACCTGCAGGAAGACCCGGGCATTGCCTCGCTACGTCGGCCCGATGGCAAACTCGACATGGAACGTTATCGCCAGATGGCCGCAAGCCAGGGCATGACACCGGAGGGGTTTGAGGCGCGTGTGCGCCGTGACCTGTCGGTGCGCCAGGTGGAAGCGGGCCTGACGCAAACCGGTTTTGCCGCCACCGCAGTTGCTGACGTGGCCCTGAATGCCTTTTTTGAAAGACGCGAAGTCCAGGTCGTCAACTTTTTGAGCGCCGATTTCGCTTCCCGCGTGAATCCGACCGACGCTGAAGTCGAGGCTTTTTACAAAGCCAACGAGACCCTGTTTCAGGCACCTGAGCAGGCCAACATCGAATATGTGGTGCTTGATCTGGAGTCGGTCAAGAAGAGCATCACGATCAACGAGGCTGATCTCAAGTCCTACTACGAGCAAAACGCGGCGCGCCTGAGTGGCAATGAAGAACGTCGTGCCAGCCACATCCTGATCAACGCGCCGAAGGACGCGCCGGCGGCCGAGCGCCAGAAGGCCAAGGCGCGTGCGCAGGAGTTGCTCGCAGAATTGCGCAAAGCGCCTGACAGTTTTGCCGACCTGGCGAAGAAGAATTCACAGGATACGGGTTCTGCTGCCAAGGGAGGCGACCTTGATTTCTTTGCTCGCGGTGCCATGGTCAAGCCCTTTGAGGAAGCTGCCTTTGCCATGAAGAAGGGGGACATCAGCGAACTGGTGGAGTCCGATTTTGGCTACCACATCATCAAACTTGCCGACATCAAGGCACCCAAGCAACGCAGCTTTGAGGAACTGCGCGCCAACATTGAGGCGGATCTGAAGACGCAGCAGGCGCAACGCAAGTTTGCCGAAACGGCCGAAGCCTTTACCAATGGCGTTTACGAGCAATCTGACAGTCTGAAGCCGGTGGCTGACAAACTCAAGTTGGAGATCAAGACCGCAGCGAAGCTGTCACGCAAACCGGCTGCGGGTGTCACCGGCCTGCTGGCCAACGCCAAGTTCCTGGCCGCAATCTTCGGCCCGGACGCTATCGAGAAAAAGCGCAATACCGAAGCGATCGAAACTGCCCCGAACCAGTTGACAGCTGGGCGCATCACCCAGTACCAGGCCGCCAAAACCATGGCGCTGGCCGAGGTGCGCGCCAATGTGCGCGAGCGTCTGGTGGCCTCGCGCGCCGCTGAGTTGGCAGCCCAGGAGGGTGCCGCGAAACTGGCGGCCTGGAAGGCAGCGCCGGGCAGCGCGGTGATGCCGGCGGCGCAGGTGTTCTCACGCGATCAGGCGCAGAACACGCCACCACAGATTCTGAACGCCGTCCTGCGCGCTGACACCTCCAAGCTGCCAGTCTTTGTCGGCGTCAGCATGGGTGCCCAGGGCTACGCAGTGGTCAAGGTCAACCAGTTGGTGGCACGTCCGGCATCCACTGAGGTCGCCGCCAAACAGGATCGCGCTCAATATGCCCAGTGGTGGACAGCGGCAGAGTCACAGGCTTACTATGGCCTGCTCAAGGAGCGTTTCAAGGCCGACATCATGGTGCCACGCCCAGCGCGCGCAGGCAGCTAGCCCGTATAATCAGTTCACGCGGTGGCTGTAGCTCAGTTGGTAGAGTCCAGGATTGTGATTCCTGTTGTCGTGGGTTCGAGCCCCATCAGCCACCCCAACCCCAAATTCTTTCATGTAAGTCCTTGATTTCCTTATAAATCAAGGGGTTGCAGCCGGGTATAAACCCCGGTTGTTACACAGCCTGTTACACAAACCAGTGATACAGGACCATGAAAGCAATCTCAGAAAATCTCTCCGAACGCGGCAAACGCGGCATGAAATATTGCCGCCGTCGGATGCCCAATAGGAAGGTTACTAGCCATGAGGCCGTAATGGCGTAAGAAGGTCCGACAGACCGTTGTGGTCAATTTCGTGCATCAAGGCCAGCAGGCGACCGATTTCGCCCTTGGGAAAACCTTCTCGCGCAAACCACGTCAAGTAGTTTCCGGGCAGGTTCGCTAGCACCTTGCCCTTGTGCTTGCCAAAGGGCATGGCCATGGTGACGAGTTTTTGCAGGTCTTCGGGGTTCATCTGGCGGCATTCATGAGAACTCGCCCGTG
>JBAXFI010000296.1:0-2578 GCA_037139995.1 Comamonadaceae bacterium | reverse complement strand
GGTGTGCAGGCAGGCTCCGACAGCGCCGCGCTGGATCTGAAGCCGGTGGTGGTTACCGCCACCCGCATCGATCAAGCTGCCTTCGATTTGCCACTTTCGATCGACCGACTGAACAAGGAACAGTTGCAGGACGGTCGCCTGCAAATCAATCTGGCTGAATCGATGGGGCGCGTACCCGGCATCGTGGTCAACAACCGAAATTATCTGGCCGGCGATACCCAGATTTCGTCCCGCGGCTTCGGTGCGCGAGCAGGTTTTGGTGTGCGCGGGTTGCGTCTGTATTCCGACGGTATCCCGGCAACCATGCCCGACGGGCAGGGCCAGGTGTCGCACTTCGATCTCGGCTCGGCGGCGCGGGTGGAAGTCCTGCGCGGGCCTTTTTCCGTACTCTACGGCAGTTCATCCGGTGGCGTGATCTCGGTCTTTACTGAAGACGGTGAGCCCGGCAGCAAGATCGAGCCCTCGATTGCGTTGGGCAGTTACGGCAGTCGGCGCCTGGGCACGAAGGTCTCGGGCGACACCGGCAGCCTCAATTACGTCTTCGACGTTTCCAGCTACACGACCGACGGTTACCGTGACCACAGCGCCGGCAAACGCGAACTGCAAAACGGCAAGCTGCGCTGGAACCCGGATGCCGACTCATCGATCACTTTGGTACTCAACGCAGTGGACATGCCCGATCTTCAGGATCCACTGGGCCTTGATCGCCGCAGCTATGAGGCCAACCCGAAGCAGGCACTGGCCGGCGCCTACAGCTACAACACGCGCAAGAGCAGCGACCAGCAGCAGGTCGGACTCGCGTACGAGGGACACATCAGCGCTGACAGCACGCTGAACTCGACGCTGTATCTCGGGCACCGAAAGAACATCACGTTTCAGTCGATTCCCGCAGCGTCGCAAGCACCCGATACCAGCCCGGGCGGCGTCTCCGCCCTGGCCCGTGGATACTGGGGCATTGATCTGCGCTGGACCCACAAGGGCGAGTTGGCGCAGGCGCCGCTGACCTTCAGCGCCGGTCTCAACTACGACAATCTCGATGAGGCGCGCACGGGCTATCTGAACTTCATCGGAAGTCAATTGGGTGTGCTGGGCGCGCTGCGCCGGGACGAAGATAACCATCTCTACAACTTCGACCAGTACCTGCAAGCCCAGTGGGAACCGGGCAAGGCCTGGTTGCTGATGGCCGGTCTGCGGCGCAACGCGGTCCAGTTCTCATCGAAAGACAAGTACATTGCCGGCACCAATCTTGACGACAGCGGCAGCGTCAATTTCGCTGATACCACGCCAGTGCTGGGCGCAACCTGGCGCGCCAGCGATGCGTTGAACGTGTATGCCACGTTTGGCAAGGGCTTCGAGACGCCCACCATGAATGAGTTGGCCTACCGCAACGCCGCTCCCGGCATGAACCTGAGCCTGCAGGCGGCCAAAAGCGACAACCTTGAAGTCGGCGTCAAGACCATCCTGGGCAAGAAGACCTTATTCAACGTGGCCTTGTTCGAGGTCCGTACCGAGAACGAAATCGTCGTTGACACGAGCCTGTTTGGACGCACCTACTACCGAAACGGTGGGCGCACCGAACGCTTCGGGGTTGAGGCGGCGTTCTCGACCAGTTGGGACAACGGCGTTAATCTGGCACTGGCCTATACCAAGCTGAGCGCGCGTTACAGCGACACCGTGGCGGGTTCAACCATACTCGCGGGCAATTCCATTCCAGGTATTCCAGGCACCACCTTGACCGCAGAGGCGACCTGGAAGCACAAACCCAGCGGTTTCAACGCTGGGCTTGAGTTGCGCAGCATCGGCAAAATCTGGGTCGACGACGCCAACAGCGATGCCGCCGAGGCCAAGATCATGGCCAATCTGCGGCTGGGCTTTGAGCAAAACACCAGCGGCTGGCGGATCAAGGAATTTCTGCGCATCGACAACCTAGGCAACCAAACTGCTGTCGGCTCGGTGATTGTGAATGAGGGCAACAAACGTTTCTTTGAACCGGAGCCTGGACGCAACTGGCTGCTCGGCGCTGCCGCCAGCTACGTCTTCTAGTGCTTGCCAGGACACCGTCGCTGCCACTGTTCCAGTCCCAGGCCAAGTCTGTTACTGATTGACACAGTTCACAGGGTTAGTACGGGCGTACATACCCGTAGGCCACACCAAAAGCAAGCCGATCGAGCTCCAATGACGCACGTTTACCGCTATGGATTTGTCTGGCACAAGTATTGCTCTTTCCAAGCTTGTTGAGCACGCTGACGCGGGTTCGACGCCACATAAATCTATATGGAGAAATGATGAAACGAACCTTTAGCTATCTATTCATAGTGGGGGTCTTCCTTGGCTTGACGGCGGGCCCCGCTGCTGCACGTGTCACCGACAAGGACATCGAAAACGATGCCAAGACCGTCGGCGACGTCGTCAGCTACGGCATGGGCACCAAGCTGCAACGCTACAGCCCGTCAGCCAAGATCGACACCAAGAACGTCAAGGATCTGGTGCCGGCCTGGTCTTTTTCTTTTGGCGGTGAAAAACAGCGCGGCCAGCAGTCGCAGCCGGTCGTCCACAACGGCAAGATGTTCGTGACCGG
>JBAXFI010000295.1:0-2597 GCA_037139995.1 Comamonadaceae bacterium | reverse complement strand
TGGGCACGTCGGGTGCGACCGCATTGCGCTTCGGGCTGGTGACGGCCAGCGCCACCAGTTTGCCTGCCTTGGCTTGGCGGATGCCGTTGCCAGCGACGATCAGCGACAGGCTGACCTGCCCCCCCATGAGGTCCACCAGAGCCTGGCCGCCGCCCTTGTAGGGAACGTCCAGAATATCGATTCCGGCCATGCGCTTGAACCACTCGAAGCCGAGGTAATGCGGACTGCTGGAGCCCAGCGAGGCGAATGACAGACGACCCGGTTGTGCCCGTGCCAAGGCCACCAACTCGGGAATCGAACGCGCGCCGAGCGTTGGATGGGCCACCAGCATCAGCGGCGAAGTGGTCAACTGCGCGACGAAAGCGAAGTCCTTGAGCGAGTTGTAGGGCAACGCCATGCCGTAGGCGGCATTGATGGCGTGGATGTCGGTGGTCAGCAGGAGCGTGTGACCGTCGGGCGGCGCCGAGGCGACGGCGCGCGTCGCGATGACGGAATTGCCTCCCGGCTTGTTGTCTACCATCACCTGCACGCCAAGCGCCGGCGTCAGGCGCTCCGCCAGGGCACGTGCCACCACGTCGGTGCCACCGCCGGGCGCAAATGGCACGATGATGCGCACGCCCTGGCTGGGGAAGTCCGCGGCGCCCGCCTGAACTGCCAGGCACAGTGCCGCCAGGCCGAACATGAATCCAAACAAACGTCTCATGGCAATCCCCTTGGTGATCTGGTCAGGGTCTGGTCGCAGTGCTCACGACGCGCCGCCGAAGCCCAGGTAGGTCTCGACGATGCGCGGACTCGCGGACAGTTCCGCAGCTGTACCACTGATCGCCACCTCACCGGTTTCCAGCACGTAACCACGGTCAGCGATCTGCAGGGCGGCCCGGGCGTTTTGCTCGATCAGCAGAATCGCCACGCCGGTATCGCGCAGTTCGGCAACGATGTGCAGAATGTCGCGCACGATGCGCGGCGCCAGGCCCAGACTGGGTTCGTCCAGCATCAGCAGGCGTGGTTTGGCCATCAGGGCGCGCCCGATCGCCAGCATCTGGCGCTCGCCACCCGACAAGGTGGCGGCAAGTTGCTGGCTGCGCTCAAGCAGGCGTGGAAAGCGCTTGTAAACGGGTTCAAGGTCCCGATCGGCGCCCCGCTCACCTGAGCGAACCCGGTGGAAAGCTCCCAGACGCAGATTGTTCTCGACTGTGAGATCGCCAAACAGTTCACGCCGCTCGGGCACCAGCGACATGCCCTGCGCCACGCGCGCCTCGACTTCCTGCCCAGCCTGGTCAGCGTCGCTGTAGCGTACGGTGCCGCTGCTGGGAAGCAGGCCCATGATGGCAGCCAGCAGGGTTGTCTTGCCGGCACCATTGGGGCCGATCACGGTCACGATGCTTCCGGCCTCGACATCCAGACTGACGCCATGCAAGGCCTGCACCTTGCCGTAACTGACCACCAGATCGCGCACCTGCAATAGAGGGGTGCTCATTCAATGCCTCCCAGATAGGCTTCGATGACCGCCGGGTTGCGCTGGATCTCCTGCGGCAGACCCTGCGCCAGTTTTTCACCAAACTCCATCACCACCAGCCGATCCACCAGACCCATCACAAACTCCATGTCATGCTCTACCAGCAGGATCGTCAGGCCTTCGCCGCGCAAGCGCTGTAGCAACTCGGACAAGGCGCGTTTTTCCGCGTAACGCAGACCCGCTGCAGGCTCGTCGAGCAGCAGCAGCAAGGGGTCGGCCGCCAGGGCACGCGCAATCTCGACGACGCGTTGCTGTCCGAGCGCCAGACTGCCGGCAGCGTCGTGCATGTGCTCGCCCAGACCGACGCGCTCAATCTGCCGTGCGGCTTCTGCCAGCAACTGTGCTTCTTCAGACCGATCCGTACGCAGCATGGCCGCCAGCGTCCCCTTGACACCACGCAGGTGCGCGCCCAGCGCAACGTTGTCCAACACGCTCATGCTGGAGACCAGATTGACATGCTGAAAGGTGCGGGCCAGACCACTTCGGGCAATCGTGCGTGCCGGCAAGCCGTCGATCGGTGCGCCCAGCAGTTTCACGGCACCACTGTCGGCTGCCAGGGTACCGCTGAGCAGGTTGAAGACCGTGCTCTTGCCGGCGCCATTGGGCCCGATCAGGCCCAGAATCTCACCCGCGTTGATGGAAAAAGAAATGTCTTTCACGGCGATCAGGCCACCGAAGCGCTTGTTCAGACCTTCCACACCGAGCAGGGGTGTTCCGCTCGCCGGGCGTTGGCGAAGTTTGGGTACCGGCGCCTGCGCGGGTCGTGCGGGCGTGGCGCCTTTGGGCAGCCAGCGGCTCACCGCCGGGGCAATACCGTCGCGTGTGCGGTGCAACAGCAGGAGCATCAGCGCACCAAAGACGATGGTCTCGTAATTTGCCGTGGTGTGAAGCATGAAGGGAACGATCTCCTTCAAGGACTCTTTCAGAATGGTCAGGATGGCAGCACCGACCACCGCGCCCCAGACCTGGCTGGCACCGCCGATCACCGCCATGAACAGGTAGTCGATACCGGCATTCACCCCAAAAGCATGCGGGCTGACGAAGCGCAGATAGTGAGCGTGCAACCAGCCCGCCAGGCCCG
>JBAXFI010000294.1:0-2623 GCA_037139995.1 Comamonadaceae bacterium | reverse complement strand
AGCGTCGCATCGAGCAGATCACGGCCGAAGTCGAAATCGGCAAGATCTACGAAGGCCCGATCACCAAGATTCTGGACTTCGGCGCCCTGGTCAACCTGCTGCCGGGCAAGGACGGTCTGCTGCACATCAGCCAGATTGCCCATGAGCGGGTCGAAAAGGTCAGCGACTACCTGTCAGAAGGTCAGATCGTCAAGGTCAAGGTCATGGAGACGGATGAGAAGGGCCGCATCAAACTGTCCATGAAAGTCCTGCTCGATCGTCCGAATCAGAACGGCCCCGAGCAACACGCCTGAGACAGGGCACGGTTGCATGACGCTGGCTTGAGATCACCATGAAGGCGATTGAAATCACCGCATTTGGCGCACCCGACGTGCTGCGCCAGTGCGAGCGCGCCATGCCGGTGCCGAGCAGCGGCGAGTTGTTGATTCGGGTCGCTGCCAGTGGAGTCAATCGTCCTGATGTGCTGCAGCGCACCGGTCACTACCCGGTGCCGCCGGGTGCCTCCGACATTCCTGGTCTGGAAGTGGCTGGCACCATTGAACAGGGCGACGAAGAAGCGTTGGCCAGGTCCGGCTTCAAACTCGGTGACCACGTCTGTGCGCTTGTCGCGGGCGGTGGCTACGCAGAATATTGCGTGGCCCCGGTCGGCCAGTGTTTGCCGGTACCCAGGGGATGGAGCGATGTGCAGGCAGCGTCGCTACCGGAGACTGTTTTCACGGTCTGGAGCAATGTCTTCGACCGGGGTCGGCTGCAAAGCGGCGAGACGCTTCTGGTCCAGGGTGGTTCCAGCGGCATTGGCGTCACCGCCATTCAATTGGCCAAGGCGATGGGTGCTCGGGTGATGGTGACAGCGGGCAGTGATGAAAAATGCGCAGCCTGTCTGGCGCTGGGTGCCGACCACGCCATCAACTACCGGACGCACGACTTCGCAGCCGAGGTCAAACGCCTGACGGCGGGCCAGGGTGTGAACGTGATTCTGGACATGGTGGCGGGCAACTATGTTGCAAAAGAGATCGAGTGTCTGAGCGAGGATGGCCGTCTGGTCATCATTGGTGTGCAGGGCGGTGTCAAGAGTGAAATCAATGCCGGCCTGGTGCTGCGCCGTCGCCTGACCGTCACTGGATCCACTTTGCGACCGCGTCCGCTAGCCTTCAAGGAAGCGATTGCGCAAGCTTGCCTCAAGCATGTCTGGCCCCTGATTGAAAGCGGCAGCATCAAGCCGGTCATTCACAGCACGTTTGCCGCAGCCGATGCTGGGCAGGCGCATGCCTTGATGGAATCGAATGCGCATATCGGAAAAATTGTCTTGACTTGGGGGATGGCATGAAGAAGAAACTGATTGCTGGCAACTGGAAAATGAATGGCGGTCTGGTCGCCAACGAAGCGTTGATCAGGAATCTCCTGGCCGGGCTCGGAACGCCTGCTTGCCAGGTCGCACTGTGCGTGCCAGCGGCCTATCTGGCGCAGTGTCATGCCCTGTTAAATGGGACCGGCATCGATCTTGGCGCCCAGGATGTGTCGCAGCACGAAGTCGGCGCTTTCACCGGTGAAATTTCCTCTGCCATGCTGAAGGAGTTTGCAACGCGCTACTGTCTGGTCGGACATTCCGAGCGTCGCCAGTACCATTTTGAGACCGATACGGTTGTGGCACTCAAGGCACAGCGCGCCTTGGCCAGTGGCATCACACCGATTGTGTGTGTCGGCGAGACGCTGGCAGAACGTGAAGCGGGTCGGACCGAGGAAGTGGTCAAGCGCCAACTGGCGGCTGTGATTCACGCCAATGGGCACTGTATCAGCGAAATTGTTCTGGCCTATGAGCCAGTCTGGGCGATTGGTACCGGCAAAACCGCCAGCGCCGAACAGGCACAGCAAGTGCACGCCGTGCTGCGCGCGCAATTGAAGGCGGCCTCCAGTCAGGCCGATCGTATTCTCCTGCTTTACGGTGGCAGCATGAATGCAGCCAATGCGGCGCAGTTGCTGGCGCAACCCGATATTGATGGCGGCCTGATTGGCGGCGCGTCATTGAAAGCCCCCGATTTCTTATCCATCATTGCCTCGGCCGGTTAATTCGCACCGAGGTCGTTACTTGTTCAGGAGTGTTCCATGACTATTTTTCTATCCATTCTTCTTGCGGTCCAGATGATTGCAGCGGTCGCCATGATCGGGCTGATCCTGGTGCAGCACGGCAAGGGTGCCGACATGGGTGCTGCCTTTGGCAGCGGTGGTTCAGGCAGTCTTTTCGGTGCCAGCGGTAGTGCCAACTTTCTTTCGCGTACCACTGCTGTGTTGGCGACCGTGTTCTTTGTCTGCACTTTGGCACTGGCCTATTTCGGATCCGTGCGTCCGGCCGCAAGTTCTGGCAGTGTGCTGGAAAATGCGGCCGTCACTGCGCCTGCGCCGGCAGCAGTTGCACCTGTTGTGGCCGCCTCTGGTGCCGCACAAATTCCGTCGAAATAATCGGCATCTGATTGCAGTGCCAGGTTCAGGAATCGGGCAGATTTCAGGGTAAACTCAAGCCTGTCTTGAAAGCCAAAACCGCAAGGTGCCTCACGCAATCCAGACAGCAACAAACCGCCTTCGTGGTGAAATTGGTAGACACGCTATCTTGAGGGGGTAGTGGCGA
>JBAXFI010000293.1:0-2629 GCA_037139995.1 Comamonadaceae bacterium | reverse complement strand
CACCATGAGGACTTCAAGGCCGGCGAAGTTGGCATGATCTGTTCTTTTGGCGCCGGCTACTCGATCGGCAGTGTCGTGGTGCGCCGTACCTGATTGCCTTTTCTGTCATGGCGTGTCCTTCGTTGCCATTGCATGTCCTTCGTTGTCATTGCGGACCTGATCCGCAATCCAGGGCACACAAGGCATGGATCCCGGGTCAAGCCCGGGATGACAACGGAGGCGTATGGTATGACAACTGAAGCGTCTGGGATGACAACGGAGGCGTCAGGGATGACAGCAGTAGCTAGCTCAACGTGCGTTTGAGCCGGATTTCCTCGATCCGCACGTCGCCCCGCGGCACTGTTTTGATGCTGTTCATCTCGCGCTTGAAGCCGGCGAGTTCATGAAAACGCAGCGCTCGCTCGTTGCCCAGCGGCAACCAGAGCGTGACGCTGCTGCAGCCTTCTTCCAGCAAACCTTCTCTGGCGGCGTCCCACAGCGCCAGACCAATGCCCTTGCCCTGATGGGAGGGGTTGACCTTGATTTTCCATATTTCTCCGGTGGTCGGCGGTGTGCCCTTGTCGCGCGAGCGGTCAAACCCTACAAAGCCGACGATCTGCGCGCCATCGAGCGCCACAAAAACCTGGGGTTCAGAGTATTCAATCGCTTCGCGCCAGTGCGCCGGGCTGGCATCGGCGTCAATTTCGGCAATGGCTTTGGCGTCGCGCAGTGTCGCGCTGCGGACTTCGTAGTTGGTCGTGCTGGACATGAAAGAAAACGGGTCGAAAAATAAAACGAAACCGGATTGTCGCCGAATCGCGCTCCCCGCACGAAAGTTGCGCCGCAGAGAGTGGCGTGCTCGCACTATGGCGTATTCCTGCGCGACGGCACCACGATAATTTGCTCACCCCCACACAATGGAAACGCACATCCCATGAACCTGATCGAATCGCTGCTACTGGCACTCAAGGCGCACGGTGCGCGCCAGATTTTCGGTATACCGGGCGACTTCGCCTTGCCTTACTTCCGGATCATCGAACAGTCCAACATCCTGCCGCTTTACACCCTCTCGCACGAGCCGGCGGTGGGCTTTGCGGCCGACGCTTCAGCGCGCATTAACTGCGCTCTGGGCGTGGCGGCGGTGACCTATGGTGCCGGCGCGCTGAACATGGTTAACGCTGTGGCTGCGGCGTTTGCCGAGAAGTCGCCGCTGGTCGTGCTCTCCGGTGGTCCGGGCAAAGGCGAGGCGCGCTCCGGGCTGCTGCTGCATCATCAGGCCAAGACACTGGATTCGCAGTTTCAGATCTTCAAGGAAATCACCTGTGATCAGGTGCGACTGGACGACGCAGAGCGAGCGCCGGCCGACATCGCCCGCGTATTGGCGAGTTGCCTGCACCACTCGGAGCCGGTCTACATCGAGATTCCGCGCGACATGGTGTCGCTGCCCTGTGCACCGGTGGTCGCCACAATGGCCGCAGCGCCGGATCAGGATGCGCTCAACGCCTGCGTTGACGAGATTCTGGAACGCCTGCGTGCAGCCAGTTCACCGGTGCTGATGGCGGGCGTTGAAGTGCGTCGTTACGATCTGGAGGACCAGGTGGCTGAACTCTCGCGCCGTCTTGGCATGCCGGTGGTGACCAGTTTCATGGGCCGCGGTTTGCTGGCACACCAGGACGCACCGCTGGTTGGCACCTACATGGGCGTTGCCGGCTTTCCGGAAGTGACGCAGCTGGTGGAAAGTTCGGACGGCCTGTTCCTGCTGGGAGAGATTATTTGCGATACCAATTTTGCCGTGTCGGAGACCAAGATCGACATGCGCAAGACGATTCAGGCGCTCGATGGCCGCGTCACCATCGGTTACCACACCTATTCGCAGTTGCCGCTGAGCGCGCTGGTGCAGCGCATGCTGGAGCGTCTGGAGCCTGGTGAAAAGGCTTTTTCCGTGACACCGCAGTCCTTCCCCACTGGGCTGCTGGCGGATGGCGCATCGATCCGGCCGACCGACATTGCGACCGCAGTCAACGATCTGATGGCTGCGCACGGCAAAATGCCGATTGCCTCTGATATGGGCGACTGCCTGTTCACGGCCATGGAGATCGAGCACACCGCGCTGGTGGCGCCAGGCTACTACGCCACCATGGGCTTCGGCGTTCCGGCGGGTCTGGGCCTGCAGGCCGCCACCGGCGAGCGGCCGCTGATTCTGGTCGGCGATGGCGCTTTTCAGATGACCGGCTGGGAACTGGGCAACTGCCAGCGCTACGGCTGGGATCCGATTGTGCTGCTGTTCAACAACGCAAGCTGGGAGATGCTGCGTACCTTTCAACCCGAGTCCGGCTTCAACGATCTGGGTCACTGGGGTTTTGCTGAAATGGCTGCCGGCATGGGGGGCGATGGTGTGCGCGTCAACACCCGTGCTGAACTCAAGGCCGCACTGGACAAGGCGATAGCCACGCGTGGTCGCTTCCAACTGATCGACATCACGATTCCGCGAGGGGTCCTGTCGGAGACCCTGGCGCGCTTTGTTGCCGGTGTTAAACGTCTGAGCAGTCCGAAGTAGGGCGCTCAGCATTTTGGGTGGATCAGGCTGACGGCGCCCTCAGCTCCGCGGCTGTCCCCCGACCTTCGGTCTCCTCCTTTATGCCGCTGCGCT
>JBAXFI010000292.1:0-2671 GCA_037139995.1 Comamonadaceae bacterium | reverse complement strand
TGCCAATAAACGACAAACCCAGCACCCAGCGCATCACCTCCGGGCTGACGACCGACGTGATCCAGGCCCCCAGAGCGCCAGCGAGGCCGTGATTGAACAGGGTCGCGCACAAAATACCGGCAATGATGGGCAGTGGCTTCTTGAAGCGCGCGGCCAGAATGAAGGCCAACAACTGGGTCTTGTCGCCAATTTCCGCGAGCGCCACGACGCCGGTTGAGATGAGAAGAGATTCCATGCGAGACCAGGCAAAGTTGCTAATGTACCCGCGCTACAGACCCGGGCTGCCAGAATGACGCAGGATAATGCTCCTCTCAACAAAGGAAACCCCATGGACCGCTACCCGCCCCCTGAACTGAAGGACTTGCCCGAGGACATTCGACAGCGCGTGCTTGAAGTTCAGGAAAAAGCCGGCTTTGTACCCAATGTCTTCCTGGCACTGGCCCGACGTCCACCCGAGTGGCGCGCCTTCTTTGCCTACCACGACGCCTTGATGCTGAAGGACTCCGGACTCAGCAAGGGCGACCGCGAGATGATCGTTACCACCACCAGCGCTGCCAACAAATGCCTGTATTGCGTCGTGGCGCACGGTGCCATTTTGCGCATCTACGAGAAGAAGCCGCTGGTCGCCGACCAGGTGGCGGTGAACTACCGCAAGGCGGACATCACGCCGCGCCAGCGTGCCATGCTCGATTTCGCCATGAAGGTCTGCCTGAAGTCCGACGAGATTGGCGAGGCTGATTTCACCGCCCTGCAGGCGCACGGCTTCAACGACGAGGATGCCTGGGACATCGCCGCCATCACAGCGTTCTTTGGCTTGTCCAACCGCATGGCATCGTTCAGCAACATGCTGCCCAATCCGGAGTTCTACGCCATGGGGCGCTCGCCCAAGCCCAAGGCCTGAGTCGCGGCCCGGCTATCCTCGCAGCCTATGTATTCGCACCATTTCGGCCTGACGCAAGACCCGTTTTCGATCGCGCCCGATCCGCGCTACCTGTTCATGAGCGAGCGCCACCGCGAGGCGCTGGCACATCTGCTCTACGGCGTTGCGGGCTCCGGCGGCAAGGCCGGTGGCAGTGGTGGTGGTTTCGTCCTGCTCACAGGCGACATCGGCACCGGCAAGACCACCATCTGCCGTTGCTTCCTGGAGCAGATTCCGCAGGGTTGTCATGTTGCCTACATCTTCAACCCCAAGCTGACCGTCACCGAATTGCTGCAGTCGATCTGTGAGGAATTCCATATCGAGTTGCAGCCAACGGCCCAGACCCCGCCAACGGTCAAGGACTACATCGATGCCCTCAACCACTTCCTGCTGGCCGGCCACGCCGCCGGCCAAAGCAGTGTCCTGATCATTGACGAGGCACAGAACCTCGCACCCGACGTACTTGAGCAGCTGCGCCTGCTCACCAATCTGGAAACCGCCGAGCGCAAGCTGCTGCAGATCGTGCTGATTGGTCAGCCCGAACTGCGCACCATGCTGGCGCGGCCGGAACTCGAACAACTGGCCCAGCGTGTGATCGCCCGTTTTCACCTGGATGCCCTGACTGCAACCGAGAGCGCGCAGTACATCGCGCACCGACTGGCCGTGGCTGGCCTCACGGGTCCGTCGCCGTTCGAGGGCAGCGCTTTGCAGCGCATCCACCGCCTCACGCACGGTGTACCGCGCCGCATCAACCTGTTGTGCGGTCGTTCCTTGCTGGGCGCCTGGGCGCATGGCCAGCACCAGGTTGATCGCGCTGTGGTCGACAAAGCAGCAACCGAAGTGTTTGGCACAGGTCCGGCGGCGAAATCAGGCGGCCGCCGCTTCACCTACTACTTGCTGGGCAGCCTGAGCCTGCTGGCGCTTGCTGCACTGGGCGCCTTCCTGTCGTGGCCGGGATTGCAGATGCGCTCGCCTTCGCCGCCTGCATCGGCCAGCGCTGCAGCCGCTGCGGCGCCAGCAGCAAATCCCGCCAGCGTCGCTGTTTCAGCCCCACTCACGCCAGCATCCGCCGCAGCCGCGCCGATCGAGGCTCTTGACCCCTTGCTGACCAAGCTGCCGCCTGACGTCAAGCTCGCCTGGCATGCCTTAGGCACCCATTGGAAGCTCGCTCCAGGCGATGGAGATCCTTGCCGCTCGGCAAACGTACAAGGGCTTCAGTGCTACCGCGCCAATGGCCTCACTCTGCCGCAGCTGCGTCAGCTCAACCGTCCTGGCATCCTGACCCTGCACGTCGACAGAGCGGCGCCGGTCTACGCCGTGCTGGTGGGTCTGGGGGAACAGACTGCCACGCTGCGCCTGGCTGACGGTTTGCACAGCGTCAGACTGGTTTCCCTGGGCCGCTGGTGGCGTGGCGATTTCGCAACCTACTGGCAACCACCCGCAGACTATCGCCCCGAACTGCGTGATGGCAGCAGCGGCGGCGCCGTTGAGCATCTTGGCACTCAGCTCGATCGGCTGGAAGCTGTGGCGGCGCCTTTTCCTGCGACGGGGCCCCGAATTCTCGACGCTGCCCTGCGCGAACGGGTGCTAACCTTCCAGCGCTCCCAGGGTCTCAAGGCCGATGGGCAACCCGGCCCGATGACCTTCATGCAACTCGACAGTGCCACCGGCATGAACCCGGTGCGACTGCAACCCGCGCCAAGATAAACCCATGTCCTACATCCTCGATGCACTGAAGCGGGCCGACGCCGA
>JBAXFI010000291.1:0-2676 GCA_037139995.1 Comamonadaceae bacterium | reverse complement strand
GGAATTTGCATCATGCAACAAATCAGGCGCAAGCACCAGTTCAATAACCCAGGGACGAGCCGCCTCGGCGAGGATCGGCCCCGCCCTTTAGCACGCCGGTTTGCTGATTGATCACAATGCCCTGCATGCCGCCCAGATCCTGTTCAAACTCCTCTTTCATGACCTGAACCTGATGCCCTTTCGCTTCCAGGGCTTTGCGGGTTTCACTGGGCAGTCGCGATTCGAAGCGAGGGCTTACCAACTCGGGTTTGTAGAAATCGGGTTTCGCCACGAGTTGCATCCGCACCGCTTCGATGGCGTCCTGCATGCCCATGCCGAACTCGACAACGTTGAGGAAGACCTGGAACTGAAGTTGCCCGATTCCCTCGCCGCCAGGCGTACCCCAGACCATCACGGGCTTGCCGCCTTTCAGGGCAATCAGCGGTGAGTTGTTCAGCAGCGATGTTTTTCCGCCATCGATGAAATTCGCATCGCCCTTGTACGGAGAAAATGAACCGAAACGCGTTGCGTTGTGAAAAATCATCCCGGTATTGCCGATCACAACCTTGGTCCCGAAAGTGCCAATCGTGGGCGTGCACGCGACAGCATTTCCATCCTTGTCATAGATGTCGATGTGGGTGGTATTGGTGTCGTCAACGTAGGAGGCCACGTTGGCGCTGGCAAGGCTCACGCCAGCCCGGCTCACAGCAGGTTGCTCGAAAGGTGAGGCCAAAGCGGACTTCTGCGAAGCGCCCGGGTTGCCGGGCATGCCAAAGGCAAGGGCCTTGTCTTTGTTAATGAGCTTGCGACGCTCTGCGGCGTACTCTTTGGACAGCATCCCCTCCAGCGGGATTTTCACGAACTTCGGATCACCGACGTACTTGTAAACATCGGCGTTGACCAGCTTGATTGTTTCTGCCAGAACGTGAAGGTATTCAGCGCTGTTGTGCCCCATCTTCTTGAGATCAAAAGTCTCAAGAATGTTGAGAATCATGACCGTCTGGATGCCACCTCGGGATGGCGCGCTGTTGCTGTAGACGTCGTAGTCCTTGTATTTGGTATGTACCGGCTTGGCCCAGACAGGTTTGTAGTCGGCCAGGTCCTTGGCAGTAAACAGACCATCGTTTTCCTTGTAGAAGGCAACGATCTCTTTGGACAGATCACCGGTATAGAAGAAGTCGTAGGCGGCCATCAGGGCTTGACTGCGATTCTTCCCGGACTTGATGGCATTTTGTTCGGCACTGACCAGGCGTTTCATGGTGGACGCCAGATCCTTCTGTATCAGCAGATCCCCCTCATTGGGTATGGCGCCATTGGGCAGGAAAACCTTGGCCGAAGTCGGAAAGATTTCCATCGTTGCCTTCACCTTGGACAGGACCTCGTACCCGTAGGAGTCGAGTGGGTAGCCCTTTTCTGCATAGTGAATGGCCGACTGAAGTACCTCCGCAAGGCTCAGTGTTCCGTATTTTTCCAGCAGGTAAACCCAGCCGCCGAAATTGCCCGGAACGACACCGGAAAGATAGCCGACTTCCTGGTCGCGCTTGTTCTTGAATGCCGACGGTTTTGCCGCGTAGGGCGCTGCCCCTGTCATTTGCAGGGAAATGACTTCCTTGGTCTTGGCGTCGTAGAGAGTCATGAAACCGACGCCGCTGATGGAGGATCGCGATGGCTCCACTACGCCCAGGGTCGACGCTACTGCCACAGCGGCATCAAAGGCGTTGCCCCCCTTCTTGAGCACGTCCATACCGGCTTGGGTTGCCAGGGAATGGGCTGCCGAGACCATTCCTGTGGTTCCGACGGCTTCGGGCATATACGAGGCCAGAACTCCGGTTGGCGTAGCCAGATTGATGGCACAAGCTGCCAGAGTTGCCAGGGAGGCCATCGCAAACCTGCGGTTAAGCCGCAAAGCTGCGAACGACAATTTACGTTCTTTCATGACATTCTCCATCAAGCGAAAAGAGTCTTGCTGCTGGGCCGCTCGACCCGCCGGATCGATCGGTCAGTATCGACCTGAGTAAGCTCAGAAACTGTGGCGCACGCCGAATTCGTAACCGGTGCTGCCGCCACCCGGGGTTTTCGGGCTGTCGCCGCTACCGACCGAGAACTTGGTGCCAACGCCGTCATTGCTGAGCTGCGAGTAGTTGGCATAAAGCGCTGTGCGCTTGGACAAATCATGCACATAGCCCACCGCCCATTGCGTTGCGTCGTTGGCCACCTTGTCAGCCTTCAGTGTGGTGTAGGCAAAACGTACCTCACCCGTGCTGACCTTGTATTGCGTACCCACCATGTTGGATGTCGTGCTGGTCACGCCAACGTCGTTCTTGCCCCACAGATACATCAGCTTGGCTGGTCCGAACTGGTAGTTGATGGCAAAGTTGCTCTGGGTGAAGTCACCCGTGGCGTACTTCGTCGTACCCGTGGCAAGGGCCATATTGAGGTCGCCAGAGCGGTAGCCGATACGAGCGCCCACATGGGTGCCGTCGTCAGCGATAGCGCCAGCGTTGCTGGCCTGCTCACCCAGTGCGTACATGAAATGACCCGTGAAGCCACCCAGGTTCGCCGGCAGGAAATAGCCGATCGAATTGGAGGCCCGGACATTGGTGCGCGCCGTCGTGCCGCCGGTGTTGACCTGATAGAAGAGTTGACCGGCATTGCCCACACCGTTGGTGCCAAACGGGTGCATGGAGACCGTCAGGT
>JBAXFI010000290.1:0-2684 GCA_037139995.1 Comamonadaceae bacterium | reverse complement strand
AGCGCGATTTCGATCAGGGCAACGCCGACGATGGTTTTGGTGCGAAAGCGCATGGTGGACCGCTCTACAGGGAAGCGCCGCAGCTCATTGCCTGCCGTAACGCTCCAGCAAATTGATATCCAGAGCCCGGATATCACTCCACTCCTTGTCCTGCGCCGCCATGATGCCTTTGAAGGCCAGCGGAGCGAGCAAACGCTGCCCGTTCTCATCGCCAGCCAGCGTGGCCATCGCCGCGAGGACCTTGGAGACAGCGAGCGGCGGCACGCGCGAATGGGCGGCAAAAGCATGCGGCGTGTAGGCCGGTGTTTCAGACAATACGCGCAAGGCATCCCGAATTTCCGCCGGCATCGCCTCGAAGGTACGCTGAATTCCACCACCTGCCTCCTGCAGACCCGATGCCACGGCACGGTAAACAGAATCGTGGGATGCGACAAACCTGGCGTCAATCGCAATCTTCAAACGACCGAATTCGGCCTGCGGCAGGATGCTCGCGGCAAACGCGGCAGGCGCCGGAAAGACCACTGTCTTGCCTGCCAGGTCCGCCGGCTTGCGATAGGCACTGTCTTTTCTGACGATGAGGATGCCCTTGAGTCTGCGATCCTGCTCTTTGGCAAAAGCCTGATAACCGGCAGCCGCATGAAAAACCACATAGTGGTAAGGATTCATGTAGGCCAGGTCGTACTCGCCCTTGGCCAGGCGTTCTTCAAATACCGGGATGCTGGGCGCGGTTTTGAAGACCAGGGCAACACCCGCGCGGCGACTGATCTCGGCCAGCAGTGGCCCCCACTCTTCGGCCAGTCGGGTCGCTGATTGCTGCGGCACCACGCCAAACGACAGCGACTTCTGTGCCTCCTGCGCCAGCGCCTGCAAGCTCGTGCCACCCAGACAAAGCGCGAGAAGAAAGCAACGCTGTACAGCGCGCGAATTCTTGATCCAGTTCAGTAGGGGCAGCATCCCCCGCAGTCTAGCGGATACGCGGCTCTGCCAACAACTGTTCAGGCAAGGTGAAATAGGCGGCGGTGGCACCCCGGCTTTCCTTGGCTTGCGCCAGTTCAGCGCGCGCGACGCTGCGCAGATGCACTTCGTCCGGACCGTCGAGCAATTGCATGGCCCGGCCCCAGGTCCAGAAATAGGCCAGCGGCGTATCGGGCGACAAGCCCATGGCACCAAACACCTGCATGGCGCGGTTCACCACCCGTGTCTGCAGCCGTGCCGTCACCACCTTGATGGCGGCCACATCAGCGCGTGCCTCTTTCTGCTGGCCCTGATCAAGCCGCCAGGCGGCGCGCAGCACCAGCAGACGCGCCTGGTCAATCTCCAGCCGCGACTCGGCAATCCATTCCTGCACATTGGCAAAGTCGGCCAGATACTTGCCAAAAACGTGCCGCTCCAGCGTGCGCTCGCACATCAGGGCCAGCGCCAGTTCGCACTGCCCGATGGTGCGCATGCAGTGGTGTACCCGTCCCGGGCCGAGCCGCGCCTGCGCCATCGCAAAGCCCGCGCCTGCCTCGCCCAGCAAGTGGTCTGAGGGCACCCGCACGTCCCTGAACACGATTTCGCAATGGCCTTCTGGTGTGTGGTGTTGCATGATCGCGATGTTGCGCTCCAGCGTCACGCCCGGTGTGTCAAGCGGCACCAGCAGCATGCTGTGGCGGGCGTGTTTGGCGACCTCGTCGTCGCCGCTACGGCACATCACAATCAGGAGCCTGCAATTCGGATGCGCCGCGCCGGTAACAAACCATTTGCGCCCGTTGAGCACCCACTCGTCGCCATCCCGGTGGATGCGCGTCTGCAGATTGGTCGGGTCACTTGACGCAACGTCGGGCTCGGACATGGCAAAGGCGCTTCTGATTTCTCCCTCCAGCAAGGGGCGAAGCCAACGCCGGGTTTGCTCCGGCGTGGCAAACAGATGCAGCAACTCCATGTTGCCGGTGTCGGGTGCGCTGCAGTTGAAGACTTCCGAGGCCCAGGGCATGCGTCCCATGATCTCGGCCAGCGGCGCGTATTCCAGATTGCTCAGGCGCAAACCCGGCTCATCCTGACGCAAGCCGGGCAGAAAGAGATTCCACAAGCCTTCTGACCTGGCCAGGGCCTTCAGGTCTTCCAGGAACGGTGGCGGATAAACACCCTGCGCCACCGAGCGGTGCCAGGCCGCGTTATAGGGCAGCACATAGTGATCGATGAATTCTTCCAGCCGCTGACGCAGCTCCAGCACCTGCGGCGAGTACTCAAATTCCATGACCGACCTTTCTGGCGAGGTGAGGACTGCCCTCACAAACCCGCAGTCTGCCTAAGTTGATGCACTTTGGCTGTCACTTTGGCGCTCGCCAGAAGTGGACAGGTCCTAGCGGCAACCCATCGAGACTACCGTACCCTCAGCCCCTGCGGCACGCTGCTCGGGGCCATCGCCGCAGCGATAGACGATGGTCAAGCGCTTGATGCGACCGGATGCCGGGTCCCCACACAGATCGTTATTGGCTCGCACATCGGCATGGCGACGCATGCCAACGATTTCCTGGACGGCATGCAGTGCATCACACACATCGCCGCGCAGCCCATACTTGGCGTCCAGAACGATCATGCGCCCGCGCGCCTGCTCGGACGGACCCCGGTGCTCCCGGGATGCCTCCATGGCATCGCGGTACCCCTGGTCATAACCTCTTCTGTAGTCTGCCGTCTGTGCC
>JBAXFI010000289.1:0-2691 GCA_037139995.1 Comamonadaceae bacterium | reverse complement strand
TTCCTGTCTTGTCTGGTGGCTATTTGCTGTCGAGGTCGGCCAGATAGGCAGCGACCGAGTCAATTTCTTCCTCGGTCATGCGTTTGGCCAGAACCCGCATGAAGCGATTGGCATCATTGGAGCGGTCGCCGCTGGCGAAGTTCTTCAATTGCTGCGACACGTACTGGGTGTGCTGGCCACCGATGCGTGGATAGATCAGGTGACCAGCGCCCTGCGCCTGGTGGCAGCCAACGCAGGCCGGAACACCGGTTTCTTCGTTGCCTTCAAAGTACATCACCTTGCCCAGACCTGCCACCTTCTTCTCTGCCGCTGCGCCGGGCGTGAGCTTCTGGCCGCTGTAATAAGTGGCCAGCGAAACAAAATCCTGTGGCTTCAAGGCGGCAACGACCGGCGTCATGATGTCGCTCTTGCGTCGCCCGGTTTGAAAGTCGCGCAGCTGCTTGATGATGTAGCTTTCCTGTAAGCCGGCGATCTTGGGGAACATGGGGATCACGCTGTTGCCGTCTTCGCCATGACAGGCGAAGCAGACCGTGGTCGCGATGGTCTTGGCATCCTGTGCCTGAGACAGACCGGTCAGACCGAGTCCGAGGGCAAGAACCACAGCCAGAGCGCGCGTGCGCCGACCCGACATGGACTTGGTGATTGTCTTTTGATGAATCATTTTCAGCTCCTGCGGCAGAGGTTGGACTGTCACAGCTTGTACTGGACCAAGAAGCCGATGACGTTGGTGCGGTAGTTCTGTGGTCCCGCATCGAGCAGCAGCGTGCCAGAGTCGTAATTGGCCACGGCTCCTTTGATCACACCGTCGTAGTGCCAGTCTGCGACCTGGCCGATTTCCAGACGGTCAAACAAGCGCACTGACAACTTCTTGCTGATTGGAATCAGGAAGTTGAAGTTCAGCGTCTGTTGCACAAAAGTCATGTTGGGCAAGGCGCTGCCGGCCAGCAGCGCGGCAGCGGCCTGGGTTGCAGCCACGTTGCTCAGGGCCGTCTCGCCGTAGGTGTAACTGATGCCGGTTGAACTGCTGGAGTAGGTGTAGTCAATGCCAAGACGTGCGGCACCGATTTGACTCTGGAAGCCCAGACCCAGCATGTTGTTGCGGTCGTCGGTATCCGAGCTCCAGCTTGAGGATAGCGGCCGCGTGCCGTTGTTGCCGCCGACATTGTCTGCACAGGCCGAATAACCGTAAAGCGCCAGATTGGCCGCAGTACAACCCGTGTTGACGAGTGACGCAACACCGGAGTTCAGGTTCATGGCCTTCTTGCCCTGCTGGTAGGAGTAGAAAGCGTAGAAGGTCTGACCCGATGTCGGCTGGTAGTTCAGGTCCAGTGTCAGGGAGTTCTGCCGATCGGTCTCCTGCCCGTAGAAGGAATCCGGGTAGTTGATGTTCTTCAGCTGGAATGTGGCACCCACGTCAAGATCTTCCCGCGCCATGATGTTCAGGCGGGCGTTGAAGATGTTCTGGTCGCGGTCGGCTTGATCGTACTTGCGGAAATAATAGGAATAGCGGTTGAACAGATTGGCCGCCAGAACCGGGTAGCCCAGCGTGCCAGCATTGGCAATCTGGGTCGCTACATCCAGACCCGGCAAGCCGGTACCCAGATCCTCAAAGGTGCGGAAACGGTAGTCGCCGCCGCGCTTGCGGTCGGTCTCGATCGAGGTGCGCAGCGTGGTGTCGCCAAGCGCGCGGTTCACGTAACCGAGCTTCAGCTTGTCTTCCCAGGTCTTTTCACGCTCCCGGAAGTCGCGATTGAAGTCCTCACGCTCCAGCGACGCGTTCAGGCTGCTGGTGCGGCTCAGCTCATAGTCAGCCGACAGGCCATAGTTCATTTGTTTGGTGGAGCGCGCCTGACCGAAGACCGGGATGTTGGCGCCGGTGGCCACCGCACCAGCCAGACCAAACTGACAGGTTGCAATCAGGGCGTTGCTCGAGTAGCCAGGCGGCATGTAGCAACTGCCCGCTGTGCCGGGTTTCGCGCCAGGTTGCAAGCCAACCACCAGATCCTGATTGGCCAGGCCATTGCCGTCAGCAAAGCCGCGGCCGAACTGCCCGGTGAGCGGGTTGTAGGCCACATAACCGCCCTTGTTGGCGCTGTCAAAGTAGCGCAGCGAGCCCTTGACGCTCAGGTCATCAACGGGTCTGACCGACAGCCCCAGGTCGAGTAATTTGTTGTCGATGCGCTGGCTGGCAGTCTGCTGACTCAGGGCGGCGGTGCTGTTCCAGTTGGAGACCAGCGCGCTGTTAACAGCGTAGCCAATGCTGGTGCCGGTCCACTTCGTGATGCCGGCGGCTGCGAGCTGGGCGCTCTGGGCTGCGGAGATTGGCGCCAGCAGGGCGTCGTCTTCCCGGCTGCTGCCCCAGGAGAAGCTGGCGTTGAAGCGGCCCTTGTAGAAGTTCGGCAATGACCGCGCAAATTCGCCCTTCAGATTGACGGCGCTGTTGTCCGGATAGAGGTCGAAGGTGGCGGTCTGGATCACGCCGTTAGGTGTCACGGCACCCAGCAGTGGGTACTCGACGTTGAGCGTGTTGATGTTGTTTCGGAACAGTGAGACAGAGGCTCTCAGATTGGCTTGTGTCAGCGCATCGGCATACTGCAGGCCACCCAGGAATTCATGTGTTGTGTAGTCGATCGGCTCCGCGATCTCGGTCGAGATATTGGCTTCGTTCATGGCGAACGGGCGAGCACCGGT
>JBAXFI010000288.1:0-2697 GCA_037139995.1 Comamonadaceae bacterium | reverse complement strand
AATTTGGATGGAAAAAACTGCCCTCAGGGGGTCAATTCTGGGTGGCATTCAACACCTGATCCGCAATCCAGTCGCGGCGTAGCACTGGATCCCGGATCGAGTCCGGGATGACAAAAGGTGAGGTCGGGATGACAAATGCCGGGTCCGGGATGACAAACGGCGAGCCCTGGATCACCACGGTATATCAGCAATTTCCGTTTCCCTAAGCCGGACGAGCCGTAAGGCCCGGATTTGCCCTATGCGCCTCAGCCGCGCAAGCGCTCAAGCATCTCTTTGAGGACGATGTGCTCGAACACCCGCAACAGCCGGTCTTCTGCTCCCAGGTGAACTCTTGCAGCTTCAGGAGCCCGGGCGTGAAGCTTTCGAATCTTGGCCAGTTCCCTACCCAGCGCCCCCGGCAAGCGGGTTGTTACTTCTTTGAGGATGCGGCGTGCGCTCACCTCAGGAACGCCCAGCTCCAGAGCGGCATCGAGCACAGACTGGGCTGTGACGTTGCTGAAGAAGTGTGCCTTGCCCAAAGGAATGGCCATTCGCACGTCTGCCCAGGTTGCCTTTTCGTTTGCAAACGCTCGGGTGTAGTACGCACTTGTGGCAAGCAAATCGTAGTGCGGGGCCAGTTGCACGCCTTCAGGGGACATGAAGAAAGACAGATTCTTCAAGTGACAGTCGTCATTGGCTACGATGATGTTGAACACCAGCCACCTAAACAGCATGAGTCGTGCATTGGCTTTGTTGGTGGTGGCTTCGATGACGTCTTTGAGCGCCTGAATCGACGCGCCCGAATGCTTGAAGGTGCGCGACTTATTGAGCAGCTGGCAGGCGTCGATAAGGTGCTTTCGTTGCACGTTGAAGGTCGGCCGAGCGCCAGGCGGTATTTCCTCGGTCCTGACCCGGTCGAACCTTTGAATCACATAGACCGGCTCCGGTACATAGAGCATGTGCACCTCTGGAACAGGGAGGCCGACCGCACCCGCCAATCGCATGGTGAGGTATTCGTTGACCACTGACGCGGGGTACGAGTCGGTATCGGGGTGATTGGGCTTGAGGATGTGGGTGGAAGGCGTCGCACCCTCTGGCTCGTACAGATGTCCTTCGTGGTACACCACCAGGAGCTTGTGCTGTGCCCCCGCCAAAGACATGCGTTTGGGCGCTTCGGCGGTCAGTGTCAACTTGGGCAGCTTCGCGATGCGGGAACTCAGCTGTTCGTTGGGCAAGTCGCGCAAGTCGCTTGCTTTGGGCAGGGCATCTCCAGGCGGCAGGAGGGTCAGCGAACCCGCAGATTCCGCGCCCAGGTACTGCAACAGCGCAAATGCGTCATCACCCTTGATACCCGCTTCTTTGGACACTGCTTGGCGCAGCAACTCTTCTGGCAACAGGTTGTCGAAGAACCATTGGACTGGCCGCATGGTTCCGCCATCCGCGTGTCCCAGCGTCTTGCGGGGCAAGCCAGGTGCCAAGTCAAAGCCGTCAGATGCCTGGACCCAGCCCTTATCGTATTCGAAGCTCCACAGGTCGTCCCCCTCGTACAGTTGGCCCACCAGCCGGCGGTCTACGTAAACGTTGAGGCTTCTCATTTGCCTGTTGCGATTGGCCGGGATGATTCTGAGCGGCGGCGAGCCAGCCGCTCGAGCTCTTTCGAGGCAGCCGAGGGGATGTCCACGCTGAGTTCAATGCCCAACTCCTTGAGCAAACGCAGCACGCGGGCCAGCTGTACCGTTGGCTTGCCCTTTTCCACGTCCACCGTGAATTGGCGGCTGACACCCACCATGGCGGCAAGGTCGTCCTGACGCACCTGCGTGCTCTTTCGCACGGCACGAATGACTAGACCAAGTTCTTCTGTAGATTTGAGAATGTGCTTCATATTAATGTCTTTGCTCGTAGATATTATAGAGCAACGGAACTCAATTGAAATCAATTAGTCTACGATCGTAGTCATAAATGATTTTCTGAGTATTCTATACAAAATGTCCGCGTTCGTGGATATTCTCATCACAATGCCTCATTGATGGAGACTAATGTCTATGAGCATAGACTTTTGAAATGTTCGATTTAAGTGGCAGTGAGCGGCTTCCATGAATCATGACGCGCACAAAGGAACACACTGTCATCCCGGACTCAACAGCTGTCATCCCAGACTCAACAGCTGTCATCCCGGACTTGATCCGGGATCCATTGCTGCACCACTGGATTGCGGGTCGTGGCCCGCAATGACAGGGCACGGGCGTTGCCGCGTGCAAACCAGATCAGCACATCAGAGTCGATCAGCACACCGCTGGCCGCGACTACCGTGCCACTCATAAAAAACGTGGCGCACGCAGCGTGCGAACATACGCCGCCGGGTCGGCCATATCGGCCCTGTCAGCCCACAAACCCGCCAGACCGTCGAGGTGCTGTTCTTTGTCAGCCGAACTGGGGAGTGCCTGCTGACTTAGAAACTGGTCCACTGCCTGACGGATCAACTCACTTTTGGTAACCGCTGCGCGTCGGCAAGCCTCTGCCAGGCGCGACTGCTGCGTTTGCGTCAGATAAATTTGTGTGCGCTTGAGTGTTTGGGAGTTTTGCACGGTGTACGAAATATACATCACGAATCGGGCTGCCAGCGTTGCCACGGTGACAAGAATGCCCTCGCCAGCGTATTGTTGGATCGTCAAGTACCCCGTCTCTTGGATGCCACCAAATACACTTCATCGTGGTCAC
>JBAXFI010000287.1:0-2713 GCA_037139995.1 Comamonadaceae bacterium | reverse complement strand
TCCTGGCTCATAGCTACTGGATGAGAAAGGAGGTGAACAACACCGCTTCGAGGCCAGAGGCCGCCGTGGTACCGGGAACTGCCTGGATGACTTCCCGCGCAAGCTGCTCGGCCAGAAGTTTCTTGCCTTCGGGTGTGGAGAGCTCGCTTGCCGTCTTGCCCATCAGCAGCAGCAGGATACGACTGCGTATCTCGGTCATGGCCAGCTTGATCGGACCCGACAGACTCTCATCGGTCAGCTTGAGCGACAGGCCGATCTGCAGGAAGGGAGGCTGACCATCCTCACGCTGCAAATTCACGGTAAAGGGGTCCAGAGGCACATAGGTTCGCGGCTTGGAGGGAGCCACCTTGGCCACCACGGCTTTGCCAGCTTCTCCCTTTTTTGGCGCCGCTGGGTCCTCGCGGGCAGGCCAGAAGTACCAGGCGGCTGCGCCGCTGCCGGCCAGCAGCACCAGCACAAGCACGATGATCAAGAGCTTGCTTTTCTTCTTCGGAGCGATGGGTTCCGCTTCAGGCGCGGGGTCCGGTTCACGTTTGCTGGTGGCTTTGGGTGCTGTGGTTGCCATGCTGTCTCCGTTGCTCGGAATAGGTGGGGATGGGAGGGCCGGTCAGTCAGGCGAAGGTATCGACCAGACCGAGCATCGGGCGCAACAGGCGCTCGCCGCTCGAAACCGTGCCCGAATCGGCTACAAGGGTGCCGGCCTGAGCCACATGCGCTCGGGGCTGTTGCTGCGCCGGCTCGCGAAAGGCCTCGGTGCCGACGCTTGCATTGCCGAGCGTGATTCCGCTGTCGGCGAGCATTTCACGCAGCCGCGGCATGGCAACTTCCAGCGCCTCACGCACCGACGCATGCGCCGAAAAAAACTGGGCGCTGGCCTGGTTCTGGTCAAGCGAAATAGAAATCTTCAAGGGTCCGAGCTCAGGCGGGTTCAGATGGAGTTGTGCCACCTGGTGCTTTTGGTTGACCATCCACACCAGCTTCTCCCCGACGGCCTGATCCCAAGCGCGTTCACCAACACGCGTCTGCACCGCAGCTGACGGCTCTGGGACGCCACGGGTCGACGTGGAACTGCCTGTTTCGGTTGCTTGCGCTGCTATCGAGAAAGCCACCGGTGCTTCGGTTCGAGAACTCGCAGTTTCGAAAACAGGAGCCGCGAGTACATCCTTAGACGCTTCGGGTGCAAGGGCCAACAAGGCATTGGCCGTTGCCGTCTTCGTTACCAGGTGTGGTGGGGCCAACCCCGCGGGCAGGGAGCTTGCGCCCAGCACGGGCGCCGTGTCTGCACCGGTCTGCGGATCAATGGCTGCCTTCGAGCTTGCCAGCACAGTGCTCATGCCCACGGGCCTGGTCGCCGCTGGCGCCAGTGTCGACGCAAACCCTTGCGGCAGGGGCAAGGCACTCGCATCCTGCGTTGGTATCGCTGCTGGCGACAGTGTCGACGCCAACGCTTGTGGCAAGGCCAGGGCGTCGGTCAGGGCGCTCGCGTCCAGCAAGGCTGCCGTTTCTGCACCGGTCTGCGGATCAAGAGTCGTCTTCGCGCTTGCCGGCACCGTGCTCAAGCCCACGGGCCTGGTCGTTGCTGGTGCCAGTGCCGACGCAAACCCTTGTGGCAAGGCCAGGGCGTCGGTCAGGGCGCTCACGTCCAGCACGGCTGCCGTGTCAGCACCGGTCTGCGGATCAAGAGCCGTCTTCGCGCTTGCCAGCACCGTGCTCAAGCCCACGGGCCTGGTCGTTGCTGGTGCCAGTGCCGAGGCAAACCATTGCGGCAAGGCTAGCGCGTCGGCTTGGGCGGGTACAGCCGACGTCGGATCGGTTTGTGCATCCGTCCCTCGAACGCTGTCCGCTTTCGGAGTCGCCACTGCCGCGGCCCCCGCCGCAGAAATTGCATTGCCCAGGCCCTTGCCCATCATCTGGACCAAGGCATCGCGAAAGGAGTTCTCGTCCGCTTGCGCTGCCCCAGGCAACCCTGCGTTCTGCTGCGACGCATGGGCTTGGGCACGCCTGCTTGCAGCCGGTGCCGGCGCGGCCACTGCAATGGGCAAATTGGTCATGATCCATCCTTCATACGAAACTACCAGTCATGTCACATGGGGTTGCTTGCGATGCCACCAGCACGCCCACCCCCGAGGAAGTCCTTCAACGCGAAGTTGTCCTGCTCTTTTTGCTCCAGCTTGGCCTCGATCACACGCTGCTCACGGTGATGGCGCTGCTCCAGGGTCTCGAAGGACCTGAGCCGACCCTGCGCCGCCTGCCAGTTCTGTTTGCTCGCTTCAAGCTGCTGCTGGGCAGCTGCCACCATCTCGCGCTGCTTCTCGATGGCGGCGTCAATCGTGTCGATGAACTGTCGAAAATTGAGCCAGCCAACACTGCCGATGCCAAGCTTGGCGTCACTGACGAGCCGGTTGGAGTATTCACGGTGATAGTCCAGCAAAAGCTGCAAACGTTTCTGCGTGTCGCGCACGTGGCCATTGAGCACGCCCAACTGCGCCGCAGCCTCGTCATTGCGCTCCTGCGCCAGGTCAAGCAGGGTCTTCAAAGGAAAAGGCTTGGACATTCAGTACGACCTTTGCTGCTGGTGTGTCAAAGACTGTTCACGAATTTGTCATTGCGGACTCGATCCGCAATCCAGGGTGTGCGTGGCACTGGATGCCGGATCGGGTCCGGCATGACAAGCCAATCCTCGCTTTGCGTGAGCACCTGCGCCACCGGCACT
>JBAXFI010000286.1:0-2720 GCA_037139995.1 Comamonadaceae bacterium | reverse complement strand
GGCGTTGTTGCATAAAGGGGTAGCCGAGGGCACGGCTCAAGTAAGCTTGAATCGTGACAAACAACACAAACCAAAGGCGTACCCTCGACTGGTCCCAATATAACAAAGCCTTGATTCATCGCGGGCGGTTGCAGATGTGGATCAGCATGCACGCACTGACAACATGGGAGCAAGGTCAGTCGGCAGAGAGCCCTGGGCGGCCAAAGACGTACTCAGATGCGGCCATCGAATGCATGCTGACATTCAAAGAGGTGTATCACCTGCCGTTGCGTGGAACACAGGGACTGATGCAGTCGGTCTTGAACGCGCTGCACAGCGGCTTGAAATCGCCGGACTACACGACGCTGTGTCGACGGCGGCGAACGATCAAAATCAGTCTGCCGAGATGTCGGCATGAGGGCATGCATATGGTGGTGGACGGCACGGGGGTGAAAGTCTATGGCGAGGGCGAATGGAAGGTGAGGCAACATGGCGCAGGCAAACGCCGCACGTGGCGCAAGCTGCATATCGGCGTGGACGAAGCGACCGGCGAAATCGTGGCGGCCGAGGTCAGTGACAACAGCACCGCCGATCACGAGGTGCTGCCAAAATTGCTTGCGCAGGTGCCCGAGAGGATCAATCAGATCTCTGGCGACGGCGCGTATGACAAGCGAATCGTCTATGAAATGCTGGCCATACGGAAGATCAAGCCGAGCATTCCGCCGCGGCGAAACGCCAAGATCTGGAAGCATGCCAACGCCAGGGGTGAACGGCAAGCACGAGACGAGAATCTGCGCGCGATTCGCAAGAAAGGGCGCAAGGCATGGAAGCAGGAGATCGGGTACCACCGCCGATCACTGGCAGAAACGACGATGTTCAGATTCAAACGAATATGCGGTCCATCGACCAATGCGGCATCGTATGGCGGACAGCGTGCAGAGATTCTGACGCGCTGCAAGATTCTGAATGTGATGACACTGGCGGCAAGCCAGCCAAACTATCGAATCCCATAAAACGCAGTTTCAGACGGGCGGACTCTGCTCAACTCTGGAGTTGTGCAACAACGCCAATTGTTACAGTGAGAAGCATTTGCTGAAAACAGAGTGTGCGTTTGCTTCCCAGCTTGAATGTAAGAATCGCACAGATGGGCTACGGAATTTGGTAGAGATGCCGGTGATTTTCTGTAAAGAGGAGTGACTAAATTCGAGTAGAGTCCGCGAATTTCTCTCTACTTGGGGGTTAGCCCATCGCCCTCAACTTAAGAAAAATCATCGTCTGTCAAGGGTAGAAGTGGTGTATCCGTTTTGATCTTCCTGGGCGATTTTTTACGCTTCACAAGTCCATACAACTTGTGGTTAGCGACCAGATAGGCAATCGGATCATCGGCTTCCCCTTGACTGGCAACGTGCACATAGTGAGACAGTGCACGATAGACCATTTCCATTGAAATGTCTGCGAACGGGTGCTTCAGCGCCTCTGCCACGGTATCCGTCACGTCCACCAGAACTGCATAGAGCAGCCATGTGGCCCATAGTTGCAGACGAATGGCATTGTCAGCGCCACAGAAGAAATAGGAAAGTCCCAGCAGCGATTTTGTCGTGAGAAAGGCATCTTCGATGCGCCATCGCTGGCGGTAGAGGTCGATCAGCATTTCTGCGGGAAGGCGCTGCGCATCCAGTTCATTGCTGAGATAGCGATACCACTTGCCCAGATACAACATCTCGACCAGACGCATCAGTTGAGTCGTGTCCTTGTCACTTTCTCCGATCCACACTACGCGATCACGCACATTCGCGCTTCGGACGATGTCTTCCTGCACACGGAAGGCCATATTTCCTTTGGCTCGGGTGACAAAGGTGATGTTCTGGCGCGTCATCTGCACAAAACGCTCGAAATTCGTGTAGCCCAGGTCAAACACCAGCAGCGATCCCTCACGCACCCGGCTGAGAATGTCGTCCCAGAACCGCTGGTCATGCGCTGCAGCGTCCGGCGTATGTCCGATCCACACTGGCAGACGGGACGCCATGTCCAGCAATACGCTCATTCGCCCTGCCAACGGGTGTGTCTTCAGGTCTTGCAACAATCCGACTTTGCGGATCAGCGCATCCAGCGTCGATCCATCGCAGATCAGCACTTGCGCGTAGCGCGACTGCACCCACGTCATCACTTTGGACAGCGGCCGCTTCCGTGCTGCCCATCGCGCCCGCATCACTGGAAGCACCTCTTCCAACACGTTCTCGAACAACTCCGCCGGCATCGCTCGCAGGCGCGCATTGATTGCCTGCTGTGTCACCTTTGTTTTCGGCACCCACAGCACGACTTCCCGCTGCACCACGCGTGCCAGCTCACACACACTTCCCATCTGTCGCCAGATCAGACTCAGCACCAGTCCAACCATCACCGGCAGCGACAGACTCCGCGCGCGCAATCCCAGGGCCCGAAACACAGCGATCTTTGACAACGTCACAGGATGCACGATCTCCTTCAGCACAGCCTCAATTGCTTTCTCGTTCTGTACGCTGATCGGGTGCTGGCTTCGATCATGCTGCACCGCTCGCGTGTGCCTGACGCTGCTTCGTTTTCTTTTCGAACTGTTGGATGGTTGATCTTTTGGCTGTGTCACCCTGGCATTGTGCCAAAACTCACCCTTGACGCTTATTCCTTGTTCTTAAGTTGAGGGCGATGGGGCGTTGTTGCATAAAGGGGTAGCCGAGGGCACGGCTCAAGTAAGCTTGAATCGT
>JBAXFI010000285.1:0-2751 GCA_037139995.1 Comamonadaceae bacterium | reverse complement strand
CTCAGAAACTGCACCAGCACGTGCATCGGCTTGGCACCGATGGCCATGCGGATGCCGATCTCGCGCACACGCTCGCTCACGCTGACCAGCATGATGTTCATGATGCCGATGCCGCCCACGATCAGTGAGATCGCACCGACCACGCCCAGACCGATGGACAGGCCGGCGCCTATGGCCTCGCCGGTCTGCGCGATGCTGGCCAGGTTGGTGATCTGGAAATCGTCGAGTTTGCTGCCGGTGATGCGGTGCCGGTCACGCAGCAGTTCGGCAATGTCGCGCTCGGCCTCCTTCATGCTGGCCTCGTCCTTGGCCTGAGCGTTGATGTAGTGCACGGTGCGTGGTCGTGGCATGCGCACTGGAATGGCGGTGATGGGCACCACCATCAGCTCGCCCAGGTCGGTGCCGTCCAGCGTGCGGCCGCTGCCAGCGAGTACGCCGATGATGGTGAAGGGCCGGCCATCGACGCGCAGTGTTTGGCCAATCGGATCGCGCCGGTAGTAGTAGGTGGCCGCCACATTGGAGCCGATCACGATGACCCGGTTCGCGGAGCGCACATCGCTGTCGGCCAGGGCCACGCCGCGCTCGACCTTCCAGTTGCGCAGTGCAAACATGTCGGGTGTCACCCCCAGCACCACGGTATTGCTGTTGTCGTCGCCATAGAGGATCTGGAAGAAGCCCTGCAGCGTGGGCGCTGCGCCACGCAGACTTGGCAGCCGGCTCAGGGCCACAGCGTCGTCAATCGTCAGTGTCGGCGACTCGTTGGTACGCCGGCGCGCGCCGCCTTCGGTCGGCGTGCCGGGTTGCACGATCAACTGGTTGCTGCCGAGCACGGCGAGTTCCTTGTTGATGAAGGCGCGCACCGCATCACCGACGCTGAGCATCAGCACCACCGAAGCAATGCCGATGATGATGCCCAGCATGGTGAGGCCCGTGCGCAGGCGGTTCGCAGCCAGCGAGCGAAAGGCTTCGAGCAGAATCTGCGCCAGGCTCATGCAAATTCCTCCTGCTTCTCGCCGGCCGGAATGCCGTCATAGACGACGACGCCGTCCTTGAGTTTGACCAGGCGCTTGGCGTGGCGCGCCACATCGGCTTCGTGAGTGACGATGACGATGGTCAGGCCCTGTTCGCGATTGAGTTGCCCGATGACTTCGAGCACTTCGTTGGTGGTTTTGGTGTCGAGGTTGCCGGTGGGCTCATCCGCCAGCAGCAAGGGGGGACGGTTCACCAGCGAGCGGGCAATTGCCACGCGCTGCTGCTGACCGCCCGAGAGCTGATTCGGCATGCGATGCCCCAGGGTGGCCAGCCCCACCTGGTCCAGCACTTCCTGCGCTCGCTTGCGTGCTGCGGCGCGCGACTGGCCGGCATACAGCAGGGGCAGGGCCACGTTTTCCAGCACGTTCATGCGCTTCAGGAGATTGAAACTCTGAAAGACAAAACCAATGGTGCGGTTGCGCACCTCGGCGTGCTGGGCTGCGCTCAGGTCGGTCACGTCCTGTCCATCAAGCCGGTAATGGCCACCGTCAGCGCGATCGAGCAGCCCGAGCAGATTCATCAAGGTGCTTTTGCCCGATCCGCTCGGACCCATCAAAGCCACGTAGTCACCCTGACTGACCTGCAGGTCGATGTCAAACAGGACCGGCGTGACGACGTCGCCGGTTCGATAGCTCTTGCTGATGCCCGAGAGCTCGATCAGGCTCATTTCTTCACCGGCGGCTCGACCGTGCGCGTGATCACCTCGTCGCCGGCCTTCAGGTCGCCGCTGATCAGTTCGGTAAAGCGGGTGTTGGCAATGCCGATGGTCACGTCATGAAGTTTGGGCAGCTGCTTGTCACCGACGGTGTAAACGCGGTAAATCTTGCGACCGGTGCGGGTCGCGGTGAGTACGCCATCGTCATCGGCGCGTGCTTTTTCTTCCGCCGTTGCCGGTGCAGAGGCGGCGCTGGCTGCTGGCTTGGCGCCCTTGGCCTTCAGGCTGTCTTCGTCCGGCCGGAAACGCAGCGCCGCCGTCGGCAGGCGCATCACCTTGGGTTTGCTCGACACCACAATACGGGTCTGCGCCGTCATGCCCGGCTTGAGCAACTCATCCGGATTCTCGACGTCAACGATGATGGTGTAGGTGACCACGCCCTGGGCGCTGGCCGAGTTCAGGCGGAACTGCTGCACCAGGCCCTCGAACTCGCGCTCCGGGTAGGCGTCGACCGTGAAATGCACGCTCTGCCCGGTCTTGATGAGGCCGACGTCGGCCTCGCTGACATTGGTCTGGATCACCATCTGGCGCAAGTCGCGCGCCAGCAGGTACAGGTCCGGTGTCTGAAAACTCGCGGCCACGGTCTGGCCGACGTCGGTGTTGCGCCGGATCACCACACCGTCAATCGGTGATCGGATCACCGAGTTGTCCAGATCGGTCTGCGCCGATTCCACTTGAGCACGACCCAGTTCCACATTGGCCACAGCGGCGTCCACCTCTCGCTTGCCCTGGTCCAGTGACAGTGCCGAAATAAAACCTGCTGCCACCAGTTTCAGGTTTCGCTCGTAAGTGGCGCGCGCCAGCACCAGCGCGGCGTTGCTGGCGGCCAGGCCCGCCTGCGTCTGGCGCAATCGGGCCTGCAGAGTGGCCGGGTCCAGGCGCAGCAGGATCTGGCCCTTCTTCACGCTGTCGTTGAAGTCGGCGCGCCGCTCCAGCACGGTGCCGCTGACCTGGGTGCCGACGTTGACCGTGATGACCGGCTGCAAGGTGCCGGTGGCCAGAAC
>JBAXFI010000284.1:0-2767 GCA_037139995.1 Comamonadaceae bacterium | reverse complement strand
TCATCGATGCGCATGGGATTTATGTTTTGGCGAACCTGCCCATCAAGAGCAAGCTTGACTTGTCAGACCGTGAGCACTTCAAGGTGCACGTGGCGACAGACAACGGTGAACTGTTTGTTTCCAAACCGGTGCTCGGGCGCGCCAGCGGCAAGTGGTCGGTGCAACTGACGCGACGCATCAGTCGCGCCAACGGTGAGTTTGCCGGTGTCGTCGTGGTCTCTATCGACCCCGGCTACTTCACGCGCTTTTATAACGAGTTGCAGCTTGGCAGCAAGGGTGTCATGGCGCTTTATGGCCTGGATGGCGTAGCGCGCGCCCGCAGGATCGGAAGCAAGGAAGAGTTTGGCACGGAACTCACCAACTCCGCGATGCTGCCCCGCATCGCGCAGGGCCAGCTGACAGGCACTTTCATGAATCCATCGGTAGTGGACGGCATCGAGCGGCTCTACCACTATCGGAAGATCCCCAATTACCGCCTGGTGGTACTGCACGGCCTCGATTTGAAATACCTGCTCGCCAACCACGAACGTGCCGCGCAAGCCTTGTGGCTGCAGGCCGCCATTCTGAGCATGCTGCTGCTGGCCTTGTCTACGGTGCTGACACGCTACCTGCAGCGAATCAACCAGAACCTGCTGGCGCGCCAGGCCGCGCAACGCCTGATCGAAGAACGCAACGAACAACTCACAGCCATTTTCAGCATGAGCCCCGATGCCTTTGTCTCATTCGACTCCACGCATCACATCACCTACGTCAGCCCGACCTTTCTGCCCATGATGGCCCGCGCCAACCTGCAGTTGGAGGGCATGTCGGAACAGGATTTTTCTGCCTGGCTGCTGCAGCATTGCGAGCCGGGTTCGTCCTTTGTCAGTATTGCCGCCATGCGCGCGCAAGCGGCTCAAGGGCAGGCCGAGCGTTCCACATTGATGGAAATAGCGAACCCGGGCAAGCGGATCCTGCAACTGAGTTTGCGCTCCAGCGAGTCAAGCGCCGTTTCGCAACTGCTGCACTTTCGCGAAGTCACGCGCGAGGCCGAAATCGACCAGATGAAGAGCGAGTTTCTCTCCACCGCAGCACACGAACTTCGTACGCCGATGGCCAGCATCTCCGGTTTCACCGAAGTGCTGATGACACAGCAGCTCACGCCGGAGGAAATCTCTGAGTTCCTGAACATCATTCATAGCCGTGCGCAACTGATGTCGAATATCCTCAACGAGTTGCTCGATCTGGCCCGCATCGAGGCGCGCCGTGGCAAGGACTTTCTGTATGCGCGCCTCGACCTGGCGGAGTTGGTCAAGCAGAGTGTGGCTTCATTCATCCCACCCTCGGGCAGCCAGGCGCCGCACCTGCAACTGCCTGAGCAGCCTTTGTGGATCATGGCCGATGCACAAAAACTGCAGCAAGCGATCCTGAACGTTCTCACCAACGCTTACAAATATTCCCCTGCCGGCAAACCGGTCAGGCTGAGTCTCGCGCTTGAGCCGCAGGCGCAAGGACCGGAGCATGTCTGCCTGCAGGTCACCGATCAGGGCATTGGCATGACTGCGGCACAGGTGGAACGCGTCTGTGAACGCTTCTACCGCGCTGATGCTTCCGGCAAGGTGCCGGGCACCGGACTGGGCATGAGCATCGTGAAAGAAATTATCAGCCTGCACCGAGGCACCATCACGATCCAGAGCGAGCTCGGGCAAGGGACTTGCGTCAGCATCTGCCTGCCCAGGCTCGATCAAAAAAGCATTCAATGAATCCGGTTCTGAATTTCCTGGAAAGACTCAGGCTCAATACCAAGCTCATGCTCGGTTTGGGGCTGATGATGGCCATCATCATCATGATCGGGCTGCAAGCCATTTACAGCGTTCGACTGCAGAGCGCCGAGATCAGCCGCATGTACGAACTCGAATTGCAGGGGATCTCCCACATCAAGGAAGCCACCATCGAGTTCATGCAAATGGGCCGTTCCCTGCGCCAGATGATTCTGTCCCCGGACGCCAAGAGCCGGGACAGCGCACGGGCCGACCTTGGCGAAGCGCGCACCAAGATGAACCGCGAGCTCAAGAGCAGCGACGCGCTGTTCGTCCGGCCCGAAGGTCGGGCCTTGCTGGCCGACATTCAGGACGTGATGACACAGTACCTGCGCAACGTGGACCATGTTGTTGCCTTGATCGACAACGACAAGACCCTGCAGAACTCCGAAATCACACGCTTTCTGGCCACGCCGGCCAATGTACTGGTGTTCGAGAAGACCGACAAGCTGATGACCGACCTGGTGCGCCACAAAGAAGAGGCAGCCAGGCTCGCAGCACAGGGTGCGATCGAGTTCTCCCAGAGAATCGAGCACTGGACGGTGGCGCTGCTGCTGGTGGGCGTGGCCGCCGGCCTAGGTGCCGGTTTGATGCTGAGCGTTTCGCTGCGACGGCCTTCGGAGCGGCTGCGCCTGAGTGTCGAACGACTGGCCCAGGGCGATCTTGAGACCAAGGTTCCGCATACCGAATTTGAAAACGAGCTGGGCGCCATGGCGCGCTCGGTCAACGTTCTGCAAAAAGGCGCGGCCCAGGCCGACATACTGCGCTGGAGCAAGACCCAGGCGAACCTGATCGGCGTCAATGTGCAGGCGATCGAGCGCTTGAACGAGTTCGCCGACACGCTGCTGGCCCAACTCACACCGCTGCTGCAGGCCCAGCTCGGCCTGCTTTACGTGTTTGACAAGGCGTCTGAAAAATACCGCTATCAGGGCGGCTATGGACTGGCAATCGACCCCTCGGATATGCCC
>JBAXFI010000283.1:0-2788 GCA_037139995.1 Comamonadaceae bacterium | reverse complement strand
CCGCGACCGGACCAAACTCATGGCGTATTTCCTCCACCTGCGTAAAGATGCGTCTAATCTCGATCATGACTGTGCGTCCATTCCGTTATTCATGCAAATACCGCGCCAGTTTGCAGTGACGCCAAAGGAGACGAAAATCCCGAGAGCAACGGTGTGAAGTGGCTGTCATTGCGGACCTGATCCGCAATCCATGGTCCCGACTGCATGGATACCGGGTCAAGCCCGGTATGACAGCAGTGCATCAACAAGTTTCCAATCCCTAAGGTCCTCCGCGCAATTTCCGGTGCCTCGGCTTCGGTGTCGGTGACGAGCACCTGCTGCTGACACACCAGCACCGCCGACCAGATCAGACCCGCGCGCTGCAGGGCTTGCGCGCGCAGCAGTCCAGAGCGCAATGCCTGCTGCACCAGTGTGGCCTCCAGCGGTGGCACATCCACGGTCACTGGAATTTCGCCCAGATCCGAATCATCCTTCAGCTCACACGCAGGGCGCCGCACGATGCGCGCATCGATCACATCGACCGCATTGGCAATCACGGTGGCCGCCGCATCAGCCGCTGCCGCCGTGCGCGCCAGCACCGTCACGCTGTCGGCAATGCCCAGCGAAAAGCTGCGCCCACGCCAACCGCTGGTGGCCACGCCGCGCACCGGCATCCGGCTCGTCACTTCAAACTGGCCGTCGCTGCGGATGCCACTGCGTAGTGCCTGTGCATCGAGTTGCGCGAGGTCAGCGTAGAGACCGACCCGCACCGACTGCGACGGTGCCAGGTACAGCGCGATATCGCCGCCATTGTTGATCCAGGCGCGCTCGATTCCCGCCCGGTCGTAGCAGCCGACCAACTCCTCGGCAACAGCACCCGCCACCGCCGCCATCGGCGTGATGTAGTCGTTCGCGAAAGGTTGGCAGGCCTGCCACATGCGTCGAGCAACAGGTCCCTGCAACTGACACCGGCCCCGCACCGGCAAACGCAGCAGTGGCAGCTCAAGTACCAGTTCGTCGAGCACGCCCGCAAAGCGCTGCCATGCAGCTTCATGCGCTGCATCCAGCGCGGCGGCACTGCCCTCGGCACCGATGATGATGTCCATCGGGCCGTGCTGGAAATGCCAGCGACCATCGGAGAAGCGTGTGCGGGATGCCGTCATGACTGTTATGCGTTCAGCCCAGCATGGGCGGCTGTCCCAGCGGCCACGGATTGTTGCTGGGGGCCTGCACCCATTGGCGCGCCAACGGCGCACCGTCGCTGTGCCAGGCACCGCTTTGCAGCGCATCTTCGAGCGTGCGCACATAGTCCATGTGACCACCCATGGCGCGGTAGTCCGCGGTCTTCATGCTGAATTCGATCGGCGCAATGATGGCGGGCGTGGGCACGGTGCCAAAACTGTTGTCAGGCATGCGCATGACATCAACCATCACCGTGATGCCGCCACCCGGCCAGACGTAAGCCGGCGCGCCGCCGCAGGTCACGTTGACCAAGCCGTTCTTGATGGCGCGCGTCAGCAGCACCGGGTTCTCGGTAACGCCGGCACGCAGGCTGCCGCCAGCGCCGGCCAGAAAGAGCACGGTCGTCAGAGCGGGTTCGCAATTTTCGCCAACACGATCCACCACGGCGCGCACCTCAAAAGGCATCTCCTGCTCAACCGGCCTCAACGACTCATCCAGAACGTACCAGCTGGCATGTTCGCCGGTGGTGGATGTCATCAGCAGGCGTAGTCCGGGCCAGGCCACTTTGGCGTCCCAACCCTCAATGATCGACAGCGGGTCGGCAATGTCGGTGCCGCCCCAGCCGGTGCCCGGATTGGCCACCTGAAAGTAACGCCCCGGCGTGGACTTGCGACCGTGCATCTGGATGCCGGAGGGCCGCATGTCCAGACAGCATCCCGCCTGATGCTCGGTCAGGACCCCGGTGATGTGATCGTCCACCACCACGACCTCGTCTGCCTTGCCCAGCAGTTGCTCGGCGAAAATTCCGACGGTCGCCGAGCCGCAACCGACACGCATGCGTTTCTCCTCGACGCCATTGACGACAGGCGCACGACCGGCCTGGATCAGCACCTCGGAGCCGCCCTCGATCGAGAGTGTCACCGCCTGCTTGTTGCCCAGTGCCATCATCATCTCGACTGTGATTCGACCCTCCTTCTTGCTGCCACCGGTCAGGTGGTGCACACCGCCGAGCGACAGCATCTGCGAGCCGTATTCGGCCGTGGTGACATGACCAACCACCTCCCCCTTGCAGCGCACCGGGGCCTGCTCCGGCCCCAGATAGCGGTCGGTATCGATCTTCACTTTCAAACTGCAATAGCTGAAGATTCCTTCGGTCACCACCGTCACCGTATCAACGCCTGCTACCTTGGAGGCAACGATGAACGGTGCCGGTTTGTAGTCCGGGTAGGTGGTTGATGAACCGACGCCCGTAATGAAGACATCGTCCCCGGTCAGCAGTTCTGCGCCGCCCAGCTGCGCGCTGGCAGTGTCATGACTGTCCCGCGCCAGAAAAGGAACCAGTGCCGGCTCTGCTTTGCCCAGTTCCCGTCGCAACATCAGCACCGGATCGAGACGCACCAGAACCCCGTCACGGTTGGCATAGCGGTCGCAGGCACCGCTGCGTCCCTCCGTGATCTGACACAGCACCGGGCACGCATTGCACGCAATCTTCTGGCGTGGTGCAGCGTCAATTTTTGCGGGTGCGGTCATGGCTGCAACTGTAGCGTGAGTTCTATTTCTTCGCCAGGATCGCGGCACGCACACGGTCCGGCGTCGCCGGAATTTGCCGCACGCGAACGCCCACCGC
>JBAXFI010000282.1:0-2799 GCA_037139995.1 Comamonadaceae bacterium | reverse complement strand
CCTTGTCCGCACGATTACGTTCTACGAGAGGCTGGGGTTCAAAGGCCAACTGCTCGCCTCGGGCACGTATGCCATCCTGACTCGCGGCCTTCTCGAATTGCACTTCTTTCCTCACCCCGCGCTCAATCCCGAAGAGTGCTATGCAGGTTGCTACATGCGCGTTTTCGACGTGGACAACCTGCACGCCACGTTCGCATCGGCAAGGCTGCCCAAGACGGGCATTCCACGCATGGAAGAAGTCGAGAACAAGCCCTGGTCAATGCGCGAGTTCGCGCTTCTGGACGAAGACGGCAACTTGGTCAAGTTCGGGCGGCCTCTGTAGTCGGACAGCGCCAACCTTAGGCGACTGGTATGCAATTCACGCGTCCTCCAAACCTGGTACATGACACCGTCTACCTGCGCCCGCTGATGCTGGACGACATGGAGGACTGGTTCAAGTACCTGAGCAATCCTCTTGTGTTCACCCATACCAGTTGGAACGTCCAGAGACTTCATCATGTACTCGCATCTCGCCGGTGAAGCGGTCGCCTAAGCCTCACATTGCTGGACGGCCGCGAGGGCGGCGGCAAGGCGTTGCGGACCTTGACCGCTGATGCGCGCAAAAGGCAGTGCCAGCGCAGCGAGTTCCTGCTCGATGAAACTGTGTACCGGCGCGCGCACATGTTCGCCATCGCGCTGCAGGCCGTCGGCCACCCAATCGATGTCGGGTGCCAGCAGCAACGTCAGGGCGTAATTGGCATGCAGTGAGCGACCCTGTGGCAGCAGGGAGGTGTCGGAAAATATGTAATTGCTGTAGATCGCGGTCAGCAGCGGTGCCGTGTCGCAGAAGACAAACCGTGCGTGCTGCTGGTGGGCCCGCTCCATTGCTTCAGACTCCCAGCGAACCTGTGTTTCAAGCACCTGCACCTGCTCTTCGCGCTGCGGTGTTCTGCCCTGCTGCTGGCAGAACTGACGCAGATACTCCGGCACCCAGGGGCAATCAAAATGCCTGGCCAGTGCTTGCGCCAGCGTGGTCTTGCCGGTGCTCTCGGCACCCAGGATGCAGATCAGGCGCGTTGTTGTCATTGCGACCTGCGGTTTGTCATTGCGACCAGCAGATTTGTCATTGCGATGCGCAGATTTGTCATCCCGGACTTGATCCGGGATCCAGTGTTACGCCAGCACTGGATTGCGGATCCAGTCCGCAATGACAAATGACGGGTCCCGGGATGACAGTGAAGTCGCCCGGCATGACAGCCTGGGAGTCCGCCATCCGCTTCTTCCAGCCGATCCAGCCCCAGATCGCCAGCAGGAAGAAAATCACATAAAGCACAACGGTCAGGTGCAGTCCCTTGTAGGCAAAGAGGGCGACGGAGGCGGCGTTGACCGCCAGCCAGAGCGGCCAGTTTTCAATGAACTTGCGTCCCAGCAGAATGGTCCCGACCAGGCTACCGGCTGTGACCATACCGTCGGCCCACGGCACGTCGGAGTCGGTCACGCTGCGCAGCAGCAGGGCCAGCAGCAGCCAGGCCAGCGCAAAGCCGGAGACGCACCAGAGCAGACCGCGCAGATCAAGCTGCGCGATGCGCAGCGGAGCACCAGAGTCGCCACGGTGCCCGCGCAGCCACTGCCACCAACCCCAGACGCCGGTAGCGGCAAAGAAGACGTTGACGCCGGCCTCACCATAGAGCTTGCTGGCGTAGAACAGCCACGCATAAAGCAGGCTGGCCACAATGGTCAAGGGCCAGCCCCAGTGAATCTCCGCCACATTGCAGGCAATATTGGCCAGCGCCAGCACAAAAGCCAGCAGCTCCAGCCAGCTCACAGCCGTGCCCAGCAGCGTGAAGGCGGTAGAGAGCATGGCTCAGAAGCTCAGCGCCGCACTGACGCGCAGCGTGCGCGGCGTTGACGGGAACAGATAGATACCGCCCCAGGCGGTGGTCGGTGCTTCACGCCAGTAGGTCCGGTCGGTGAGGTTTTCCAGATTCGCACGCCAAAGCACGGACTGGCCGGCAATGGAATGCGCGTAACTGAGTCCGGCATCAATCTGCCAGGAGGCGGGCAGTTCGACACTGCCATCGGCGTTGGCCGCTTTGGCTCCCTGCAAACTGGCCAGGGCGCTGACGGACAGGCCGGGCAGCGCACTGACCTTGTAGTCGGCAAAGACAGAGGCTTTAACGTGCGGCAGATTGGTCACCCGTTGCCCCACGAGTGTTGGATCCGCTGCCTGCGTGTAGCGGGCATCCAGCGCCATCAGGCTGGCCTGCAAGGAGAGCGCATCAAGCACGCGACCAGCGGCGCTCAACTCCAGACCACGATGACGCGCCGTCTTGGCGCCCGCCACCCGCGTTGGCAAGGCGCCGGCAGCTGCGCCGGGCAGGTCATCGGCGTAGGGCTTGTCGATGCTGAAGGCAGCAGCCGTCAGCAGCAAGCGACTATTGGCCTGCCATTTCAAACCGATCTCGGTCTGTTCGCTTTTCAGCGCAGGCAGGACCTGGCCGGCATTGGCAAAGAGTGCGGGCCGGTTCGACACGGCTTCAAGCTCTACACCCTGACCCCAGGAGGCGTAAAACGTCGTACTGTCGCTGGCCGACCAAGCCACTCCGGCCCAGGGCGTGCTCACCGTCTGCTCGAACGACACCGGCTCGCTGCCATCGCTTATCTCGCTGCTGCGGCTGATTCGCGACAGGCGCACGCCAGCAAAGGACTGCAGATCCGGACTCCAGCGTGAGGTCAGCGAGACATAGCCATCCAGCTCGCGCTCACGGCTGTTGCTGTTCAAGACGGTCAGTGTAGGGTCGGCCGGCAGCACCACCGGCG
>JBAXFI010000281.1:0-2803 GCA_037139995.1 Comamonadaceae bacterium | reverse complement strand
CGGTCGCAGCGCCGGTAGTGACCGGCTCGATCCGGTTCATGCAACAGGAATATGAAAAGAGTCTTCGCTATCAGGTCTGGAACGGTGAAGGCATTTTGTTGTTGCGATCCGCCAATGCACCGGCCACACCGATGACCCTGCAGGATGCCTATTCCGAGACCACCGATCCGCAGGACCGGACCTGGCGTCACTATGCCGTCTGGGACCAGGACCGGCACTTCCGGATTGTGGTGTCAGAGGCCTACGATCTGCGCAATCGCCTGGTGCGCACCATTGTCTGGCACCTTGCCAGTCCGCTGGCCCTGGGTTTGCCGGTCCTGATTGTGCTGCTCTGGTTTTCCATCAACCGGGGGCTCAATCCGCTGGGCGTGCTGACGCGTGAGATTTTGAGACGAAAACCTGACAACCTGGTACCGCTCGATGCCAGCAGTGCGCCCGGTGAAGTGCGCCCCATGGTCCTGGCTCTCAACGAGTTGCTGCTCCGGGTCAGTCACACGATCGAGGGCGAGCGAAGATTTACCTCCAACGCTGCGCACGAGCTACGAACGCCGCTGGCAGCGATACAAGCTCAGCTGCATGCGGTGCGACGTGCCGACAGCGCTGCCGAGCGCAAGCAGGGTCTGGAGCAACTGCAGCGCGGCGTGGAGAGAAGCTCGCGCCTGGTCGATCAATTGCTGACGCTGGCGCGGCTTGATCCGGACCAGCCGCTGCCCGACTCCAATCAGGTGAATTTTGGTGAGCTCGCCGAGTCAGTTTGCGCCGAACTGGCACCACTGGCATTGCAGCGTGAGCAGACGTTGGAACTCGCGGTGGAACCAGACTTGCCAAAACTGCCAGGCAATGCAGACATGCTGGCCATGCTGCTTTCCAATCTGGTGGACAACGCGATCCGCTATACGCCGCGCGGCGGTCGCATTGATGTGGCGCTGAGCCAATACCTGTTTGGTCTGATGATCGAGGTCAGTGATGACGGTCCCGGTATTCCCGCCTCGCAACGGGATCGCGTGTTCGAGCGCTTTTACCGCATCGCCAGCCAGGACCAACCGGGCACCGGCCTGGGTCTGGCGATTTGCCGGCGCATCGCTGATCTACACAAGGCGCGCATGACCCTGACCGAAGGTCCGAATCAACGCGGCGTTACCGCCAGCGTCTTCTTTTCGGGTTAGAAGCTGTAACCGACAGCCACCGTGGCCACCGAGGGATGGAACGTAATATCCGACGTTCGCTCGATGCCCAGTGTGTTGGTGGTGACGGTGCTCTTGACACGCGCTGTGGACCAGGACCCGGTGACGGACCAGGGCCCGCCAAGCTTGACACTGAGCCCCACCTGCGCTGCCGGACCAAAAGAATCCGTCATCTTGATGGTGGTTGGCCCGCCGTTGACGGCGTTGTTGACAGCGGTCGACTCGGTCTGGTCAAAGCGCGTGAAATTGAGGCCGACACCGAAAAAAGGACGAATCTGGCTGTTGCTGTCGCCGAACTTGTAATTGGCAAACAGGGTCGGTGCGACTTGTCGTACCCGGGATATGACCTGACCATCGAGTGCGGCCACGCTGCCCGGCACACCGGTGGGTTTGAGTATCACCAGGGTTCCATCGTGCCTCGGCGGAACGCCGGCGGCGATCTCGACTTCCATGTTGGCGTTGATGTCTTTTGCCACGCTGAAAAACAGCGTTGATTGCGGCTGCACCTTCAGGCCCAGCGCATCGACCGGAGTAAAGGGACCGGCGACCGGTGTCGCCGACGAGCTGGGGTCAATATTGACCCAGCCCAGTTTGACGGTGATTCCCTGCGCCATGGCGCCGGAAGCACCCAAGGCCAGCACAGCAGTGACGGATGCCGAAAGAAGAGTGTGTTTCATGGGGTTTGCTCCGTCGAATTAGAACTGCGAGAAGAAGCCACGCGCTGCTGCGTTGCAGAAGGGCGGGACCAGCGTACCGTGGTAGGCGGCCGTTATGGTCGCTGCCGCATTGGCACCGGCAGCCACTGCCATGGCCTGTTTGGTCTGCGCAAAGCCCATCTTGGCTGCAGCGAATGGATCGGTTGCCCCCGTGACGGCGGAATCCACATCCAGCGTGGTGACCAGGCCTGCCGGCAGAGCACCCCACAGCGCCTTCATCAGGCCGGTATTCAAACTGTAGAAGACGGTCGGGTCGCCATTGCCGGCGCACAGCAGAACCGGTGCGGCAGGCGTCCAGCCGCGCAGGTCGTTCTTTGCTCCAGCGATGCGTATCGGGTTCTTGGCGGTGGCCGATGGCGCGCCGGTGGTGAAGGCCGGAACCACACCATCAGGATTGGCCATGGCATCGGCGAGGTAGGCGGCACGTGCGCTGTTCTTGATCAGGTTGTTCGGGCCAAAACCCATCGCAAACAGGGCGTCGGTAGCACCGGTGCCGGTGGGTGGCGTGATGGCAGCAAAGGCCGGGGCTGGCGGCGTGTTGCTGAAGAGCGCAAGTTGCGGCAACTTGCCGCTGGTCACTACGGTGGTGAAATCGTAAATGCCAGGCAGCAGGGTTTCAATGCCGGTGGCGTAGGCTGCCTCGTAAATGTCAGACGGCACTGTGTACAGATTGCCGTAGGCTTTCTGGAAACTGGTGAAAATCATCGGCGAAAAAATGGTTCCGCCGGCATTCACGTTGCCATAGAAGGTTGCATCCGATTGCGCTGCCAGCGCGTAAGGACCTGACATCGGGGCCGACGCCGTGACGGGAATGCCTGCAGCCTGCATGGCGCGGTGTGCCGCCATCGCGACAAAGCCGCCCTGGGAATAGCCGGTCAGGAAGAGTTTGGCGCTCGCCGTGGT
>JBAXFI010000280.1:0-2827 GCA_037139995.1 Comamonadaceae bacterium | reverse complement strand
TCAAGTCCGGCATGACAAGCGCGAAGGGCTCGCAATGAAGACAGTGTCGCACCATGGCTGAAGCCGCACCACTATTGCAGATAAACGAGGACGAAGTCGAACTGACGGCGATTCGCGCGCAGGGCGCGGGCGGGCAGAACGTCAACAAGGTCTCCAGCGCCATCCATTTGCGCTTTGACATTCTTGCCTCGTCTTTGCCGCCGGATCTGCAACAACGTCTGCTCGTGCTCAGCGACAGTCGCATCACCAAAGACGGTGTGCTGGTGATCAAGGCGCAACAACATCGCACGCAGGAGATGAACCGGCTCGACGCCATGATGCGCCTGCATGAGTTGGTGAACAGCGTGGCTGTGCCGCCAAAACGTCGACGTGCCACCAAGCCAAGCTACGGCTCGAAGCAACGCTTGCGCGAGGCCAAGAGCCAGCGTTCGCAGATCAAGACCTTGCGCAGCCGGGTTGTCGATTAGGCAAGGCTGGGCTACCGAACATGAAGCTGTTTTCGCAGGTCGCCACCATCGCACGGATCGAGGCGCGAGCCTTTGTCAGGTTTCCAAAGCTGCTGCTGGCCGCACTCGCTGTGGCCCTTATACCGGCGCTGTACGCAGTGATCTATCTCAGCAGCGTTTGGGACCCGGCAGCCCGAACCGGCGCTTTGCCGGTGGCGATTGTCAATCTGGACAGAGGCATCGAATACCAGAAACATGTCTTCAATGTTGGACAGGAAGTCACGGCCAAGTTGCGCGCCCGACACACCTTCGGTTATGTCGATATGGCCCAGGAGGAACAGGCACGCCGTTCGGTGCGCCAGGGCGACCTTGCCTTTGCCCTGATCATTCCGGCTGACTTCAGTTCCAACGCCATTCCCGGTGCCCAGGTGGGCGGTGGCAAACTGGTGGTTTACACCTCGGAGGGCAACAATTACCAGAGCGCCAGTCTGGCCAGACGCTTTGCTGAAGACCTGGGGCGTGAGGTCAACGGCAGCCTGAACGAGCAGCGCTGGACATTGGTATTGTCGGATGCCGCCGGCTCGCAGAGCAGCTTGGAGCGTCTGCACGATGCGGCCAACCAGCTGAGTCTGGGTGCCAAGGAACTGGTCGGCGGCGCGCGACAAACGGCCCAGGGCGCCGAGTCGCTCTCTACGGGTGGTGGTCGGCTCGACCCTGCTGTGACGCAACTGACCTCGGGCTTGAAGGAGCTGGGTACTGGACTTCGCACCATCGACAGCAAGCGACCGCGTAACTCCGAGATCAATCGCTTGAAGCTCGGTGCCGAGGCGCTCACAACCGGGCAGGCTGAAATGGGGCGCGGCCTGGCTGAACTGCAAACAGGAAGCGAACGCCTGAAGGAGGGTGTGTCGGGCTTTCGGGAGGAGGCCAATAACAGCCTGCTGGTCAGCTCGCGTATCACGGAGGGTATTGACCAGTTTTCGGGTGGCCTGGCAGGCCTGGACATGGGGCTCAAATCGGCGCTTGTCGCACAGGAGAAATTGACCGACAGCACGAAGCAACTCGGCACGGGCCTGGGTGCGCTTGCCACCGGCATGCAAAGTTTCAGTGGTGCCATCCGCAGTTCGGTCACCAAGTTGCCGGAAGACGCTCAACTCGACGATCTGGCCAGGGTAGCGGGCGCTGTGGCAACCGGCTCTGCAGCGCTGGTCAAGGGCACACGCAAGGTCGAGGCTGCAGCACAACATCTGTCAGGGGGGCTCAACTTGTTGACGCAGTCGCTGCCGGCATCGATCAAGAAGATGGACGGCAGTGCCCAGGGACTGGCCAATTCCGTGCAACCCGTGATCGAGGTCGATGCCAGCGTGCAGAACAATGGCAGCGGTTTTGCACCCAACATCATTCCAGGCGCCTTGTGGCTGGGAGCGAGTCTGGCGGTGTTTCTGATCCAGGTACGCCTGTTGCCGCGTCAGGCCTTGTTCTTTTCAAGCCCGGTGCAGGTGATCGGTAAAGTGGCGATTCCGATGCTGGTCGTCCTGTCTCAGGCATTGCTGGTCTGGCTGGCAGTGCTGCTGGTACTGAAAGTCCATGTTGTCAACGCCGGTGCTTTGGCGCTGACGCTGGCGCTGGCATCCATCACATTTTTGTTGATCGTGTTTGCACTGACACGCGCCCTAGGTGACGCTGGCAAGGCGCTGGCGCTGATTCTGCTGGCGCTGCAGCTTTCGTCGTCCGGTGGCGTGCTGCCGGTCGAACTCAGTGGCGGGCTGTTTGCGCAGATGAGTCCCTGGCTGCCAATGACCTGGGTCGTCAAGGCCATCAAGGCCAGCATGTTTGGCGCCTTTGATGGCCATTGGCACAGCGCGCTCTGGCTGCTCGTTCTGACTGCATTGCTGGCGCTGCTGGCGGCCTGCCTGCTGGGGCGCTGGCGTTTTGTCAGGGCGTCGGCGATGCGTCCGGCGCTTGATTTTTAGGAGTAACAGGCGGCATGGCTATCCAGTGGTTTCCGGGTCATATGCACCTGACGCAAAAGGCGATCGGCAAACGCATCAAGAATATTGACGTGGTGATCGAACTGCTTGATGCGCGTCTGCCGGGCTCCAGCGCGAATCCGCTGCTGGCCCAACTCACGGCTGGTAAGCCCGCGCTCAAGGTGCTTAACAAGCAGGACCTGGCTGATGCGGCGCGCACAGCCGACTGGCTGGCGCATTACAACGCCTTGCCAGGAACGCGAGCCCTGGCGCTGGACGCCAGCGTGGCCACACCGGCCAAGGCCCTGGTCAAAGCCTGCTTCGAGCTGGCCCCGAATCGGGGCGGCATGGTCAAGCCCATGCGCGTGCTGATCTGCGGCATTCCGAACGTCGGCAAGTCCACGCTGATCA
>JBAXFI010000279.1:0-2846 GCA_037139995.1 Comamonadaceae bacterium | reverse complement strand
GGCAAGGAATACATTGTCAAGGACGGCGACGTGATGAACTTTTTGTTCAGCCCGTAAAGAGTCCGACCAGCGTGCTTGTCATGATTAGGTAGCGCGCAAATTTTCCCATCGCCATATAGACCATGCAGGGCCAGAACGGCAGCTTGAGCCAGCCTGCCACGGCGCACAGCGGGTCACCGATGACGGGTAGCCACGATAGCAGGCAGGCTTTGGGGCCGATGCGCTCAAGCCAGTCGAGCGCCTTCAGATGGTGTCTGGAGTGCTGAAAGCGGTCTACCACCTGATGCGAGGCCAGTCCCATCGCCCAGGTCAGTGCGCCACCCAGCGTGTTGCCAGCCGTAGCCACCAGGATCGCCGGCCAGAAAAGGTGCGGGTTGAGCGTGACCAGACCAAACACAGCAGGCTCCGAGCCCAGCGGCAGCAACGTGGCTGAAATGAAAGCGACGACGAAGACAGTGCTCAGCCCGTATTGAGGCAGTGCAAGCAGTACCAGCAGTTGTTCGAGCCAGGCTTCCATCGGTGCGCCAGTATAAGTTTGCGTTTCAATTGCTGAAATTTTGCGCAGCTAGAATCAGCAGCGCGCATGAAGATCGGTCCCTTTCCCCTCGTCAATCGATTGTTTGTTGCTCCCATGGCGGGAGTGACGGACCGCCCCTTCCGACAGCTGTGCCGGCGTCTTGGCGCGGGCTATGCCGTCAGCGAGATGATCAGCAGTCGTCCTGACTTGTGGCGCACCCCCAAGACCACGCGGCGCGCCAATCATGAGGGCGAGCCCGGACCGATCGCGGTGCAGATTGCCGGTACCGAACCGGCGCTGATGGCCGATGCGGCGCGTTACAACATCGATTGCGGCGCGCAAATCATTGACATCAACATGGGCTGCCCGGCCAGGAAGGTATGCAGCAAGTGGGCGGGCTCCGCCTTGATGCAGGACCCCGCGCTGGCGCTGGCCATCATTGAGGCGGTGGTCGGCGCCTGTGCGCCGCGCGGCGTGCCGGTGACGCTCAAGATGCGCAGCGGCTGGTCGCAAGCGCACAAGAATGCGCCTGCGTTGGCGGTGCAGGCGCAGAGCGCCGGCGTGCAGATGATCGCGGTGCACGGGCGCACGCGTGAGCAGGCATATAGCGGGCTGGCGGAGTACGACACGGTTGCTGCGGTCAAGGCGGCAGTGAGCGTGCCGGTGGTGGTCAATGGGGATATCGACTCGCCAGAAAAGGCCCGTGCCGTGCTGGCAGCGACCGGGGCTGATGCGCTGATGATTGGCCGCGCGGCGCAGGGCCGCCCCTGGATCTTTCGTGAGATCGCCTATTTTCTTGAAACCGGCAGCCATCTGGCATCGCCGCTGGTGGCTGAAGTCAAGCAGTGGGCGCTGTTGCATCTGCAGGACCATTACGAGCTGTATGGCGAATATCTGGGCGTGCGCAGTGCGCGCAAGCACATTGGCTGGTACGTCAGGAACTTGCCTGGCGGCGAGGAATTTCGCCAGCAAATGAATCTGATCGAGAATTGCGGCACTCAGGTGGTGGCTGTGGCCGACTATTTTGACCGCCTGAGTTTGCGAATGAACAGAATAGGCGACGGTGTTTCTTATCCATCGAATCGCCTGAAGAGGACAATGGAGGCAGAGTTAACAGCATGAGCAAAAAATACATAGAAGAATGCATACGCAGCAGTCTGGAAACCTATCTGCGCGACTTGCGTGGTACAGAGCCGGACGGCATGTACGACATGATGCTCCACGTGGTTGAAAAGCCGCTGCTTGAAGTGGTCATGCGCCACGCCGACGACAACCAGTCCAAGGCAGCGCAGTGGCTGGGCCTGAATCGCAACACGCTGCGCAAGAAGTTGCTTGAACACAAACTGATCTAAACCCATGAACGCACTCATTTCTGTCTCCGACAAAACCGGCATTGTGGAGTTTGCCCAGGCGCTGCACGCGCTGGGCATCAAGCTCCTATCCACGGGCGGCACAGCCAGGCTGCTTGCTGAGCAGGGGCTGGCGGTGACGGAGGTGGCAGAACTTACCGGTTTTCCAGAGATGCTGGATGGTCGTGTCAAGACACTGCACCCTAAAGTACACGGTGGCCTGCTGGCGCGGCGCGACTTGCCCGAGCACATGGCGGCGCTGCAGGCGCACCACATCGACACCATCGACCTGCTGGTGGTCAACCTGTATCCGTTCGAGGCGACCATTGCCAAGGCCGGCTGCACGCTGGAAGACGCCATTGAGAACATCGACATCGGTGGTCCGGCCATGGTGCGCAGCGCAGCCAAGAACTGGCAGGATGTGGCGGTACTGACCGACGCCGAACAGTACGCGGGTGTGCTGGCGGAGCTCAAGGCCGGTGGCATCAGTCTGAAGACGAAATTTGCCCTGTCGGTGGCAGCATTCAACCGCATCAGCCAATACGACGGCGCCATCAGTGACTACCTGTCCTCACTCAACTTTGAAGAAGGCAACAGCCTGCCTTCCAGGCAGTTGTTTCCGGCGCAGTCGAATGCGCGATTTGTCAAGCTGCAGGACCTGCGCTACGGCGAGAACCCGCACCAGCAGGCGGCTTTTTATCGGGACCTGCATGCGGCGCCGGGCACGCTGGTAACAGCTCAACAATTGCAGGGCAAGGAGTTGAGCTACAACAACATCGCCGACGCCGATGCGGCCTGGGAATGCGTCAAGAGTTTTACGGCGGAGGGTGGGGCAGCCTGCGTTATCGTCAAGCATGCCAACCCGTGCGGTGTGGCGGTCGGGGCCAACGCGCTGGAGGCCTACAGCAAGGCGTTCAAGACCGATCCGACCTCGGCCTTTGGCGGCATCATTGCGCTGAATCGGACGCTCGATGAAGCCG
>JBAXFI010000278.1:0-2852 GCA_037139995.1 Comamonadaceae bacterium | reverse complement strand
GCCGGGGTTGCGTCTTCAATCTCGGAGTTGGTGACAGCACCGACCGCCATGCCACGGCGCTTGGCCAGCGAGGTGATGGTTTCAACTTTGGGGTGATCCAGCGTATTGGCGGCACGCGAGCAATAGACACCCAGCGCATTGACACAGGACTTGTGCCCGGTGGTATAGGCATGGGCGGCATTGGCCGAGTCGGTGATGATGGAGTCTGTGCCCTGGGTGGACAGCAGCGCCATGTAAGGCATGTCGTCGAGCGCCAGCTTGCCCGTGTACTTGCCGCCTTCAATGCTCCTGGACAGAATGCGCGCCGCCGTGCGGTGGCCAATCGAAAAGCCGTCGCCAACGAACAGAATCACGTTCTTCGCCACCCGCTTGGCAGGCGTCGCGTAAACGGTCCAGGTGACGGTAGCACTGCTCTTGCCGTCGCTTGCTGCGACGACGTATTGGCCAGGTTTGCCGATGCTGGCGTCGCGCAGCAACAGGCTGGAAACCTCTTTGCCGTCTTCCCTGGCAATCAGTTCTGCCGACTTGCCCAGCGCCTTGCTGTAGTCCTGCCCATTGACGGTGACCTTGACTTGCGCCGGATCAAGCACGCTGTCGAACTCGACCTTAAAGTCAAACTTCGAGCCCGCCAGGATGTCGGCACGGGTCAAGGGGAAGATGGTCTGGGCGGCGCAGGTCGCCGAGAACACCGCAGCGCAAAGGGCCACGGTTAAAGAAGCTGTTTTGAAACGCATGACAGAGGTCGCTAGATGGTGCAAGAACTGCAGTCTAGGGCCCCCGTGTGAAGAATTTGTGACATACCCGCCCACATCCGATCTGCTATCAGATCGGTGCTCCGCCCAATGTTCTCCAGGCCCGCAGTGCCCGCAACAAAGGTCGCTTCTTGGTTTGATGATCCTGCATGCGGCGCAGAATGTCATCGAGCGTTCGCATCGCTTCGGTGATGTGCGGACCCTTGTTCAGCATCACGCATTCGGCCCGCTCACCCATCGCTGCATCGGTGATTTCCGCACGCGACGGCAATCCGGTCTTGGCCAGTGTTTCCAGCACTTGGGTCGCCCAGATCACCGGCATGTGTGTGGCTTCGGCCGCCCAGAGTATCTCTTCCTGGACTTCGGCCAGCCGTTCATAGCCGCACTCCACCGCCAGATCGCCACGCGCGATCATGATGCCCGCGCTCTTGCTGGCCATGGCAGAAAACAGCAACTCAGGGAGGTTTTCAAATGCGCGGCGCGTCTCGATCTTGAGCACGATGCCAAGCTCCGGCTTTCCAAGTTCAGTCAGACGCTCGCGCAAGGCCTGGACGTCGGAGGCCTGCTGCACGAAAGACAGACCCACCATGTCTGCAAGCTGCGCCACCACCGCCAGATCCTCGATGTCTTTCTCGGTCAGCGCTGGCAGTCGGAGCTGACTGTCGGGCAGGTTGATGCCCTTGTCGCCCGCGAGCTTTTCGCCGCTGTCTCGTGCGTGCGTGATCTGAACTTCCAGCCACGCCGGTTCGACGCGCTTGATCACGCCACCAATGCGGCCATCATCAAACCAGATGCGTTCACCAACGCAGACCTGCGCAAAGACCTCGGGCAAGGTGCAGACCACGGTCGGCATGGGACGCAGCGCCCTTCCCTTGGCCTTGCGGGGCAGTGCATCAACGGTCGGCCCGGTCAGGCGCAGCGAGCCACCACGCACCAGATGCAGCAAGCCGTCTTTGCAAGGCAGATCCGTGACACGGGTCACAGCATGCTCGACTCCAGAGCGACAAAGCTTGAGCTTCGTCTGCGGCACCAGGTAGGCCGTCTGGACGCACTCTGCCAGAAAACCTGCTTCGTCCTGCTGCACCAAGCGCAGATGGCGATCAGCGTCGCGGGCATCTGTAAACTCGATCCGATCACCAAGCTGCAGTTGCGCCAGCCAATGGGATTCAACCCCGATGTGATCCATGGCGCCAGCCACCGTCGCGATAGCGCCAGTCGCCCGGATGCCGACGCACGCCGCAGACAACACGCGCCCCAAATCGTCACGCTCGGGTCGAAGCTTGAGTACCGCCGCGTCCGACGGAATGTGGCCGGTGCGCAGCTTCGGCCCGCCCAGGTCCATCAGAATCCGGACTGGCCGGTCTATGGTTTTGGCCGCCCTGCGAACGTGCGCCGCCATCGCCTTCCACTCGGCTGGCCCGTCATGCGCACAGTTGATCCGGGCGATGTCCATTCCGGATACGACCAGGCGTCTGACCAGTCCGAAATCCTTGGCCGCCTCTGAAGGCAGCGTGACCATGATGCGCACGACCCGGTCCGCTGGTGCCGCTCCAAGCAGTTCGGCGGTATGCCGCTCAAGCAGCTTTTGACTGGTCTTGATACCAACCGGCTCATCCTTGGAATGAGGCTGCCACGGTTGCCCGGTCAAGCGGTGCAGGATGCCGAGCACCTTGTCGAGATTCGCCATCACGTGCGACTCGGCCCTGCCAAGCGACGACAGTCCGACCCTGGACAGCCATTCCTGCAGATCGCGCCGGTCATGGCGTCGCAAGGCCAGGTAATGCACCAGGTTGCGCGCACTGGCTCGGTAGGTCGGATCGACGCTTTGTAGATGTGTGGCCAGGCCAGCCTCACTGGCCAGCATGCTTTGGCGCAGCGTCCACAGCTGCTCGATGATGCCCTTGCATTCGGCCTCATCCCAAGTGTCAACGACGGGGCGTTGTTTGGGGGTCTTCATTGCTTCGCTTTCAGGTTGCACCGACGTCGGCGTCTGCCATTCCAACAGCGCGTATGGCTGCTGCTTGAAAACGCGTATTCGTTGGCCCACGTTAACAGCGAAATATGTCAGCCAGATGTCACATTGATTACGCAGCAAGCAAT
>JBAXFI010000277.1:0-2861 GCA_037139995.1 Comamonadaceae bacterium | reverse complement strand
ATCAGATCATTCCCCGGGAGATGGTTGTCATTGCGGGCTTGACCCGCAATCCAGTCGTTGCGTGGCACTGGATCCCGGATCGAGTCCGGGATGACAACTTTGCCGTCCGGAATGAAAGCGATGGATTGCGGCGAGATGCCGTTTGGTTTGTGCGTGTCATAAGTTACGAGAACCGCAATAGGCTCATCCTTTTGGCTCTTCGTGCATCTTCTTGAAGTGGATCAGGCCCGGTGCCCACATGTGCTTGACCGGATCCACGTCAACGTGAATCACGGCGCAGCGGCCGGTGGCCAGGGCGCGCTCGAGCGCCGGCTTGAGCTGCTGGGGGTCGGAGACACGTTCGCCGTACGCACCCATGGCCTGCCCGAGCTTGTCGAACTCGATTTCGCCCAGATCGGCCTTGATGGTTTCATCGGGATCCAGGTGCTTGAAAATCATGGTCTTGAAGGGACGCAGCATGAACTGCTGGTTCATCTTGACCATGCCCCACTGCTTGTCGCACAACACGATGTAGATCACCTGTGCCTGGTTGCGCACCGCCGTTTCGACCTCCTGCGAGTGAAAGCCCATGGCGCCGTCGCCGATGATGCAGCAGACCGGCTTGCCTGGTCGTGCGATGGCCGCACCCACTGCCTGCGCCATACCGGCGCCCAGCATGCCGAACTTGAAGGTGGACAGCACCGTGTTGGGCACCGTTACCTGGTGGTAGAACATGGCCCAGATGGTGGCGTTGCCGCCGTCGGCCACCAGTACGGAGTCGGCTGGAAACAGCTCGCTGCAGACGGCGCCGATGTGCGCCGGGTGCATCGGAATGGCCATGTCGCCAAGTGCCTTGTCCCAGCCAGCGCGCTCTTCCTTCATGACCTTGGCGTAGCTGGCGATGCGCGTGCGGTTCGCCTCTAACCGGATCTCGGCCTTGCGGCGCTCGAGCTCGTCGCCCAGCAATTCCAGAAAGCGTTTCAGGTCGGCCACCACAGCCAGATCGACCGGCTTGTTCAGACCGATCATGTCGGCATCCAGATCAGCCTGGATCGTCGTCTGCTCTGACGGCTTGCGCCAGTAGGGCGGTTTGCCCCACCAGTCGGTCTCGCCCAGGCGCGAGCCCAGGATCAGCACGGTGTCGGCCTCGTTGCGGACACGGTGATTGAGTTTGACGTGCGGCATGGTGATGGCCAGAGGCGAGGACTCTGTCAGCACACCACGCGCTGCCCAGCTTGTGGTGACCGGAGCGTGCAGCAGGTCGGCCACGCGGCGCAGCGCGTCAAAAGCCAGCGCGTGGATGACGCCGCTGCCGGCGTGAATCATGGGAGCGCTGGCACTGATGAGCAGCTGTGCCGCTCGGGTGACCTGCTCGGCTGAAGGGGTCAGCGCATCGGTGCTGCGGTACTGCTTTGGCAACCAGTAGCCCACATCGGCCTTCACCTTGGTGTTCATGATGTTCTCCGGCACATCCAGGTGCACCACGCCGGGCCGTCCCTCATAGCTCTTGCGCAGCGCCTTGCGCATCAGCTCTGGCACGCGGGCGAAGGAGGACACGGCAGCGCTCCACTTGCCTATCTTGCCGATGACGCCGCTCTGGTCGAAGCACTGGTAACTGCCGCCACGATCGGGGTACATGATGCTGGGCCGGCGCGCGCTGGTAATGGCCAGCACCCGGTTGCCGTCGGCCTGCTCGACGATGAGTCCGGGGATCAGGTTGGCCACACCGGGGCCATTGCTGGCCATGCAGACACCGAGTTTGCCGGTCAGGCGCGCATAGGCGCCTGCCATGTGGGCAGCGGAGGTTTCGTGCCGTGGTGTGACGATCTCGATACCGATGCGGTGCAGGGCCTCGTAGAAACCAAAATAGGTACCGTCGATGATGCCGAAAACTTTTTCGACACCTTCCTGCTGCAACATGCGCGCCATGACTTCACCGCCGCTGATCTCTGCCATTTTGTCTGCTCCTCTACTTATTTCGAGTCATTATGCAATTTCGGCACAATGCTGGCTATGAGTACTTCTTCTGCCCCCCTGATCGCCGGCCACCTGCTGGTTCAGTGCCTGATTGAGCAAGGCGTGACGCATGCTTTTGGCGTGCCCGGTGAAAGCTACCTGGCTGTGCTGGACGGCTTTCACCGCTATCGCGATCAGATCTGCTTCATCACCAACCGACAGGAGGGCGGGGCGGCCTTTATGGCCGACGCGCAGGGCCGACTCACAGGACGCCCCGGCGTCTGCTTTGTGACGCGCGGCCCCGGTGCCACCAACGCATCGATTGGCGTGCACACGGCGTTTCAGGATTCGACCCCGATGGTGCTGTTTGTTGGTGACGTAGCCAGTGACATGCGGGACCGCGAAGCGTTTCAGGAAGTGGACTTCCAGAGTTTCTTCGGTCCCAGCACCAAGGGCTTTGCGAAACGCGTCGAGCGCATCGACGACGCACGGCGCATCCCGGAGTACGTGGCGCGGGCCTTTGCGACGGCCATGAACGGCCGTCCCGGCCCGGTGGTGCTGGTGCTGCCGGAAGACATGCTGGTGCAGCCGCTGACGCTCGATGCAATCACCGGACAGTTTCCGAAGCCGCTGCCACGAGTGGAAGCGGTTCAGGCCTGGAGCGACCCCGCCGCGCTGCAGATTTTGCGCGAGATGCTGTTGCAAGCCCAGCGGCCGTTTGTGATCGCCGGTGGCGGTGGTTGGACCGTCGAGGCGGCGCAGGCGCTGCAGCGCTTTGCCGAGCGCTGGAGGTTGCCGGTGGGCAACGCGTTTCGCTTTCAGGACACCTTTGACAACCACCTCGCGCTGTATGCCGGTGACGTAGGTATTGGCATCAACCCCAAGCTGGCCGCGCGCATCAAGGACAGTGACCTGATTCTGGCCAT
>JBAXFI010000276.1:0-2864 GCA_037139995.1 Comamonadaceae bacterium | reverse complement strand
GTGTTGCCGACATCGATTGCCAGAAATTTCATGGCGTGATTATCATGGCGAAATCATGTCCATCACCGAACTCACTGCCCACGCCCTGTCGCGCGCGATTCACGCGCGTGAAATTTCCTGCCGCGAGGTGATGCAGGCTTACTTGTCGCGCATCGATGCTCTTAACCCCGTTTACAACGCGCTGGTGAGTCTGCAGGACCCGGAGTCGCTGCTGCAGCAGGCTGACTCGCGCGATGCGCAGCTGGCGCGCGGGCAGTCCATGGGCTGGATGCACGGCATGCCGCAGGCGATCAAGGATCTGGCCAACAGCACCGGCATTGCGACCACACTGGGCTCGCCCCTCATGCGCGGCTTTGTCCCGCAGCAGGACGGTTTGATGGTGCAGCGCATGAAGAGCGCCGGCTGCATCGTCGTTGGCAAGAGCAACACGCCGGAATTTGGCCTGGGCTCGCATACCTTCAACGAGGTGTTCGGCGTCACCCGCAATGCCTTTGACGCCACGCGCTCCGCCGGTGGCAGCAGTGGTGGTGCTGCCGTGGCGCTGGCACTGCACCTGCTGCCCGTGGCCGATGGCTCGGATTTCATGGGCAGCTTGCGCAACCCCGCGGGCTGGAACAATGTTTTTGGTTTGCGCCCCAGTCAGGGACGTGTGCCGATGTGGCCGGCCACCGATGTCTGGGTCAGTCAGTTGGGTACCGAAGGCCCGATGGGACGCACAGCACAGGACGTAGCGCAGTTGCTGGCCGTGCAGTCCGGCTTTGATGCGCGGGTGCCGCTGTCACTGGCCGATGGTGTTGACCTCACGCAGCCGCTGGAGGGGCTGGATTGCAAGCAGCTGCGCATTGGCTGGCTGGCAGACCTTGACGGCTATCTGCCGATGGAGAGCGGCATTCTGGGTGTCTGCGAGCGGGGCTTGCGCCGGCTGGAGTCGCTGGGATGCGCGGTACAGCCTTTGCAACTCGGCACCGCGCCGGACTCCATCTGGCAGGCATGGCTGGTCTGGCGCCGCGCGCTGGTGGCCAGCCGCATTGCGCCTTTTCTGCTGAACCCGAAGAACCGCGAATCTATCAAGCCCGAGGCCTTGTGGGAGTTCGATCAGGCGGCACAGCTCAGCGGTACCGACTTTCTGCGCGCCAGCGTGCAGCGAACCGCTTTTTACCAGCACCTGCTGACGCTGTTTGAGAGCAACGACTTCCTGGCCTTACCGGTGTCGCAGGTATGGCCGTTTGACGCAAGCGAGCGCTGGCCGAGTCAGATCAACGGTGTGGCGATGGATACCTACCACCGCTGGATGGAAGTGGTGATTTACGCCACCTTTGCCGGTCTGCCCTGCATCAGCGTGCCGGTGGGCTTTGATGAGCGCGGTCTGCCAATGGGCATGCAACTGATAGGCAAGCCGTGTGGCGACTTAGCGTTGTTGCAACTCGCACACGCTTACGAACAGGTGGCTCAGGACGTTCTGGCGCGCAAGCCTGCACTGCAGTAAGTCAGCCCTGGCGCCAGGGTAGTCCGTGATAGCGCCAGCCACCCAAATGCCCGCGCTGCGCCAGTGCGTCCGGGTTGCCCTCGAAGCCTTCAAGAATGTTGTAGGCCTGCAGACCGAGCTCTGTGGCGCGTTGGGCAGCGGCAATGGATCGCACACCGCTGCGGCATAGCAGTACAACTTTCTTGTCTTTCGGGACGGCCTCCAGAATTGCTTTGTCAAAGTTGGCGTTGACTATCATCCCGGGCCACTGCTTCCAGGCGATGTGAACGCAGCCAGGCACAAAGCCCACCCATTCGAGCTCCGCCGTGCTGCGCACATCCACAAGTACGGCCTGCCCCGCCTGCCACCAGTCAAATGCCGTTTGTGGCGAAATGTCGCCGGCGTAACCCTGTGCCATGGCTAGACAATCTTCACACTCAGGTTCGGTAAACCGTCGATGTGCATCTCGATCAGATCGCCCACCACCACCGGGCCGACGTTTTCGGGTGTGCCTGAGTAAATGATGTCGCCCGGGAACAGTTCAAACGCCTCTGACAGGTTGGCAATCTGCTCGGCCACCGACCAGATCATCTGGTTCAGGTTGGCGCTCTGCTTGGTCTGGCCGTTGACCTTGAGCCAGATCGCGCCCTGTGTGAAGTGGCCGATCTGCGCGAGCTTGTGAATCGCGCCTATCGGTGCTGACTTGTCAAAACTCTTGCCGATCTCCCAGGGCTTTTTTTGGTCTCCCATGAAACGCTGCAAGTCACGCCGCGTCATGTCCAGACCCAGGGTGTAACCGTAGATATGTTCCAGCGCCTTGGCAACCGGGATGTTTCGTCCGCCTTTGCCGATGGCGGCCACCAGTTCAGCCTCGTAGTGGTAGTTTTTGGTCAGGCTCGGGTAGGGATGGTCAGCCACGGTGCCGGTGGCCACGTACTGGACGGCATCGGTCGGCTTCTGGAAAAAGAAGGGCGGCTCACGCGTCGGGTCGGAACCCATCTCGCGTGCATGCGCCGCGTAGTTGCGACCGATGCAGTAAATGCGGCGTACCGGAAACAATTCGTCCGATCCGACGATCGGAATGTAAGTGGCGGGGACAGCAAACGGTGTCTTGACCGCTTGCTGCGCGACGCCCGGTGTGGCACAGCCCAGCATGGCCCCGGTGCTGAGCAGGGCTGAGCCTTGAAAGAAATTTCTTCTGTCCATGGGGTCTCCTTGAATTGACCGCGAAGTGTAGGAGGAATCGCCGTCAGTTGTTGACACCTAGTGGAAACCCTCTAACTGAAATATCAATAAGTGACAAAATCAAAAAAAAATCGCGAGGGAGCGAAGACTTTATGTACCACCAACAGGAGACCCCTATGACAGAACTCAAAACCAGCCGTCGTCGTAATTTGCT
>JBAXFI010000275.1:0-2870 GCA_037139995.1 Comamonadaceae bacterium | reverse complement strand
GATTAAGTTCTGGGCTGACTGAATCCAGCGAAGACCTGATTATCGGCTGAGTTGCTTGTTGCGCTTTCGGTCATTCGCCGGTCCGGTTCCCGGGCGTGGGTGGGCCAAGGGCGACGCAATGGGTGGCATCTCCGCGAATGTCATCCGACCTTTGGTCTTGTCATCCCGGACGTCCAGTTTGTCATCCCGGCCCCGGATCAGGTCCGGGGTTTCAACATCCGGGATCCAGTGCCACACCACCACTGGATTGCGGGTCAGGCCCGCAATGACAAAAGCATGTGAAAGATCTGGTCGTTGGGGTGCTCAGCGCAGCGGCATAAAGGGGGAGTCCGCAGGACGGAGGACAGCCGCGGAGCTGAGTGCCGCAGCGGCCAGATCCACCAGGGATGCTCCGTCGAGTTTGGCTTGTCATCACTTCGGCAACGATTCATCAGGCCGCGCTCAGTCCTCGATCCACACCACCTGCTTTCCCTCACGCTGCCACTCCTCATAGCGCTGCGCAAACGCGTCTTCGATGCGGTTGCGCTTGACCTTCAGCGTCGGCGTGACAAAGCCGTTCTCGGGGGTCCAGGGTTTGGTGACAACGGCCAGACAACCGAGCTTTTCGTGCGGCTCCAGACCCTCATTGAGCGTCTTCAGGTGCAGCTTGAGGGACTCGGTGATCGAGTTCTTTGCCTCACTATTGGCAGAGCGCGTCACCGCCTCCTGCGACAGCATGACCAGGCCCAGCGGTTGCGTCAGCGTGGCGCCGGTCACGACACAGGCCTCGATGTCGGGGTGCATGACCAAGCGGTCTTCGATCGGGGCCGGCGCCACGTACTTGCCCTTGCTGGTCTTGAAAATGTCCTTGACCCGGCCCGTGATGCTGAGGTAGCCGGCGGCATCGATGCTGCCTTTGTCACCGGTACGCAGCCAGCCATCAGCGGTCATGGCGGCAGCGGTCTGCTCTGGCTCGCGGTAATAGGCCTTCATGAGCGCCGGGCTGCGCATCTGAATTTCACCGGTGTCCGGGTCGATGCGCTGCTCCACACCGTCGTAGGGCAGGCCCACGGTGCCGATCTTGGTGTTGCCGGGCAAAGTAGCATGCGAGATGGCGCAGTTCTCGGTCATGCCATAGACCTCAACCAGGTCGAGCCCGAGCCTGCGATACCAGTGCAGAACCTCGGCCGGCATGGGCGCGGCCCCCCCGGCGGCGATACGACATTGATCGAGCCCCAGACCTTTGAGGATCTTGCGCCGCACCAGCCAGCCCACGAGTGGCAAGCCGAGCAATTTCTTGAGTTTTTCGGCCGGCATCTTGCTGTGCACACCCTGCTGAAACTTGACCCACAAACGCGGCACCGAGAAGAAGATGGTGGGTCGCGCACGTTGCAGGTCTTGCACAAAAGTGTCGAGCGCCTCGGCAAAGAAGATGTGACCGCCATAGCGCAGGCAACCCTGCTCGATCAGCATGCGCTCGGCCACGTGGGCCAGTGGCAGGTAGGAGAGATAGCGTTCTTCCGTGTTCATGGGCACGCGCCGCGTGGCGCTGGAGATACCCCAGGCCACGGTGTTGAAGGTATGCACCACACCCTTGGGCTTGCCAGTGGTGCCTGAGGTGTAGATGATGGTGCAAACCGCTTCCCCGTCTGGCGTTGGCGAAGACTTGAGGGGTTCGCTGCTGGCGACCAGATCGGTCCAGAGCATGGCCTTGATGGAAGGTGCCAGCGGCAGGGCAATCACTGGCAAACCGCTGGGCAGGCCGGTCTGCAGATTGGCAGTGTCGTCCATCTTGCCAACGAAACAGGCGCGCGCCTCGCTGTGCGACAGGATGTAGGAAAGTGCCTCACCGTTGAAGGTGGGGTAGATCGGTACCGAGACATGCCCGGCCATCAAGATCGCGAGATCCGCCAGCACCCAGTGCGCGCTGTTCTTGCCGATGATGGCGACCCGGCTGCCTGCTGGCCAGCCCTGCGCCTGCAGCCAACTGGCCATGCGACGTACCTGATTCCCGGCTTCGCCCCAAGTGATGTCCTGCACCGCACCGCCGCCCACCGGCTGCGTCAGGAAAAGTTGCGCGGCACGCTGCTGCTCCCAGCGGTAGAAACAGGGCAGTGTCAAGTCATCGGGCGATACAACAACGGGTGCGACCATGGATCTCTCCAATCAAAAGAAGAGGCCGCCAATTCAGGCTTCGCCGCCGAAGCGCTTGGTCAGGTTGGCAATGTACTGTTCGATCATTTTTTCGAACTCGGACTCAACCACCGGCGCCACCACCATTTTCATGAGGCCCGGCAGGGGTAGCGTCAGTTCACCGTTGATCTGCAACACGATCAGGGTTGACTTCTTCTTGTCGCTGATCTTCCAGTTGCCCGACACCAGCGCGTTGCCTTCGCCCTTGACAGGTGTCCAGACCACCGTGCCCTTGGCCTTGTTGGAGACATACTTGGAGGCGTAGATGGTCTGCAGATTAACTTGGGCGATGCCGATCTTGGCCATCTCCCAGCGGTAGGCGCCGTCGCCCAGGTCAACCAGCTTGTCCACCTTGGGAAAGTGACTGGCCGAGGTGGGCACATCGGCCAGCACGTCAAAGACGTCTGCCGCCTTGGCTTTGACTTCAAATTCATAGCCAAGATCGATTGTTACGTTGATAGTCATAAAGAACCTCACTGGTTGCGGAATGGGGATCGCCTCGCCGGCAAAGTATAAAGTGCATTGCAGGAGTGTGGCGAACTTGTGCCAACGGGCGTACCCGGCTCGGGCGCGCTGGTCGCGCGCGCTAAACTTGCCGGATATTTTGCAAGGGAACTTTATGGCATCCGGAAAGATACTCGTAGCCCAGGGTGGTGGCCCCACTGCCGTCATCAACCAGTCGCTGGTTGGTGTGGCAA
>JBAXFI010000274.1:0-2898 GCA_037139995.1 Comamonadaceae bacterium | reverse complement strand
ACGCCCAGTCATGAGTGAGCGACGGTACTGATATTGCAGTGGGTTTCTGTTGGTCGGCTGCAGGAGCTCCCGGGAACGAAGTCATCCCCACATTGCCGACCATCGGTCTGTTGATATCAACGTCCGGTTTGGAGGGGCGTTTCAGCCCTGCCCGTAATAAGCCCCGGGGCCGTGCTTGCGAAAAAAGTGTTTTTCCAGCAACTGCTGCGGCATCGCCGGCAAGCTGCTGTCCATCTGCAGCGTGAGCAGCGCCATGCGCGCCACCACTTCCAGCACGGCGGCATTGTGTACGGCGGCGTCGGCATCGGCGCCCCAGGCAAAGGGGCCGTGATTGGCCACCAGCACCGCCCGCATCTGTGTCGGCGTGAGGCCGCGCTCGCGCAGGCAGTCGACGATGGCAACACCGGTTTGCGCTTCGTACTGGCCGGCAATCTGCTGCGCTGTCAGTTGCTGAGTGCAAGGAATCTCACCGAAGAAATAGTCGGCGTGCGTCGTTCCCAGCGCCGGAATGCCACGACAGGCCTGCGCCCAGACCGTAGCCCAGCCCGAATGCGTATGAACGATGCCGCCGAGCTCCGGAAAAGCGCGGTACAGCTCCAGATGCGTCGGCGCATCGGACGAGGGCTTCAACTTCCCCTCCAGCACGGCGCCGTTGGCGTCCAGCACCACCATGTCCGTTGCCGTCATGCGCTCGTAGGGCACACCGCTGGGTTTGATGACGATGGCGCCGCTGGCGGCGTCGCGCCCGCTGACGTTGCCCCAGGTGAAGTCAACCAGTCCCAGTTTGGGCAGTTCCAGATTCGCTTCCAGCACCTGCTTCTTCAGTGCTTCAAGCATGGTCGTAGCCTCCCTGCCGCATGCGCTCGCCCACCCACTTGCGGGCTCGCGCAATCTCGGCCAGCGGGTCGGCCGCCTTCTCGGTCCACATCTCAACCAGAAAGGGGCCGGCGTAGCCCAGGGCGTGCAGGGTCTTGAAGCAGTGAACAAAGTCCACCGTGCCTTCGCCAAACGGCACATCGCGAAAGGCCCCCGGAAAATTGGGTCCCACTGGTTTCGTTTCCTTGACATGGACGCCGACGATATGGTGGATGCCCGCCGTCAGTTCCCGCGCCACGTCGTTGCCCCAGGCCGTCAGGTTGCCCAGATCCGGATAGACCTTGAACCAGGGTGAAGGCAGTTGCTCCTTGAGCACCAGGTACTTCGAAATGGAGTTGAGAAAAGGCGTGTCCATGATTTCCAGCGCCAGCATGACCTGGTGCTGCGCCGCCACCTCCAGCGCGCGCGCCATGCCTTCAAGGTAGCGCTGCCTGGAGTCCTGCGTGGTGGGTTCGTAGTAAACGTCATAACCGGCCAGCTGAATCACACGGATGCCGGTGTCGCAGGCAAAGCGGATTGCCTTCTCCATGAACTCGGCCGCCTGTTGCCGGATCACGGGGTCCGCGCTGCCAAAGGGAATCTTGCGGTGCCCGGACAGGCACATCGAAGGCACCGGTACGCCGCATTCCCGTGACGCCTTGAAGAACGCCAAGCGCTCACCGAGTGTCCAGTCGAGCCGCGCCATGCGTTCGGGTGTTTCGTCGACCGACATCTCCAGAAAATCGTAGCCGGCGCGGCTCGCCGCCTCGAATCTCTGAGCCCAACTCAGGTCCTTGGGGAGTGCCTTTTCGTAGATGCCAACGGGGTTGTTCATGGATCGTTTTCCCTCTGGCAAATTGTACGTTAGCACCAGTTCAGCTAAAGTCGGGCCATGGACATTCAACAAGTCGTTGCCGATACCGAGCGCGCTTTCGCCAGGACCATGGCAGAGCGTGATCACGCCGCCTTTGTCCGTTTTGTCTCGGAAGAAGCGGTGTTTTTTTCGGGCACCAAGGTGCTGCGAGGCAAACAGCAGGTCGCCGACGGCTGGAAGTCGTACTACCAGGGTCCGACAGCGCCGTTCTCATGGCAGCCGGAGCAGGTCGAGGTGCTGCAGTCCGGCGCGCTGGCCTTGAGCTCGGGCCCGGTGCGCGATGCCCAGGGCAAACTGATTGCCACCTTCAGCTCGGTCTGGCGCCTGGAGGCACCCGGCGTCTGGCGCATTGTGTTTGACAAGGGCAACGAGGTCTGCGACTGCGCCAAACCCTGAGCTCAACAAGAAACACCGCATGGATTTCAAACCCCTCGTCACGCTGCTGGCCATCGTCAACCCGTTGGCCATCGTGCCTTTTTTCATTCACTACACGCAGGACTTCTCGCGCGAGCAGCGACGCCGCACGATCTGGATTTCATCCTTCAGTTGCTTTGTCGTGATCGCCGTCAGCGCCCTCATGGGTCTGCACATCCTGGACTTCTTTGGCATCTCGCTGGCCAGCTTTCAGGTCGGCGGCGGCATGCTGCTGCTGACCTCGGCGCTGGCCATGCTCAACGCACAGCCAGCCGAGGCCAAATCGAATGAGGAAGAAATGCACGATGCCGCTGCCCGCGCCAGTATCGCTGTGGTGCCACTCACCATTCCGCTGCTGACCGGGCCAGCCACCATGTCTACCGTCGTGATTTACGCCGACAAGGCCAAGACCTTCTGGCAGCTCAGCACACTGGTCGGTTACGGCGTGGTGATCGCGTTGGCCACCGCCCTGTGCTTTTCACTGGCGCAACCGATTGCACGCGGACTGGGCAAGACCGGCATCAACGTCATGACGCGATTGATGGGTCTGATTCTGGCGGCCCTCGCTGTCGAGGTGATGTCCGACGGCCTGATCAAGCTGTTCCCGATTCTGGCCAAGTAGGCCAGCACGGGGATCAGAGCTCAGCGGTTCTGCGAGCCGCGGTGCGCCCAGCCGGTGGTGTGCTTCTCGATCCTGGCGAACAGCTCATACATCAGCATCGCCATCGCGCCCACCACCAGCAAACCGGCAAAAG
>JBAXFI010000273.1:0-2903 GCA_037139995.1 Comamonadaceae bacterium | reverse complement strand
CCTCACCTCCTGGACTGCTCTCAGTGCAGGGTCGCGCCGGTCTTGGATTGCAGTTCTTCCAGCGTCACACCGGGAGCCATCTCCACCACTTTGAGCCCGGCTGGCGTGACGTCCATCACAGCCAGATCGGTAATGATGCGATTAACCACGCCCACGCCGGTCAGCGGCAGATTGCAGGCGGGCAGGATCTTGAGGTCGATGCTGCCGTCCTTCTTCTTGGCCACATGCTCCATCAGCACCAGCACGCGCTTGACGCCGCCCACCAGGTCCATCGCGCCGCCCATGCCCTTGACCATCTTGCCCGGGATCATCCAGTTGGCCAGGTCGCCCTTTTCGCTGACCTGCATGGCGCCCAGAATGCTCAGGTTCACCTTGCCGCCACGAATCATGGCAAAGCTCTCGTGGCTGCCAAAAATGCTGGAACCGGGAATCGTGGTGACGGTCTGCTTGCCGGCGTTGATCAGGTCCGCGTCGACTTCGTCCTCGGTCGGAAACGGTCCGATGCCAAGCATGCCGTTCTCGCTTTGCAGCCAGACTTCCTTGTCTGGTGCCACGAAGTTGGCCACCAGGGTCGGCAGGCCGATGCCCAGATTGACGTAGAAACCGTCCTGCAATTCTTCAGCCGCTTTGGCCGCCATTTGGTCGCGTGTCCAGGCCATGATCAAACTCCTTTAGAGGTAACGGTGCGTTGTTCGATACGCTTTTCGGGCGTCGCATTGAGCACGATGCGGTGCACGTAAATGCCGGGCAGATGCACGGCATCGGGGTCAAAGCTGCCTGTCTCGACGATCTCTTCGACCTCCACCACCGTGATCTTGCCGGCCATCGCCACCGCCGGATTGAAATTGCGCGCAGTGCGCCGGAAGATCAGATTGCCGCTCTTATCGGCCTTCCAGGCCTTGACCAGCGAAACCTCGGGCACCAGGGCTTTCTCCAGGATGTACTGATGGCCGTCGAACTCGCGCGTTTCCTTGCCTTCGGCGATCAAAGTACCCACCCCGGTGCGCACGTAAAACGCAGGGATGCCGGCGCCACCGGCGCGCAGTTTCTCAGCCAAGGTTCCTTGCGGCGTGAATTCCAGTTTCAGTTCGCCGGCGAGAAACTGGCGCTCGAACTCCTTGTTCTCACCAACGTAGCTCGAAATCATCTTGGTGATCTGGCGGGTTTCGAGCAATTTGCCCAGACCAAACCCATCTACGCCGGCGTTGTTCGAAATGACGGTCAGGTCTTTTACGCCTGAGGCACACAGGGCGTCGATCAGTGCCTCGGGAATTCCGCACAGTCCAAAGCCACCCACCGCCATCAATTGCCCGTCCCTGACGATGCCTTGCAACGCAGCGGCTGCACTGGGGTATATCTTGTTCACGTGATGATCTCCTTAAAAAGAACCGTTGTAGGATACTACCTATTTAGATACGTAGTTTTTCGTAAAGCCTCTAACTTCAGCATACCGGCTCAAGACCTCATGGACATTGACTACCGCGTCGCCTTTGACCTCGCGCCCGTGGGCCTAGTGCTTTCCCGCAACCGTGTCATCGTGGACTGTAACCAGCATGTCTGTGAAATGTTTGGCGCCTCGCGCGAACTTCTGGTGGGTGCGTCCTTTCAGGTCATGTACCCCAGTGCTGTCGAATTTGAAAGGACCGGTTCGCGCATCGAGCCGATTCTCAATCGCAGCGGAACCTACGCCGATGACCGCATTATGAAACGTGCCAGCGGTGAAACATTCTGGTGCCACGTCACCGGTCGCACGCTCAGTCCAAGCACACCCCACGAAGCGGGCATCTGGAGCTTTGAAGATCTGAGTTCACGCCGTCCGGTCAAGGCGGAACTCACGGCGCGTGAGCGCGAAGTGGCAGCGCACCTGATGGGCGGTCTGACCTCCAAGGAAATTGGCCGGTCCCTGACCATCAGCCACCGCACCGTCGAGATTTACCGTGCCCGCCTGATGCGCAAGTACAAGGCATCCAACACCGGTGATCTGGTGCACCGCCTGCTCGCGGGTGCTTAGCAAAGCCTGGGTAACCGGCGCCCAGGTTCACCTTATCCCTTAATGTCCGCCCACCCGCCAGTGCACTGCAGTGGCCCGCAAAGCATTACACTTCTGCCGCGCGCGATCTTCATCTGATGCCAAGCCTTGGCGAACATCGGATTTCGAATCACCGTCGAACCCCTTTCCAACAAAACCCGGAGAAAATTATGACCAACCGTCGCGAATTCATCGTTCAATTCAGCCTGGGCAGCACCGTGCTGGCCAGTGGCAGCGCTTTTGCGCAGGCCGCGCCGCTAGCCGCAAACGACCCCACAGCCATTGCGCTGGGCTACGTGGCCGACGCCGCCTCGGCCAACAAAGCCAAGTACCCCAAGTTCGCCGCTGACCAGAAATGCTCCAACTGTCAGCTCTACACCGGCAAGCCAGCCGATGCCAGCGGCCCCTGTGCTGTGTTTGGCAACAAACTGGTGCCAGCCAAGGCCTGGTGCAGCAGCTGGGTGAAAAAGGCTTGAAACTACTGAAACAGTTTTTCAACTTTCAGCAGGGTTAACACACCCATCACGGCAAAGATACCGGCAGCCACGCTGTGCACCAGCTTCATCGGTATCTTTGCTGCGAATTGACTGCCCACAAAAACGGCGGGCACGTCTGCCACCAGCATACCCAGCGTTGTTCCGGCGATCACCCGCAGCGGCTCACCATAGTGCGCCGCTAAAGCGACCGTTGCAATCTGGGTCTTGTCTCCCATTTCCGCCAGAAAGAAAGTCACCAGGGTCGCGCCAAAAACACCGAGTTGTTTGGCCACCTGCGTCTCTTCCTCTTCAATTTTGTCCGGAATCATGGTCCAGGCGGCCATGCCAATAAACGACAAACCCAGCACCCAGCGCATCACCTCCGGGCTGACGACCGA
>JBAXFI010000272.1:0-2949 GCA_037139995.1 Comamonadaceae bacterium | reverse complement strand
GATTCGGTGGCGATACCAATTTCAGCCACTTCGTCGATCAGCATGCGCGCCACCTGATCGGGCGAGCCCTGGTGCAGGCTGACATTGACCTTGGGGTAGGCCAGGCGCAGCTTGGCGACCGACTCTGGCAGCACGTAGCGGGCTTGCGTGTGGGTGGTGGCGATCGAAAGCGTGCCGCTGTCTTCGGCGCTGTATTGTTCGCCAATGCGCTTGAGGTTGCCAAGTTCGCGCAGGATCAGCTCAATGCTCTTGAGCACTTGCTGACCAGGCTCGGTAACCCGTTTGAGGCGTTTGCCGTGGCGCGCAAAGATCTCGATGCCAAGTTCTTCCTCAAGCTCAATGATCGCCTTGGAGACCCCGGGCTGCGAGGTATGCAGGGCTTTGGCCGCTTCGGTCAGGTTGAGGTTGCGTCGAACCGCTTCCTGAACAAAGCGAAATTGGTGTAAGTTCATATCAAATTTCAGCTAACAATGAAATTTATTATGCCTTACTCGCATAGTAGGCCCGTGGGAAATTCAGGAAAGTGCGATGCGCGCCAGCAGTTCAATCATCTGTGCTTCCTCCCCGATGGCGGGTCGCAGTACAAAGCTAACTTGCGGGTGGCTGGCCTTTAGAGCGGCGAGCAAAACGGGCAAATCGTCGCGCGCATGTTTGCCGATCCCCAGGAACATGGGCACGATGGTGATGAACCTGACACCCCGTTGCACCAGATCGGCAGTACTGGCCGCCAGATCGGGCGCCGTGATTTCCAGGTAGGCGCAGCGCACTTGAATGGTCGGTGCCAACTGCCGGATGCGTTCGGCCACCGCCTCCATCGGCTGGCGCCATAGCGGGTCGCGCGACCCGTGCGCCAGCAGAATCGTGCCGCGCTCCTGCTCCGCAGCGCTCATCGCCTGAACACCAGCCAGCCAAAGGCCGTGAGCGAAAGCAGCGAATAGATGATGCCGGGAAAAGCTGCGGTCAGCCAGGGTTGCCAATTCTGCATATTGCCGATGTAGCCGAACACGTTGTTGAGCAGGAAGAAGCTGATGCCGGCCATGACGCCACCAAACACATAACCGGTAATACCGCCAGTGCGAAAGTGCAGGTAGGCAAAGGGCAGGGCGAGCACCACCATGACCAGGCAACTCAAGGGATAAAACACTTTCTTCCAGAACTCGATCTGGTAGCGCTGGGCGCTTTGGCCGTTGGCGTCGAGGTGCCGGATGTACTGGAACAGGTCAATCGTGCTCATGCGCTCGGGCTTGATCAGGGCGGCGGAAACCATTTCGGCGCTGATCTGGTTGGGCCAGCGAAAACTCTCCATCTGTGTCCGATCGATGTGCGCCGTATCCACCTCCCGCGCCGCAAACTCGGTGCGCAGCACGCGCCTGAGCGTCCAGGAATCATCCTTCGCATGAACCGCGGACTCGGCCTGCAGCATGGACATCAGGTAACCCTGGTTGTCAAACTCAAAAATGCGCACGCCGCGCATGCTGTCATCCGAATCGAGCGCTGCGATATTGACCGCGAACTGCGAATAAGCCTGCCGCTCCTTCAGCCAGGCGCCGGTATGACCGACCGTGATGCGCCCCTGGTAGCGTGCCTTGAGCAACTGGGCGCTGCGGTCGGCCATGGGAGCCAGATAGTCACCAATGGCAAAAGTCAGGACGACGTAACCCAGACCCAGGATCAGCAGCGTCTTGAGCGCGCGCCAAGGACCCAGCCCGCTGGTGCGCAGGATGGTGTATTCAGAACTCTTGGCCAGACGCGCCATGACAAAAATGGTGCCAATCAGCACGGCGATCGGCAGCAGTTCGTACAGATGGCTTGGAATCATCAGGGTGACGTAGCTCAGCGCATGAACCAGCTGATACTGCTGTGCGCCATGGCGCCCGATGGACTGAATCTCCTCGACAAAATCGAAGAAAAAGAACAGGCAGAGAAAGCACACGGTGACAAAGCCGACTCCGGACAAGACCTCGCCGTAAATCAGGCGCCGGATCGTTCTCATGCTGCTTTGCCTCGCAGGCGCGAAGCGCCCATGCCGGACAGGCTGCGCCAGTTCCAGTTGTTATGCCCCTTGGCTACCCAGAACAGACCCAGCAGAAAAATACTGCCGTGCAGGCCCAGCATGTAGCCGGCAAAGGTGAACTGGCCCGCGGCGATCCAGTTCTGTCCAAGGTTCAGCAGGTTGTTGTACAGAACAAAGGCAAACAGCGAAAACACCAGATTGGCGCTGCGCCCGACACGCGGATTCACGCTGGAGACTGCCGTGCCGATGATGACGAAGTTGATTGCCGCCAGAAACAGCCCGAAGCGCCACGACAGTTCACCCAGATTCTGCAGGGTCAGGTTCTTCAGCAGGTCAAGCGTGGCACGCGTGTTGACGGGCACAAAGTCCGAACTGGCGAGCGCATCGGCGTCGACCCGGGTTCGGTATTCTTCAAATTCACTGATCTTGAACTCGGCCTTGCCGATCACGTTTTCAAGCCGTTGCCCGTTGTTGAGCGTCAGAAAGCGGTCTTGCTCGACGCGTTGAATCTGGCCGCGCCGGGCCGAGGTGATGGTTTCCTTGCCGGCTTCGGTGGTGGCAATGAAGACGTTGGAGCCAGACTCCTTGCCGTTGGCATTCTTCTCGACAAAGAAGACCCGCGTTCCGCCGGCCGACTCCTGAAACTGGCCTGGCTCCACGCGCTCGATGTCACCGCGACGCTCGTACTGCTCCTTGAGCACTTCAATCTTGTTGTTCGACCACGGCAGCACCAGCAGCGCCAGCGCCATCACGACCAGCAGCACCGGCCAGGCAAAACGAAACAGTGGTTTGAGCAGGGTAGCCAGGCCCTTACCACTGCCAAACCAGATCACCATCTCGCTGTCGCGGTACATGCGCGAGAGGGTGCTGAAGATGGCAATGAACAGGCTCATGGTCAGGATGGTCGGCATGTAGGCCAGCACGGTGTAGCCCAT
>JBAXFI010000271.1:0-2954 GCA_037139995.1 Comamonadaceae bacterium | reverse complement strand
CCATCGCCATTGCTGGCGGGGCTTATCGCGCATTTGTTCGAGGTCACGTTACAAGATGACATTGCCGCCACCACCCGGCGCTTGGTACAACTTGGGCAAGACGTGATCAACCGGAGCCGCGATGAAGACCCTCAAACAAGTGCTATGCCGCGAGCGGCTGCGCCAAGTGCCAGAGCAGTTCAGCTGGGTTGACCAGGCCCTGGTACAGAGCCACTTCATTGACCGCTGCGACGCGCGCGCGTTGGCGCTGTATCTGTTTCTGGTCACGGTGGCTGACGTGCAGGGTTTGAGCTACTACGGCGCGGCCACGCTGGCGCAGCGCTTGCACCTGAGCGAACAAGAACTTGAGGCGGCGCGCTCACAACTGATCGCACTCGAACTTATCGCCTACCAGGCGCCGCTATACCAAGTGCTGGCTCTGCCCGGCACGAAAGCGCCAGCGCGCCCCTCGTGGCCCAAGTCGACCGAGCCGGCTGTGGCTGTGGCACCGCTGCGCACCCCCAACAGCGGCCCCATCAGCCTTGGGCAGTTGCTGGGTCAACTGGAGAAGCGCCGTGCTGGACTATGAAGCCTTCTGCCAGGTCCGCGACCACCTGGGCCGCCAGCACTTGAGCGTAGCCCAGACTGCTCGGGCCTTGGGCTTGGACGTACGCACCGTTGCCAAGTGGGCCAACGTCGAGCAGTTCCGAGCCCGCACGGGTAAGCCGCGCGTGAGCAAGCTCGACGCTTACAAAGGCCAGGTCGTTCGCTGGCTCGATGCCCACCCCTACAGCGCGCAGCAAATCTTCCAGCGCCTGCGCGAGGCCGGCTTTGACGGTGGCCTGACCATCGTCAAGGAGTACGTGCAGCGCATCCGGCCACGTCACCAGGAGGCGTTTCTCAAGCTGGACTTCGCCCCAGGTGAAGCCGCCCAAGTTGACTGGGGGGAGTACGGCACCATCGGAGTGGGTTCTACACGTCGGCGCCTGAGCTTCTTCCTGATGGTGCTGTGCCACAGCCGACGCATGTACCTGGAGTTCACGGTGTCGCAGAAGATGGAGTTCTTCCTGTCCTGCCACGAGAACGCATTCATCGCGTTTGGTGGGGTCCCGGCTCGGATCATGGTTGATAACCTGAAGTCGGCAGTATTAGCGCGTATGGTGGGCTCAGTTCCCGTCTTCAACCCGAAGTACCTGGACTTCTCGCGTCATTGGGGCTTCAAGATCAGCCCGTGCAACGTGCGCTCGGGCAACGAGAAGGGTCGCGTGGAGAATGGCGTGGGCTACGTGAAGAAGAATTTCCTGGCCGGTCTGGAGTTGCCCGATTTTTACGCGCTGCAGCCTGCCGCCACAGTGTGGACCGATACGGTGGCCAATGTGCGCGTGCACGGCGCCACCCACCAGCGGCCGATGGATTTGTTTGAGACGGAACGCTCCCACCTGGGGACGCTCAACCCGGCTGGCTTTGACCTCGCCAGCGTGACCACGGTGCGCGCCAACAAGCAGTTTCGTATTGAACTCGACTCCAACCATTATTCGGTTCCGGCGCGCTACGCGGGCCATTCTCTGACGCTCAAGGCTTATGCCGACCGGGTCTGCCTATATGAGGGCCAGCAGATTGTTGCGCGTCATGTGCGCAGCATGGATCGCAATAAGGATATCGAGGACCCACAGCATGCGCGCGAACTCGTGGCTCAGCGTAAGAGCGCACGCGAGCAGCGCCTGTTGGTGCAGTTCCTGGCAATCTCGCCGCGCGCTCAGGCCTACCGCGAGGGGCTTGAGGCCAAACGCGTGGACTCCCGAGCGCATCTGCGCAAGATCCTCGCCATGGTCGAGATGCACGGCAAAGAGGACGTCGCCCGTGCGCTGGACGACGGTCTTGAGTTGCAGGCTTTCAGCGCCGAGTACATCGCCAACATCCTGGGCGCTCGCAGGCGTGTCGGGCAGGAGCCCGCCGCACTGCAGCTCACGCGCCGCGCCGACTTGCTTGAGCTCGAACTGCCCGAACCCGATCTGTCCATTTATGACCGTGACGAAGGAGCCGATTGATGGCAACACGCAAGAAGATCCATCCCGATGCCGATGCCTTGGGACAGCACCTGCGCGAGCTCAAGCTGCCCTTCATGCTCGAGCAGCATCAGAGCCTGGCGCAGACCGCCGCAGACAAGCACTGGTCGCACCTGGAGTACCTGGGTGAACTGCTCAGCGGTGAGGCCGCCGCGCGCAATGATCGGCGCGTTCAGCGCTGCATCAATCTGGCGCGATTCCCGGTGCTCAAGACGCTCGATCAGTTCGACTGGAACTGGCCCACCAAGATCAACCGACTGCTCATCCAGAATCTGTTTCACCTGGACTTCATCAAGCAACACGCCAATGTCGTGTTCATCTCCGGCACCGGACTGGGCAAGAGCCATTTGATGACAGCCCTGGGGCACGCGGCATGCCTGCGTGGCCACTCGGTGCTGTTCACCGGTGCCATCGACATCATCAACACGCTGGCCGCAGCCCAGGCCAGTGGCAGCATCAAGCGCGCGCTGCACCACTACATCAAACCCGAGGTACTGTGCATCGACGAATTGGGCTACCTGCCGATCGATAAGTTCGGCGCCGACTGTCTGTTTCAGATCATCAGCCACCGCTACGAGCGTGGCGCCACGCTGCTCACCACGAACCGCGTCTACAAGCAGTGGGCCAGCATCTTCAACAACGACGCTGTCCTCACGTCGGCCCTGCTGGACCGGCTGCTTCACCACGCAGAAACCGTGCGTATCGAGGGCAAGAGCTACCGCTCCAAGGATCAGATCGAACTCTGACTCGCCGGCCTCGCATCCCATGGACCAGCATGACCTTGCAATTCGTTCCCAAATCCATCAGCAATTTCAAACCGGCCAAATTCATGCACGTTCGCGCCGGCGGCCACACCTTTCCCATCAGCTTTGCCGCTGCAACACGGACCTTGATTTTTTCCAGCTCTTT
>JBAXFI010000270.1:0-2958 GCA_037139995.1 Comamonadaceae bacterium | reverse complement strand
CTGGATGCAACCCAAGCTTTTTCTGGTTGTAGCGCCATGGTGCAAAATCTCCCTACTGGCAATCAAATCAGGATTGCCATTTTTGCACCCTATTCCCTAACTTTAGGTCAGGACTCCGATGTCTGATTTAAGTCTTCAACTGCAGCAGGCCACTGGCCAACTACCAGTTACAAGCTATTTTGACGATGCGCTTTATCTGCGCGAACTCGATACGTTTTTTTGTCGCGGCCCACGCTATGTTGGACACGCCTTGAGCGTACCCAACGTGGGCGACTACGCCACGCTGGCGCAGGAGGGCGGCGGCCGCGCCTTGGTGCATACCAGCGCTGGCATTGAGCTTGTTTCCAATGTCTGCCGCCATCGGCAGGCAGTGATGCTGCAAGGACGTGGTTCCCTCAATCAGGTGCATCCTGGCGCCGCTGCTGGCAATATCGTGTGTCCTTTGCACCGGTGGACCTACAGCGGTACGGCCAACCCGGGCGTCGGCACGCTGCTGGGTGCACCTCATTTCCCGAGCGACCCCTGCCTGAACCTCAACAACTACAAATTGCGCGAGTGGAACGGCATGCTGTTTGAAGACAATGGTCGCGACATCGAGGCCGATCTCGCCAACATGGGCCCGCGAGCTGATCTGGACTTCAGCGGTTATGTGCTGGACAAGGTGGAAATGCACGAGTGCAATTACAACTGGAAGACCTTTATTGAGGTCTATCTGGAGGACTACCACGTCGGACCATACCACCCCGGACTTGGCAGCATGGTTACCTGCGACGACCTGCGTTGGGAGTTCAAGCAGCATTACTCGGTCCAGACCGTGGGCAACGCGAATCCGGCTGCGCGAGCCGGCAGCGCGGTCTATCAGCGCTGGCAGGACGCGCTTCGCCGCTACCGCAAGGGCGAGCCCAGCAAGTACGGGGCCATATGGCTGACTTACTACCCCCACATCATGGTCGAGTGGTACCCCCACGTACTCACAGTCTCCACCCTGCACCCCACAGGCGTCAACAAGACCCTGAACATGGTCGAGTTCTACTACCCCGAAGAAATTCAGGCATTTGAGCGTGAATTTGTGGAAGCGCAGCAGGCAGCCTACATGGAGACCTGCATCGAAGATGACGAAATTGGCGAACGCATGGATGCGGGTCGCCGTGCGCTGATGGAGCGCGGAGACAACGAAGTCGGCCCCTACCAAAGTCCCATGGAAGACGGCATGCAGCACTTTCACGACTGGTATCGCGGTCAGATCCAGCTGTAACGCCCATGCAGGCGTTATGGATGGTTCTGGGTTCCTTCTTCTTTGCCACGATGGCGGTGGGTGTCAAGGTCGCATCGGTTAGTTTCAATACCTTTGAACTGGTCTTTTATCGCGGTGTCGTCAGCGTGCTCTTCATCGCCCTGGTACTGCATGCCAGAGGCACGCCTCTGAAAACGCCGGTTCCCATGATGCACGCCTGGCGCAGCGTCGTCGGCGTGCTGTCACTGGGCTCTTGGTTTTATGCCATTGCCCACCTGCCCCTGGCGACCGCCATGACGCTGAACTACATGAGCGGCGTCTGGGTGGCTGCCTTTATTGTGGGGGGAGCCATGCTCTATGGTCGCGCCGAACGTCAAGGCCCGTTGATGGCGACCGTGCTGGCTGGCTTTGCCGGGGTCGTGATGATGCTGCGCCCCACCATTGACCAAAATCAGTTGTTCGCCGGTCTGATCGGCCTGCTCTCCGGACTCGGGGCGGCACTGGCCTATATGCAAGTGACTGCCTTGGGCAAAGCTGGAGAACCCGAAGGACGTACCGTGTTCTATTTCTCGCTGGGTTCAACCATCTGCGGACTCGCAGGCATCGCTTGGACCGGCATGAGTTCCTGGAGTTCAGTCAGCTGGCAGGCCATCGCCTGGCTGGTTCCTATTGGCATACTGGCGTCACTGGGCCAGTGGTGCATGACACGCGCCTACAGCCGAGGCTCAACCTTGCTGGTGGCAAATTTGCAATACTCAGGCATTGTGTTTGGTGCCTTCTACAGTCTGCTTCTGCTTGGTGACAGTATTCCTCTCATCGGCTGGGCCGGTATGGCGCTGATTGTGGCCAGCGGCCTGGCTGCGACGGTACTGCGCACTCGCCTCCTGCCTGATACGCCAGCCGAAGTTCACTGAAAACACCACATCATCACATCGTTTTACGCGAGGAGACCACCCCATGTATACAACACTGATATCCACCTCACAACTCAAAGACTTGCAAAGCAGCGCACAGCCCTGCATGGTGTTTGACTGCAGCTTTGAACTGGGCAAACCCCTGATCGGCGATCAGCAGTACCAGCAATCCCACATCGCTGGCGCAGTGCGAGCGGATCTGGATCAACACTTGAGTGCAGGCAAAGACGCCACCGACGCCGCATCGGGTGGGCGCCATCCCCTGCCCTCACGCGAAGCTTTCGCAGCATGGCTCGGCAGCATCGGCTTTGGCAATCAGATGCAGGCCGTGGTTTACGACCGCCAGGGTGTCAATTACTGTGGTCGGCTTTGGTGGATGCTGAAATGGGTGGGGCATGAAAATGCAGCCGTGCTGGACGGCGGCATGCAGGCCTGGGTGGCGAGCGATGGCGCGGTCGAAAGCGGCGCGGCGGTGCCCGGCGCAGCCGTCAAATTCTCTTTGACCGAGGCGAAAGCAGCCTTGCGCACAGTCACTGAGGTCGTCGCCAAATTAGGCAGACCGGAGCAAAGCCTGATTGACGCCCGTGGCGCGCCGCGCTTCAGGGGCGAAGTCGAACCGCTGGACCCGGTTGCCGGGCATATTCCTGGCGCCCTGAACCGTCCGTTCGGTCAAAATTTTGATCCGGATGGAAGATTCAAACCAGCGCAGCAGCTTAGAGCCGAGTTTGACGCACTGCTAGGGCAACGCGATCCATCAAGCGTGGTGCATCACTGCGGCAGTGGCGTCAGTGCGGTGCCCAACATCATCGC
>JBAXFI010000269.1:0-2964 GCA_037139995.1 Comamonadaceae bacterium | reverse complement strand
GTGCTGGCCAACGAGCAGGTGATCGACGGCAAGGGCTGGCGCACCGGCGCGGTGGTGGAAAAGCGCGAGATCCCGGGCTACTACCTGAAGATCACCGACTACGCGCAGGAGTTGCTCGAGCAGGTGCAGTCGGGCCTGCCGGGCTGGCCCGAGCGCGTCAAGCTGATGCAGGAGAACTGGATTGGTCGCAGCGAGGGCGTACGTTTTGCTTTTCCGCACGAGATCCGGGACACCGCCGGCGCACTGATCGGCGACGGCAGGATGTATGTCTTCACGACCCGCCCGGACACCATCAAAGGCGTCACTTTTTGTGCTGTGGCACCGGAACATCCGCTGGCTGTCCATGCGGCGCAGGGCAACGCGCCACTGGCGGCCTTCATCGAGGAATGCAAAGCCGGCGGCACAACCGAGGCCGAACTGGCAACGCAGGAGAAGAAGGGGCTCGATACCGGTTTGCACGTGACGCACCCGCTAACCGGCGACGTTGTGCCACTGTGGGTTGGTAATTACGTCCTGATGAGCTATGGCGACGGTGCCGTGATGGGTGTGCCGGCGCACGACGAGCGCGATTTTGAATTTGCCCGCAAGTACGGCCTGCCGATCAAGCAGGTGGTGCATGTGGACGGTGAGCACTACGACTACGAGCACTGGCAGGACTGGTACGCCGACAAGCAGCGCGGTGTGGTCATCAATTCCGGCAGTTTCAGCGGCATGTCGTTCACTCAGGCAGTAGACGCGGTCGCGCACAAGCTGGCCGGCAAGGGCCTGGGCGAGAAGAAAATCACCTGGCGACTGCGCGATTGGGGCGTGAGTCGCCAGCGCTACTGGGGCACGCCGATTCCGATCATCCATTGCCCGGAACACGGCGCGGTGCCGGTGCCCGAGAAGGATTTGCCGGTGGTGCTGCCACTGGACTGCGTGCCTGATGGTTCCGGCAACCCCTTGCACAAGCACGCCGGCTTTCACGCTGGCGTCGTTTGTCCGATCTGTGGCGCGGCGGCCCGGCGCGAGACCGACACCATGGACACCTTTGTCGATTCGAGCTGGTACTACATGCGCTATTGCGACCCCCGCAATGAGCAGGCGATGGTGGCCGATGGCGCCGCCTACTGGATGCCGATGGACCAGTACATCGGCGGCATCGAGCACGCCATTCTGCACCTGCTGTATGCGCGCTTCTGGACCAAGGTGATGCGCGATCTCGGACTGGTCAAGGTCGATGAACCGTTTACCAAGCTGTTGACGCAGGGTATGGTGCTCAATCACATCTACTCGCGCAGAAACGAGAAGGGCGGCGTCGAGTACTTCTGGCCGGCTGAGGTGGAGGATATTCAAGACGCGGCGGGCAAGGTCACTGGTGCCCGGCTGAAAGAAGCCAAAGGCAACTTGCCGGCTGGCACGCTCATAGCCTACGAAGGCGTGGGCACCATGAGCAAGTCCAAGAACAACGGTGTCGATCCGCAGGACCTGATCGAAAAATACGGAGCGGACACAGCGCGCCTGTACACCATGTTCACGGCGCCGCCCGAGGCCACCCTGGAGTGGAACGACGCTGCCGTCGAGGGCTCCTATCGTTTTCTGCGACGGCTCTGGAATTTTGGCGTCAAGCTGCACGGCGGTGGCGCCGGCCTGCCGGTTCAGCACAAGTTGCAGGGCATCAGTTTTGGCAAAAGTGCCAAAGCCCTGCGGCGCGAAATCCATAGCGTGTTCAAGCAGGTCGATTACGACTACCAGCGCATGCAGTACAACACGGTTGTCTCTGGCGCCATGAAGATGCTCAATGCGCTCGAAGGCTTTCAGGATGATGGTGCCAGCGGCAACCCGGTGGCGCTGCGTGAAGGCTTTGGCATCCTGCTGCGCGCCATTTACCCGGCAACACCGCACCTGACCTACGCCTTGTGGGTAGAGCTTGGCTACGCCGCCGACTATGGCGACCTGCTCGATGCGGCCTGGCCGGTAGCGGATGAAGCGGCTTTGCTGCAGGACGAAATGGAGCTCATGCTGCAGATCAACGGCAAGCTCAGAGGCTCGATCGTGGTGCCATCGACCGCGCCGCGTGAAGACATCGAGCGAGCGGCCATTGAGAGCGAGATTTTCCAGAAGCTCTCCGGTGGCGCAGCCATCCGCAAGATCGTGATCGTGGCGGGTCGTCTCGTCAACGTCGTCGTCTGAAGCAGCTTGCCATGAATCGTCGCAGCGCGCTGGTAGGGATGTACAGACTGGGCAGTAGCGGCTTGGTTGCGCTGGCGCTGACGGCTTGCGGATTCAAACTGCGTGCCTCGCAGGATTTCGCCTTCTCTTCGCTGGCCATAACGCCCCAGCCAGGCGGGCCGCTGGCCATCGAGTTGCGGCACTCCTTTGGCGGCGCGGTACGCGTCCTGCGGCCCGAGGAAGCCTTGGATCAGGCGCAGCTTGTGCTCGAAATTCTGCAGGAGCAGCGCGAGAAGATCGTGGTGGGCGTCAACAGTTCGGGCCAGGTGCGTGAATTCCAGCTGCGCATTCGACTCAAGTTCAGGGTCCGCAACGCCCAGGGGCAAGAACTGGTGGCGCCGGTCGAAATCGTGCAGCAGCGCGACATCAGCTTCAACGAATCAGCCGTGCTGGCCAAGGAAGCCGAAGAAGTCCTGCTGTACCGCGATATGCAAAGCGATATCGTGCAGCAGTTGCTGCGGCGACTGGCGGCAGTGCGGCCCGTCTGAAATTTGTGTTTTATTCTCTTTATTTCTTGGGTTCTTCCCCCACTCACTCCCCCCCGCCCCTCTCTCGCCCCGCCGGGCGAAAGAGGGGAGCTTCATGTGGCCGCGTCTGTGAAGCAGCCACGTTCCACTTCACGTTTTTGATTTCTGGTACTCGTGCCCTTGTTGGCACTTCGATGTTTTCATGCTCGTTGGTTGCGATTTGTAAGAGACCTCCTCATTTGTACTTCCCTCGTTCAAACACGAGGCCAGATAGGGCTGTTGGCTC
>JBAXFI010000268.1:0-2998 GCA_037139995.1 Comamonadaceae bacterium | reverse complement strand
TCACTGCTGTCCGGTTAAGTTGCGATCTGAGTTCTGTAACACATTGATCTGCTGAAAAAATGAAACGTTTTTGGTGTGTCCCCGATTTGAACGGCGGATTGCCGATGTGGCAGTCTTCCGGCGTTGTTTTCGCCGGAGACGCCGATGAATTACGGAAAAACGCTTTTTGCTCAAGTCATGGACTTCCTGCCATGGAAGACCTTCCATCGCATCGTCACTCGCCACGATGGCGACCGGTATGTGAAGTCGCTCACCTGCGCCGATCAATTCCGTGTGATGGCCTTCGCGCAACTCACCTACCGAGAGAGTCTGCGCGATATCGAAGTCTGCCTTTCGGCGCAGGTGACCAAGCTCTACCACATGGGATTGCGGCAGGAGATCAAGCGCTCGACGCTGGCCGATGCCAACGAGACACGAAACTGGTGTATCCACGCCGAATTCGCCCAGCACCTGATCGTGCAGGCGCGCAAGCTCTACGCGGGCGACAACTTTGGCATCGAGTTGGAGAACACCGCCTACGCCTTGGACTCGACGACTATCGACCTGTGTCTGTCGCTCTTTCCGTGGGCGCTGTTTCGCACCACCAAGTCGGCGGTGAAGATGCACACGCTGCTCGACTTGCGCGGCAACATTCCCAGCTTCATCCACATCTCCGACGGCAAACTGGGCGACGTCAAAGCGCTCGACATCCTGGTGTTGGAGGCCGGGGCGATCTACGTCATGGATCGTGGCTATCTCGACTTCGCTCGGCTTTACATGATGCATCAGGCGCAAGCTTTCTTTGTCACACGCGCCAAGTCGAACACCCAGCTCCGACGCGTCTATTCGGCTGCGGTGGATCGCAGCACCGGTATCCTCTGCGATCAAACCATCGCACTCACCGGCATCAACAGCCGCAAGGACTATCCAGAACATCTGCGTCGCATCAGATTCAAGGATCCAGAAACCGGCAAGACGCTGGTATTTATCACCAACAACTTCGCGTTGCCGACAGCCACCATTTGCGCACTCTACAAAGCGCGCTGGCAGGTGGAACTGTTCTTCAAATGGATCAAGCAGCATCTTCGTATCAAGAAGTTCTACGGCAATTCCGAGAATGCGGTGAAATCGCAAATCTGGATCGCCGTGTCGGTCTATGTCCTCGTCGCCATCGTAAAGAAGCGCCTCAATCTGGACGCCTCGCTCTACACTCTGCTACAGATCTTGTCGGTCACCCTGTTCGAGAAGATGCCCTTGCAGCAAGCGTTTCCGGGCCGCGACTACAAATCCGAACAGGGTGGCGACTGCAATCAAATGAATCTATTCACGTTTTAACCGGACAGCAATGATGTAAATTACGTAACTATTCAGGTATTTCTGTTGTAAACAAGCTAATTAAGGCTGATACTTCATGTCATGCATGATTTACCTGACCTGTCCAGACTGAGCGTCGCCGAGAAAGATACGCTGATCCTCGCACAGTTTGAGCAGTTGAAGCAGGTAGAACGGTTGACGGCGATGGTGCAAGCGTTGAGTGCTCGGGTTCACGAATTGGAAGGACGGTTGCGCAAGGACAGTCACAACTCCAGCAAGCCCCCGTCCTCGGACGGATTGGCCAAGAAGCCCAAATCGTTGCGCGAATCCAGCGGGCGCAAACCGGGCGGGCAAGCCGGGCATGAGGGAACGACACTGAAGCGCGTGGCAACGCCTGATGTGATTGTGCAACACCCGCTGCCCGAGCACTGTGAGCGCTGCGGAGCGCATCTTGGCACCCAAGCAGATACGTTGATCGAGGACCGGCGTCAGGTGTTCGATCTGGTGCAACCGGTGCTGCAAGTAACTGAGCACCGCGGCTATGAAGTGCAATGCCGGTGTGGTCAACGCCATCGCAGCAGCTTTCCGGACAATGTCTCGGCGCCGGTGCAATACGGCCCGGTGATCAAGAGCACGCTGGTCTATTTGACGCAGCAGCAACTGCTTCCTATCGAGCGTACGGCTCAAATCTTGTCCGATCTGTTTGGCGTGAGGCTCTCGGCGGGGAGCGTGCAAGCGAGCATTTTCCAAGCTGCAAAGACGCTGGCCCACTCGGTCATGCGCATCGCGGTGGCGGTGAGTGCGTCGCCGGTGGTGCACTTTGATGAGACCGGGCAGCGGGTGGGCGCGCGGCTGCGTTGGCTGCACACCGCGGGCACGCCCCTGCTCACCTGGTATGGTGCACACGATAAGCGTGGTCAGATCGCGATGGACGACTTTGGCATCTTGCCTGTATTCCAGGGCGTTGCTGTCCATGACGGCTGGGCTTCTTATCGCGATTATGCTTGTACCCATGCGCTGTGCAATGCTCATCATCTTCGCGAACTGATCTACCTGGAGGAAACTACCGAACAGAACTGGCCGCGCAAGATGATCGAGTTCTTGCGCCGAGCCAAGGATCAAGCCGATGCCGCAAAGCTGGCCCAACGCCCTTTGGCAAGCTCGCAACTCGCTGGCCTGCGCCGCCAATACAAAGCCATCCTCGCCCAAGGCGAAAGGGACAATCCACCGCATACCCGAACCCAGCCCCAACAGCGTGGTCGTATCAAGCAGTCCGCTGCCGTCAATCTTCTGTTGCGTCTGCGCCAACACGCCGACGATGTCCTGCGTTTTCTCACTGACTTGCGTGTACCCTTCGATAACAATCAGGCCGAACGCGATATCCGCATGCCCAAGTTGAAACAAAAAACCTCTGGATGCTTCCGTACCGTCAACGGCGCCGAATCTTTCTGCACCATACGCTCCTACCTCGCCACGCTGCGCAAACAGGGGCGCAATGTCTTCCATGCCCTCACCCTCACATTTCAAGGTCACCCTCCCGATCCTCTGCCAGCCGGGTGAGCTGAATAGTTACCTTTTTTTGTAGAAGTGGTTTCCGCGCAAGCCGATAAGCGCATTTTTTCCAATGGCCGTTGGCACCTGACGACTGACAACACCTTGTTGCACACTCTGCACTATCTGGGAGCGGGAATGTTTGCCGTGGCGG
>JBAXFI010000267.1:0-2999 GCA_037139995.1 Comamonadaceae bacterium | reverse complement strand
AACTGCTGCTCGCCCAGCAGGCGCTGCATATCGCCCTGTAGCAGGCGGCTGGCAAAAAACGTTGTCGCCCAGATGCTGAGCACGAAAATAGCGAGCGTGAACAGCGTCACTCTGGTCTTGAGCGAGCGACTCAACGAGAAACGTGAGTTCACCTCTGCTGCCTCCTTGGTAGGTCATTTGACCGAATCGCCATCAAGCCGCACCGGGACGTCCGCGTTGCACCGCCGGCTTCGCAGTATCGCCGGCTCGGGACTGCCATGAAGGTCCGAGAAGAGGCCTTTTTGCACCGCTCCTCAACGGACTGGCGAACGCGCGCGCTGCCTATCATGCATAGGGGCGTCTGGCTTACATAAGGGCGCTGCAATGCTTGCAAAAGCAAGAGTGACTGACTGGCCGCCAAAAGGCAGGGCAGTAGCAGCGCCATTCACATGGGCGCGAGACTGGAGATTGTCGATGAGTGCGGATGCCGTGATCCAGGAGCAGACCGACGTCACCGGGGCGTTGTACCGGGCCGCTATGGGTGCGCCAAACCAGGCCTACTACCTGCGTCACTTTGCCAGATTTGATGCCGCAGGCAAGACCGGCATCAGCTGGAACTGGGCGGTCTTTGCTTCGCCGCTGAACTGGTTGATCTTCAGAAAGATGTGGGGTCTGGCGCGCTGGTATGCGCTCGTGCTTGGCTTGTTGGTGGCGGCCCTGCTTGGCTTCGGCAGATTCGGCTGGCGCTATTCCAGCGCGACTGCATGGGCCTTGCTGTTGTTTGTGCTGCTGGCCAGCTCGGTCATAGCAGCCATCTATGCCAATGCCGCCTACTACCGGTTTTGCGAGAAAAGAATCACCCGGGCGCTGGTCGCCAATCTGGGTGTGCACAGAGCCTGCGAAATGCTGACGGGGCAGGCCAGTACCGCTCGACGCGGCTGGGTGCTGGCAGGACTGAACCTGCTTGGCTGCTGCCTGTTGCTGGTAGCGGCCGCCAACTCGACGGGCGCCCAGCAGTTGCGACGCCCGAGCCTGTCGTTTGCTGCGCCGATAGCAGAAGGCGCCAGCCGCACACTGCGCGTGACTGCCCCGCTAAAGAGCATACCCCCCGTGCTTGCCAATGCGACCAGCGGCTCGGTGCCAGCTGCAAGCGCTGAGCCAGCCACAAGCGTCGCGCCAACTGCAAGTGCTGAGTCAGCCACAAGCGCCGCGCCAGCGACGCAGGTCGCAGTCCTGGCGGAAGCGCCACCGCAATCCGAGCCGGCCAGGCCTGGCCCACGCTATTACGTCCAGGTTGGCGCCTATGCCAAGAAGGACAATGCACGCAAAGTCATGTTGCGGCTGCAAACCACCGACCTGGAGGCGCATCGGCAATTGGTCTCGACCAAGCGGGGTGCATTGATTCAGGTGCGGGTCGGGCCGCTCGCCAGCCGCTCCGATGCCCTGGCCGCTGCGGAGCAGATCAAGGCGCTCGATCTGCCCGCGCTGCTGGTCAAACATTGAGGGATCAGCGGCCGTCATGATGCGAGAGCCCCCATCCGGTCGCAAGCATGTCATTTGGTCCCAATTTGCCGTGTTCGCCCTGGTATTTGTTTTGACAACGGCCTTCTTCAAGAACACCTTTCAGTGGCTATCAGGCAAGTGGCTGGCACCGGCCGCACTGCTTGCCGTAGCACCCGTTTACCCGGCGTTCGGTTCGTTTGAAAGCATTCTCAGGCCCACCGCTGGTGTTTCGCCGGGTTCGGTTCAAGGGCAGGTTCCAGTGGAAGTCGACGCCGCAGTCCTGAAGGAGACGTTGATGCTGGCCCGGCCAATCGCCAGACTACCAAGGCCTGCGTCGGTTAAAGTGTCGCCTTGAGCCATTTGACCAGCACACTCGATAAAGCAGCAGCCAACTACACACATCCCCTGGTGTTCCTGCTGCTGATCATTCCGTTTGGTGCAGCCAGCGGATTCCTGGGGGTCACCATCGTCTATCTGCTCGGCAAAGCCGGGGTTGACCCAGTGACGATCGCCGTGCTCACCGGCTTGAGCTTCCTGCCGCACACCTTCAAATTTCTCTATGCCCCTCTGGTTGATCTGACCCTGACGCGCAAAAAGTGGTTTGTCATCGCAAGCTTTACGAGTGCCTTGGGTATTGCCCTTCTGGGCGCCATACCTGCCACCGAAGACGGTCTGCCTTGGCTGCGCGTGTTGGTGGTGACGGGAAATTTTGCCACCGCCTTGCTGAGCATGTCGGTTGAAAGCCTGATGGCCTATAACACCGCACCGCGCGAGATGGGCCGCACGGCGGGCTGGTTTCAGGCTGGCAATCTGGGGGGCGGCGGCCTGGGCGGAGGATTGGCCTTGGTGATTGCAGAAAACACAAGCCACGCATGGCTTGCCGGCGTGGTACTGGCAGTGGTCTGCCTGCTCACCGGTATCGCCATCCGATTTACGAACGAGCCCGAACCGCACTTGCCCGACCTTTCAGATGCCCCACTGGACAGCGCTGGCCGACAGAATTTGGCCCTTGTTTGGCACACGCTTCAACGCGTCTTTCTGGATCTATGGCAGGTTGCGAGTTCGCGCGTGGGCTATCTGGGCCTGCTCATTTGTTTTCTGCCTATCGGTTCAGGCGCTGCCGGTAACCTGTTCCCACTGTTTGCTAACGAATGGGGTGCCAGTGCTAACGACGTTGCAGCCACCAGTGGTGCACTCAGTGGCCTGCTATCGGCGCTGGGTTGCCTGGTCGGCGGCTATTTCTGTGACCGAATGGACCGCAAGCTTGCCTATGTCGTATTTGGCATCATCATGTCGCTCTGCGCGGTTCTGATGGCGTGGGCACCACACAGTTTGACTATGTACTACGCATTTGTGCTGTCCTATGGGTTCATCGCCGGCCTGTGCTACGCCGCCTTTACCGCCGTCACGCTGGAAGCGATCGGCACCGGGGCGGTCGCTACCAAGTACAGTATTTTTGCTTCGCTTTCGAACACACCGATTGCCTACATGGGCATCTTGAACGGCTTTTTCTACGA
>JBAXFI010000266.1:0-3005 GCA_037139995.1 Comamonadaceae bacterium | reverse complement strand
ACCCGTATGACATACGCTTCAAAATCCTCTATCGGAACCGGTCTGCTGAAAAAATAGCCCTGGTATAAATAGCAGCCCAGGTTCTCCAGCAGGTCGCGCTGCGCCTGCGTCTCTACCCCTTCGGCAATGACAGCCAGTTCCAGGCTGTGGCCCAAGGCAATGACCATTTTGGCGATCGCTGCATCATTGGGGTCGGTCAGGATGTCTCGCACAAAGTTCTGTGCAATTTTTAGTTGATCAAGTGGCAAGCGTTTGAGGTACGAGAGCGAGGAAAAGCCGGTGCCGAAATCGTCCAGCGAGAAGCGCACTCCGTGGGTCTTCAGTGCGTTCATCTTGGCAATCACGTCCCCCACGTTGGTGAGCAGCAAATTTTCGGTCAATTCCAGCATAAGCAGATCGGCCCGAGCACCGGTACGCTGCAGTGCCCCAAGCACTTGCTCCACGAATTCGGCCTGACTGAATTGGGCCGCGCTGACGTTAACCGCCAGCGTCAGATGGGCCATTTCAGGTCGTCTGGCCCACAGCGCCAATTGGCCACAGGCGGCCTCCAGCACCCAGCGGCCCAGAGGCAATATCAATCCGGTTTTCTCTGCTGCGCCGATGAACTCGGCAGGAGCTATCAGACCGCGCACGGGATCCTGCCAGCGCACCAGCGCTTCCGCGCTGGTGACTTGGTGCTCGTGCGTCACCTGGGCCTGGTAATGCAGGACGAACTGACTTTTGAGCACAGCCTCGCGCAAGCCGGTCTCGACCGCGACGCGGGCGTCGATCTCAATCTGCATCCGCATGTCAAAGAAGCGCAGCGTATTGCGCCCTGCCAACTTGGCCTGGTACATCGCCAGGTCGGCTCGCTTCAAGGGCTCGTCGATGCTTTCTGCTTGTTCGCCAAACAAGGTAATGCCGATGCTGGCGCTGTTGTGATGCGAGGCATTGGCCAATGGGTAGGGCTGGTTCAAGGTGCTGCGGATCTTTTCAGCCACGGCTTCGGCTTGCGCGGCCGCGTCCAGTGCATTCGGGCTAAGGTCTTCGAGAATCACGACGAACTCATCGCCTCCGAACCGGGCCACCGTATCACCTTCCCGTACACAACTGGTCAGGCGCCTGGCAACCTGTTCCAGAAGGCGATCACCTTGGTGATGTCCGATCGTGTCGTTGATGATCTTGAAATCGTCCAGATCGACCAACATCAGTGCCCCTCTGCGCTGGCGCCGCGCACTCGTGACCAGCGCTTGCTGCAGCCGGTCGAGCAAAAGCCTGCGGTTGGGTAGGCCGGTCAGGGTGTCCGAGTACGCCAGGCTCTGAATGATCTGCTCCGACTCCTTGCGTTCACTGATGTCGCGCGAGACGGCCAGGAGGCAGGGCAGGCCGCCGAATTTGATGATGTGCGCCGACATCAGGGCGGAGATGACTCTGCCATCCTTGGCGACGAACTCGGTTTCCAGGTTTTCGCAGATACTTTTCTGCATCAGGGCCTGCACCAACCGATCGCGGTCCTCGGGTTTGTGCCACAGATTGAGCTCGTTCGAGGTCTTGCCTATGACCTCGGATTGGCTCCATCCCGTCAGCCGCAGAAAACCGTCGTTGACTTCCAGAAAAAGTCCGTCCTCCATGCGGTTGATGCTGATGGCATCGGGGATGGTCAGGAACGCTGTGCGATAGCGCTCCTCGCTCTGAAGCAGCGCGGCGTGGGCCAGCTTGCGCTCGCTGATGTCGCGATGAAAGGCCTGAATCAAGGGCTCACCCTGTGAAACAACCAGACTGGCCGACACCTCGATTGGAAATACATGGCGGTCCTTGTGGTAGTGTTCCACTTCGAAAGCCAGCGATTCTCCCGAAAGGACACGGCGCATCCTCTCAGCAATCAGTTGCTGTCCCTCAGGGGTATCCAGATCCTGCAGCCGCATGGCCTGCATCTCGGCGATGCTGTAGCCGTGCATTTGCGCAAATGCGGCATTGACTGCAATCAGTTTGCCGCTGGGCGACAGGATCAGGATGCCTTCCGTAGCGCGATCAAACAGGAGTCGCCAGTGTTCTTCAGCCTGAGCCACGACTTCGACGGACTCTATCTGCCTTGCTTCAGCGCGCCATAGGCGCAGCAACAGGGCGATGAGCAGACTCACCAGCAAGAAGCCGGAAGTTCCCGTCCATAGCGCCTGAGTTTGCCATTTGGCCAGCGCGGTATCGAGTGCGATGCCTACCGAGACAAAGAACGGATAGTGCTTGATGGAGTCGATGCCGTAAATGCGTGTAACGCCATCCGTTGAAGAGGAATACTGCAGCGTTCCCTTGTGGCTGCCAGAGGCCAGCAGCAGGCGTGATGGATTGGTCGGCGGCAGCGGTGTATTCAACTTGCCGTCGCCGACTGGCCAGCGCGCGACCCGGCGGAAATCGTCGGTCCTGTGAATCGCGACGATGCCGCCCGGGCCAAGTTCAAGGGACTGAAACAGCTTTTGCAGATACTCCAGTTCCACAGACGCGATCACGATGCCCAGAAATGCGCCCCGACCATCCCTCAATCCCCTGGCAACCACCATGGTGGGTCGACCCGTTGTGCGTGAAATATTGACCGCTGAAAAAACCACCTTGTCTTGCTGCTGCTCGCGCAGCTGAATGAAGTAATCGCGGTCAGCGACATTGCCCAGCGGTGTGTTGGCCCGGTTGGAGGAATACAGTTGATCACCCGCGTTGTCGAATATCCTCAGGCCGGCGAGTTCGGCAAAATCGACCATGTGCGCATCCAGATCGGCATTGATTGCGCCGGCATGCACGGGCACGGCAGATTTGCTCAAGGCAGCATGCTGCAGATCGCGGGCCCGAATTCGCAAGGTGGCATCGGCGCGGCGCAGCGTGGCATCGAAGCGGGCTTCCAGTACGGCGGCATAGTCGCGTGTCCTTGTCTGCGCGGAGCCGATTTCCTGTCGGTAGTCCGACCAGATCAGGTAGCAAAGAATCGCCAGGGTAGCCAGCGCAAACGAGCCAAGAGCAACAAATAACAGGCGGCGATG
>JBAXFI010000265.1:0-3009 GCA_037139995.1 Comamonadaceae bacterium | reverse complement strand
TTCTTGACGACCGGACTCTGCAGGCCGGGCCAGCGCGCACTCGCGTCACCCGGGCCTTTGCTCTGGTCATTGACCTTGATGTAGGCCAATCCCTTGGCGCCGTAGATTTTCACGAATTCGCCATAGGCATCAATTTCGCTGCGGGCAAGACCGCCCACCTCACGGGCACCGCCCGGAACGCGCAAGCCGACAACACGCCCATCCTTCATGTTGGCTGCGCCGGAGAACACCTTGAAGTCCACATCCGTCATGACGTCGGTCAGTTCGGTGAATTCCAGCTTGACCCGAAGGTCGGGCTTGTCGGAGCCATAACGGTGCATTGCTTCACTGTAGGCCATCACCGGGAACTCACCCAGATCAACGCCCATCGTGTTCTTGAAGACGGTGGTGATCATGCCCTGCACCAGATCGCGAATGTCCTGTTCCGTCAGGAAGGAGGTTTCAATATCGATCTGTGTGAACTCGGGCTGGCGGTCAGCACGCAAGTCTTCGTCACGGAAACATTTGGTGAGTTGGTAATAGCGGTCGTAGCCGGCAATCATCAGCAACTGCTTGAACAGTTGAGGGCTTTGCGGCAAGGCAAAAAAGTGTCCGTCATGAACACGGCTTGGCACCAGGTAGTCGCGCGCACCCTCGGGCGTGGACTTGCCGAGCATCGGCGTTTCAATGTCGATGAAACCATGGGCATCAAGGTACTTTCGCACTTCCATGGCCACCCGATAACGCAGCATCAGGTTGTTCTGCATATAGGGGCGACGCAGGTCCAGCACCCGGTGCGTCAGACGCGTGGTCTCACTGAGGCTTTCATCATCGAGTTGAAACGGCGGCGTCACCGACGGGTTGAGTACGGTCAACTCATGGCACAGCACCTCGACCTTGCCACTCTTGAGACTCTCGTTGATGGTGCCGGTCGGACGCGATCGCACCAGGCCTTTGACCTGGATGCAAAACTCGTTGCGCAGACCCTCAGCGACCTCGAACATCGCGGCACGATCCGGATCGCACACCACCTGCACATAGCCCTCACGGTCGCGAATATCGACAAAGATCACGCCACCATGATCGCGACGACGATTCACCCAGCCACACAGGCTGACAGTCTGACCCAACAGGGCTTCGGTCACAAGACCGCAATAGTGGGAACGCATGGCCATAAACAACTTTCAATGCCGCCACTCTAGGGGGCGCAGGTTAATAACAAGTCAACTATTTTGGTGCACTGGCAGGCGGCGCGCCTGGCGCAACCGAGCCCATAGATATGACATAAGTAAGCGCCTCGTCGACACTCATCTGCAGTTCAATCACTTCGGCGCGTGGCAATATCAGAAAAAATCCACTGGTCGGGTTCGGCGTCGTTGGCACGTACACACTGACGAAATCCGGGCCTAATTGGGCTGCCACTTCGCCACTGGGCGTGCCGGTCTGAAATGCGATGGTCCAGACACCCGCGCGCGGGTACTGAACCAGCATGGCAGTGCGAAACGCATTGCCATTGCTCGAAAAAAGGGTATCCGATACTTTCTTCACGCTGTTGTAGATCGACTTGAAAACCGGAATATGGGTAAACAGCCGCTCCCATTGCGCCAGCCACCAGCGACCCGCCACATTGGTCACCAAGGCACCGGTGATCAACAAGGCAGAAAAGACCAGCACAACGCCAAGACCCGGAATATGCCGAAGGGTCTCGATCAAAGTGCTAGCCGAACCCGGCGTCAAAGCCGCCAGCCCCGTCAGAAAACCGCCAAAAATGGCATCCAGCATCCCTACCAGCCAGAGCAGGACCCACAGCGTTATGGCCAACGGCAACCAAACCAACAAGCCGGTGAGCAGGTACTTTTTGATTGGCACGGGAACCTTTTGTCTCAAGTCAATTCGAGATCAGTGACAGGCGCAGCCACCGCTGCAACCGCCGGTGGCGGACGCAGCGGGTGAATCAGCCTTGGCCGGTGCTGCCGTCGGGGCCGCGCCGTCGGCAGCCGGTTTGGCCGGGGCTGAGGCGTCAGCAGCAGCGCCTGCAGGTGCGGCGGACCCCTTGAAATCAGTGGCGTACCAGCCGGAGCCCTTCAACTGAAAGCCGGCGGCTGTCAGCTGCTTCTTGAACGCCGAGGCGCCGCAAGTCGGGCACTCGGTCAATTGGGAATCCGACATTTTTTGCAGTACATCCTTGGCAAACCCGCAGGACTCGCATTTATAGGCGTAAATTGGCATGGCAATAGGGCTCGGATTTCAGGTTGCAAAGCCCTTGATTATAGGCCTTGGCGCCTATGTTGATGCTCTCACTGCAAGCAATTAGAAATGATGGAAGCGGCCCCAGATTTGCATGGCAAGCACCCCCAGCACAAAGCCAAAGCAGCCATACACCAGACCCTGTAACAGCCGGTTCGTGCGCTTTTGCTCCACCAGCAGCGCGTTCAGCGCCTGCGATGAGCCTGACCGCTCGCCCTTGAGAAAGTCGACCAGCAGTCGCGGCAACTCAGGAATCAGCTTGGCGTAGAGTGGCGCCTCATTGCGCAATTGCTCGATCAGCTTTTTGGGGCCGATCTGATCGACCATCCAGCGCTCCAGAAACGGCTTTGCGGTATTCCAGAGATCCAGATCAGGGTCGAGCTGACGACCCAGGCCCTCGATGTTGAGCAGGGTTTTTTGCAGCAACACCAACTGGGGTTGAATTTCAACCGAAAAGCGTCTGGACGTCTGAAACAAGCGCATCAACACCAGTCCGAGTGAAAAATCCTTGAGCGGACGGTCGAAGTAGGGTTCGCAAACCGAGCGGATGGCAGACTCCAGTTCGTCAACCCGGGTCGTCGCCGGTACCCAGCCTGACTCGATGTGCAGTTCCGCCACGCGCTTGTAGTCGCGCCTGAAAAATGCGGTGAAATTCTGTGCCAGGTACTCTTTGTCAGACCGGCTGAGGGTACCAATGATGCCAAAATCAAGCGATATATAGCGGCCGAAGGTGGCAGGCTCGATACTGACCTGAATGTTGCCCGGGTGCATGTCCGCATGAAA
>JBAXFI010000264.1:0-3017 GCA_037139995.1 Comamonadaceae bacterium | reverse complement strand
CGCTGGATCTGATCGGCCACCTTGAAGCTCCGATTGGGAGTGCTTGACTTCTTGCGCACGTCGACTTAGAGCGTTCTGGCGATCTCGCGGATTTCAAAGAACTCCAGCACATCGCCTTCCTGGATGTCGTTGTAATTCTTGATGTTCAAGCCGCAATCAAAGCCTTCCTTGACTTCCTTGGCATCGTCCTTGAAACGCTTGAGCGAGTCCAGTTCACCGGTAAAGATGACCAAGTTGTCGCGCAGCAAGCGAAGCCGTGAGGTACGCCGCACCAGACCCGACGTGACCATACAACCGGCGATCGAGCCGATCTTGCTGACCTTGAAGACCTGGCGAATTTCGGCAGTGCCAATGACTTCTTCCTTCTTGTCCGGAGTCAGCATGCCCGACATGGCCAGTTTCAGCTCGTCAACTGCGTCATAAATGATGTCGTAGTAACGAATATCGACGCCATTGCTCTCGGCCAGCTTGCGCGCCCCGGCATCCGCTCGGGTATTGAAGCCGATGATGACCGCCTTGGCTGCAATGGCCAGATTCACATCCGATTCACTGATGGCACCGACGGCGGTGTACACCATTTGCACCTTGACTTCGTCCGTGGAGAGCTTGAGCAGAGACTGCGCCAGCGCTTCCTGCGAACCCTGCACATCGGCCTTGACAATGATGGGGACCATCTTGACCTCGCCCGCCGCCATGTCGGTAAACATGTTCTCGAGTTTGGCTGCCTGCTGCTTTGCCAACTTGGTATGACGGAACTTGCCGGCACGGTAAGTGGCAATTTCACGGGCACGGCGTTCGTCGGCCATCACCATGAAGTCGTCACCCGCCTGCGGCACCTCGGTCAGACCCTGAATCTCGACTGGAATCGACGGTCCTGCGGTCTTGATGCTCTTGCCGTTTTCATCCAGCATGGCGCGCACACGTCCGTAGGTCGAGCCAGCCAGCACCACGTCACCCGTCTTGAGCGTACCCGACTGCACCAGGACCGTGGCAACCGGGCCGCGTCCCTTGTCAAGCTGGGCTTCAATCACCAGACCCTTGGCCATCGCGTCCACGGGTGCACGCAGCTCAAGCACTTCAGCCTGCAGCAAGACCTGCTCCAGCAAGGCGTCAATGCCTTCACCGGTCTTCGCCGAGACGGCGATGAACGGAGAGTCGCCACCGAACTCTTCCGGCACCACTTCTTCGACCACCAGTTCATTCTTGACACGTTCCGGATTGGCGTCTGGTTTGTCAATCTTGTTGATTGCCACCACGATCGGCACACCGGCTGCCCTGGCGTGCTTGATCGCTTCCTTGGTTTGTGGCATCACACCATCGTCGGCGGCCACGACCAGAATCACAATATCGGTAGCCTTGGCACCGCGCGCCCGCATGGCGGTAAAGGCCTCGTGACCTGGCGTATCAAGGAAGGAAATGACACCGCGCGGCGTCTCCACGTGATAAGCACCGATGTGCTGTGTGATACCACCCGCCTCGCCCGAAGCCACTTTGGCGCGTCGGATGTAATCGAGCAGTGATGTCTTGCCATGGTCCACGTGGCCCATGACGGTGACAACCGGTGCACGCGGCAGGGACTCGGACTGCTGCTTGGACACCTCGTCGTCGGTAAAGGCTTCCGGATCATCCAGCGCCGCAACAATGGCTTTGTGGCCCATCTCCTCCACCACAATCATGGCGGTATCCTGATCCAGCGGCTGGTTGATGGTGACCATCTGGCCCAGTTTCATCAATTGCTTGATGACCTCCGATGCCTTGACCGCCATCTTGTGCGCCAGTTCCGCCACCGTAATGGTTTCGGGCACATGGACTTCAATAATGCGCGTCTCGACCGGTGCAGCGGGCGCTCTGTTGTCGTCGCGATCATGGCCCGTGTTGCCGCGTTTACCGCGCGGGCCCGAGCGCCAGTTATTGGCACGACCCGGACCCGTAGGACCGACCGCGCCACGTGTTGGTATGGCCTTCTTCTTGGCCGGGTCGCCGGCCCAACTGCTGGAAAGTTTGGCCGACTTGACTTCCTTGCCGGCGCCTGCTGCTGCCCCAGCGGCGGGTGCTCCGCCGGCGCCGGCACGAGCCGGTTTGGCGGGTGCGGTGCCGGCAGCCGGCTTGTGCAAGGTGCCCTTGATGCTGGCGGCTTTGGCAGCCTCTGCCAGGCCTGCTTTCTTGACCTCTTCAACCTTCTTGACTGGCGGCTTCTTGGCGGGTGCCGACATCATCAGGCGAATGGCCGCAGCCTCCGCCTCCGCTGTCCGTCTGCGGCCAGCCAGATCATCGGCGCGCGCTACATCCTCGGCAGCTTGTGTCTTGGAATCCGCAGCAGCTTTTTCCCGAGCCAGCTCCAGCGCGTCGGCCTGAGCCTTGCGCGCCGCTTCGAGGCTGTCGGCCGCAGCCTTGTCGATCGCTTCCTGGACTTGTGGGTCGGCCGCCTTGGGCTTGCCACTGTCCAGGCTGGCTTGCAGAGCCGCGCTCTGCGCCGCAGACTCGGCAGCCAGTGTTGCCGCCGCACGCGCATTGGCTTCCTGCTCTTCGCGCAGACGCCGGCGCTCCGAAAGTTCCTCTTCCTGACGCCGGATCAACTCTGCCTGACGGCGCGCTTGCTCCTCGCGGCGTGCCAGTTCGGCGTTATCGATCAAGGGCGTCGTCTCGACCGCCTGTTCTGCCTCGGCTGCCTCGGCCGGCGTATCAACACCGTCCTCGCGCCGGACAAAGGTACGCTTTTTGCGCACTTCAACCTGAATCGTTCTGGCCTTGCCAGTCGCATCCGCCTGCTTGATTTCGCTGGTCGATTTCTTCACCAGCGTAATCTTCTTGCGCTCCGACCCGGCAGCACCGTGGGTCGACTGCAAGTAGGCGAGTAAACGCTGCTTGTCAGCGTCGCTGAGCTTGTCGGAGGCAGCCGATGTGGCAACGCCTGCCGACTTCAATTGCTCAAGCAGCGTATCGGTTGATTTTTTGAGTTCGCTGGCAAACTCGGCGACGGTCGTACTGGACATTTGTTGTGTAACCTTTAGTTCGGC
>JBAXFI010000263.1:0-3023 GCA_037139995.1 Comamonadaceae bacterium | reverse complement strand
TGTGGGCCTATAACGTGGACAGCAAGAAGCTCTCGCGCATCCTGTCGATTCCAGCTGGAGGCGAGTCGACCGGATTGCAGGCTGTGGACAATCTGAACGGCTTTTCTTACGTGATGAGTAACTTCCAGCATGCCGGGGACTGGACAGGGATTCACTCCGTCATCAAGGCTGGCGTTGATCCGCTGATCAACGCCAACTGGAACACCAAGAAGAGCTCCGCTGTCGGTTACCTCAGCGGCCTGCCAGTGCTCTGATTCCCGTCACCGGGCAGCTCAGTCTTTTGCTGGCCGCCCGGTCTTGACGGCAGGTACGGCTTTCAAGGCGGCCACAAATGCGCTGTCGGCCATGGCGGCCAGGGCCTTGATGCCGGCGCGCAGCAATTCGCTTTTCTTGATCGGACTGCCGAGTTTGCCGGCGCGTTGCTTGAGTTCGGCCAGTACGCTGTACTCCACCTTCGGAATGGTGAAGCTGTCACGCACCAGTTTTGCTTTCTTTTCCTTGACCGGCTTGACGGTCTTGGGCTTGGTAGCTGCATTGACCGCTGGCTTGGCGATAGCCGTGGCCACCGTCTTAACCACAACTGGCCTGGTGACAGCTGTCTTCGCCGGTACTGCCTTGACAACGACTTTTGCCGCCTTCTTGACGATTTTCTTCGGTGCTGCCTTTGGCGCTACCTTGTTTGCAACTGCCGCCGTTTTCGCGGGCGCTGCAAGCTTGGCAGGAGCCGCTGTGGCTGCTTTTGCGGGAGCAGCGGGAGGAGTTGTTTTTAGTGTTGTGACCATATTGCCATTCCTTGAAATTAACGAGGTATACAGTTTATACCGTTAAAGTCTGAAAAGTCAATAGTCAGCGCGCACTACAGGCCGGCGCCGACTTCAGCAACCGCTCAGAGTCAAAGACCAGGGTATCTTTTGCCAGGCCAGCACCTCTTCGCGCAGCAGATGGGCCGATTGCGGGTAGTTCTGTGCCCATTTGGGTCGGCAACTGAGGGCAAAAGCCTTGTCGCTCTCGGCCGGGCGCGACAACTGCAGGCCGCCCAGATCAGGGTCGCGCCTGGCATGGCACAAGATCACCGCCAGCCGCAGCGCCAGCAGTTGCTCCATGAATACTTCATCTTCAAAGTCGATGTCGAGCTTGCGCAGTTTGCCGCGGTGGCCCAACACCAGCAAGCTCAGGCGGTGCAACTCGGACAGGGTGAAGCCCATGGCATCCGAATTTTCCAGAATATAGGCGCCGTGCTTGTGATAGTCGGCGTGGGAAATGCGGCTACCAATTTCGTGCAATTGCGCGGCCCAAGCCAGTTTGCGCCCCGGGCGTTCATTTCTCAGGACGGCCAGTTTCTGATGGGATTGCAATTGTGCAAACAAGTGCAACGCCACTTTGCTGACCCGCAATCCGTGCTCCAGGTCGGTCCCAAATTTGCTCGCCAACCGTTGTACTGATCGGGGACGGACATCGGATTGATCTGAACTGCTGCCGGCCAGGTTGAAGAGAACGCCATGGCGCAGGCCGCCGTTGGCGAGTTGCATTTGATCGATTTGCAGTAGGTCGAATACAGCGCGCAGGATACTCAGGCCACCACCGATGATGGTTCGCCGGTCTTCTTTCAAGCCGACCAGCCGAATCCGGTCAGCACTTTGCGCGCTGATCAGTTTGTCCTGCAACCAGTCCAGCCCGGCACGGTCGACCGTACCTTCAGGCCAGCCGGCCGCCACCAGCACGTCACCCACAGCGCCGACCGTGCCGGCCGAGCCGTAGGCCAGGTCCCAGTCCTCGCGCCGGTAGGCATTGAGCGCTTCGTCCAGCAAGGCCTTGGCAGCGATCTCTGCCATTTGAAAAGCATGTTTGGAGAATTGGTTGTCCGGAAAATAGCGCGCTGACCAGGCGATGCTGCCAACCCGGTACGACTCCATTACTTTGGGCTTCAGCCCCTGCCCAAGGATCAACTCGGTCGAGCGCCCGCCAATGTCAACCACCAGACGACGATCGTTACTGGCTGGCAGGGCATGTGCCACACCCTGGTAAATCAGGCGTGCCTCTTCGCGTCCAGAAATCACGTCGATCGGAAAGCCGAGTACCTGATTCGCCTTATCCAGAAATTCATCGCGGTTGCGTGCCTCGCGCAAGGTTTGCGTGGCAACGGCGCGTACCGTGCTGTCGTCGAAGCCGGCCAGACGTTCACCAAAACGGGCCAGGCAGTCCCAGCCCCTTTGCATGGCGTCGGCCGTCAGATTGCGTTCCTCATCGAGGCCGCTACCCTGACGCACGGTTTCTTTCAAATACTCGGTGCGGTAAAACTGGTCGTGTTCAATCCGCCCCATTTCAAGGCGAAAGCTGTTGGATCCCAAATCCACAGCCGCCAGGCGTGTTCCATCTTGCATCAGCGATCTTTTCCTCTGTCTTGACGCTTAGCATAGCATCGGGACCCCGCCCGTTGCCGCAGCCTATTTCTTGGCGGGCGGAATCAGCACACTGTCGATGATGTGGATGACGCCGTTGGTGGCCGGGATGTCGGCTGTCTGAACCATGGCTTGTTCAATCGTGACAAATTCGCCAGCCTTGGAGACGGCGACATGGGCGCCGTTCACCGTCTTGGGTGCCGAGTTCTTGACCTCAACTGCCATCAGCTTGCCAGGCAGCACGTGAAACGTCAGCACATCCTTGAGCTTGTTGGGGTGCTTTGCGAGGTCGTCCATGGTCTTGGCTGGCACCGCCTTGAAGGCGTCGTTGCTCGGGGCAAAAACGGTGAACGGACCCGTGCTTTGCAGGGTGGCGGTCAAGCCGGCCTGGCCGATCAAGCCGCTCAGGGTGCTCAGATTCGGGTTCTTGCTGATGCTGTCAGCGACGGACACCGGGGTGGGAACAGAAGCGCAAGCAGCCAGTGCCAGGGCGACGAGGGAAAGACTTAAGACTCGGCGAGTGAACATGAGATTTTCTCCAGGTTAGTGATGGGGCTAGCGTACCGACGGTTCGTGACAACTTCGTGACTCTCCGATGACTTGGAATCTGCCTGACTGCCATGG
>JBAXFI010000262.1:0-3043 GCA_037139995.1 Comamonadaceae bacterium | reverse complement strand
GTTGCTGCGATAGCCGAAGGATACATCAAAAGTAAGTGTCTAAGTTAGCGCTTATCGGATCAGGTCCGGGATGACAATTGCCGCTCCGGGATGACAGCACAAACTCACCAATCGCCAGCGCGCTGGTCAGCCCCGGCGACTCGATGCCGAACAGGTTGACCAGGCCAGGCACACCGTGCACGGCCGGGCCCTGAATCAGGAAGTCGCAATCAGCCTGGCCGGGGCCGTGAATCTTCGGGCGTATCCCGGCATAACCCGGAATCAGCGCGCCGCCTTCGAGCGCTGGCCAGTACTTGCGCACTTCAGCATAAAAGGCGTCGCCGCGCGCCGGATCGACCGTCAAATCCTGCGCTGAGTCAACCCACTGCACGTCGGGCCCGAACTTGGCCTGCCCGCCCAGATCCAGCGTCAGATGTACACCCAAGCCGCCGGTCTGAGGCACGGGATAGATCAGGTGTGAAAACGGCGCGCGACCGGCCAGGGTAAAGTAATTTCCCTTGGCAAACCAGGCGCGCGGCACATGCTGCGGTGCCAGCCCGGTGAAACGGGTTGCCAGCGCTGGCGCCAGCAAACCAGCCGCATTAACCACGCTCTTTGCCAGCAGTTGGGTGCCGTCGGCGGCAGTCAGGCCAATACCTGCTGGCGTGCAATCGGCGCGCGCCAGCTTTGAGTTGAGGACCACCATGCCCCCGCGATTTTCTATGTCGCCCTGCAGTGCCAGCATCAGGGCGTGGCTGTCAACAATGCCGGTGCTGGGTGAAAAGATGGCTGCGTCACAAACCAGCGCAGACTCCATGGCACGCGCCTGTTCGCCGCTGAGCAACTGCAGATCATTCACGCCGTTGCCTTCAGCACGTTCCTTGATGCCCTGCAACTGGCGCACCTGCTCCGGTGCCGTCGCTACCAGCAGTTTGCCGCAACGCCGGTGGCCAATGCCACGCTCAGCACAATAGTCGTACAGCAGGCGTTTGCCCTGCACGCACAACTTCGCTTTCAGGGAGTCTTTCGGGTAGTAGATGCCGGCATGGATGACTTCGCTGTTGCGCGAACTTGTTCCCGTGCCGATGGCTGAAGCCGCTTCGAGCACCATCACTTCTTGCCCGCTCAGCGCCAGCGCACGCGCCACCGCCAAGCCGACCACACCGGCGCCAATGACCACGCATTCGACCTGATCCATGCTAAACCCTCCGTTCCAAGCTAACTCCGCCCCACAAAGTCGACAGGGGAACTGCCCACATGCCATCACCCAGAGGCAGGGTTTCTGTGCCGTCGTACAGCAGGATGCCCATCATGAACTGGTCTGCTGCAACACTGGCCAACTTTTTCAAGCCCCGCAGATCGCCCGCCTTCACGGTGGCGGCGGCCTTGACCTCGACACCGATCAATTGACCGGCAGCGTTTTCGATCACCACATCCACTTCAAACCCGTCAACATCACGGTAGTAGAGCAGCCGGTAGTCACCCTCGGCCGTGCTACTGTGCTTGAGCAATTCTGCATAGACAAAAGTTTCAAGAACATTGCCGAATCGGCTGCGATCACGCTGCACTTCTGCCTCGCCCAGATCAAGCAAGCTGGCCAACAGACCGGCATCGATGAATTGCAACTTGGGCGATTTGACGACCCGTTTGAGCTTGCTTCTGGCCCAGACCTCAACGCGTCTGAGAAGGTACATCTGTTCGAACACACCGACATATCGGGCTGCTGTCTTGCTGTCCAGGCCGACCTGGCCACCGAGTTGGGTGTAGTTGCACATCTGGCCCGAGACCTGCGCCAGGCTGCGCAAGAAGCGGGGAAACTGATCGAGTTTGTCGATGCTGGCCACGTCACGCACATCACGCGCAATGAGTGCCTCCAGGTACTGGCGTGCCCACACAGCGCGCCGGCGCGCGCTGGTGCGCGAAATCGCTTCCGGGTAACCCCCCTGCAAGACAACTTCAACCAGTGCCTGCCCCACAACGGGTGCCGCCACTTTGAGCAGACTGCCCGCAAAAGCCGCATCGATCCAGTTCGCGCTGCTCCCCTGGATTTCGCTTTGCGACAAGGGCAGCAAAGCGAGCGTCTCCATCCGCCCGGCCAAAGAATCCGCAACCGCAGGCATGACCATCAAATTGGCAGACCCGGTCAGCAAGAAGCGCCCGGCTCGCCGGTCTTCATCGACGCTCTTCTTGATGGCCAGCAACAGCTGTGGCGCGCGCTGGATCTCGTCGATGACGGCGCAGTCCAAACTGCGAACCATGCCGACCGGATCATCCCGGGCCGAAAGCAGCGTCAACGCATCGTCCAGGGTCAGATAGCGCATCCCTGGCGTTGCCATCTGTCGCACCAGCGTTGTTTTGCCTGCCTGGCGAGGCCCGGCAAGCAGCACAACCGGCGTGTCGGTCAGTGCTTCTGCGATGCGTGCCTGAATCAAGCGGGGATAAAAAGGGGCTGCGTCCATAGCCACATCTTACCGGGAAATATGGATTAGCACACCGATTAATCAGGAATGAAAAGTTGATATTTGTGGAGTGCTTTCAGACCTTGGCGATCTTGTCTTGAAAAAAATAGGGACTTGGCATTTCTGTCAAGTCCCATTCTTATCACCAATGGATGGTGGGCAGTGCAAGTTTCGAACTTGCGACCCCTGCAGTGTGAATGCAGTGCTCTACCCCTGAGCTAACCGCCCTGAATTCGTTTCAGGAGAGGGTCGGATTATGCCTCAATTTCAGGCCATCAGGCGCCACACCGTCTTGCCCCCACTGGCTTTGTCGAGCTCGGTCAGCACTTGCTCATGAGCGGCCATCTCCTGCTCATTGGCGCTGAGCACCGGCAACTTGAAGACGCTCAAATCGATCGTCGGCACGCCCGGGCCATCACCATGCGAAGAGCCGGCATCGATCAGCAAGGCTTCCTGACCGCGCGTCATGTTGATGTACACATCGGCCAGCAGTTCGGCGTCCAGCAGGGCGCCGTGCAGCTTGCGTCCGGAATTGTCGACGCCCAGGCGTCCGCACAAAGCGTCCAGCGAGTTTCGTTTGCCTGGAAACATCTCCTTGGCCAAGG